>JBAQKU010000202.1:0-2764 GCA_049301315.1 Telluria sp.
CGTTGACATTGTCGACGTGCGCATCGCCAAAGGGCTGCTCGCCTAACCTTCAACCCGACACTTAAACTCGTCGTTCCCGCGAAAGCGGGAACCCAATATATGCGCCCAGTGGATAGGTACGTCCCACCACTTTGCTTGCAAATGGGGTTCCCGCTTTCGCGGGAACGACGAGTTTAAGTGTCGGGTTGAAGGTTAGGCGAGCAGCCCTTTGGCGATGCGCACGTCGACAATGTCAACGGTTTTATTCCGGACAGCAGTGCGCGAAAGCGGGAACTCATGCACTGCATGAATTCCCCCCAATTTATGCGCCCAGTGGATAGGTATGTCCCACCACTTTGCTTGCAAATGGGGTCCCCGCGTTCGCGAGGACGACGTTAATTTTTCAATTTCGAGTCTCGACTTCGCGCTTCCTGCCTGAGTCCAACCCAATTCCTTCGCGCCTTTGTGCTATTGAATTAGCAAGCGCTGCGCCAATATAGGGTGTTTGGGCCCGCGCACCGTGCGCCGGCCACAGCGAAGGAAGGCGGTTGGACGTGAGCAAACAAATCAAGATCGATTTCGTGTCGGACGTATCGTGCCCCTGGTGCGTGATCGGCCTGCGCGCCCTCGAGCAGGCGCTCGAGCGCGTCAAGGATGTGGCAAGTGCCGAGCTGCACTTCCAGCCGTTCGAGCTGAACCCGGACATGGCGCCCGAAGGCCAGGACATCGGCGAGCACCTCGCGCAAAAATACGGCGCCACGCCGGAGCAGGGCGCCAAGACGCGCGAGATGATCCGCGCGCGCGGCGCCGAACTGGGCTTTCGCTTCGAGATGGACCGGCGCGACCGCATCTACAACACCTTCGGCGCGCACCGCCTGCTGCATTGGGCCGAACAGCAAGGGCGCCAGCGCGAACTCAAGCACGCGCTGTTCGAGGCCTATTTCACCAAGGGCGACAGCCCCGGAGCGCATGCCGTGCTGCTGCGCGTGGCCGGCGAAGTGGGGCTCGACGAAGCCGAGGCGGCCCGCATCCTCGCATCCGACAGCTACGCCGCCGAGGTGCGCGAGCGCGAACGGTTTTACCAGCGCCAGGGCATCAGCTCGGTGCCTGCGATTATCATCAACGACCGCCACCTGATCTCGGGCGGGCAGCCGGTCGAGGTGTTCGAACAGGCGCTGCGCCAGATCGCCTCGCAGTCCTGACGCGGTAGCTCGATGATGTTGGCAGAGCGAACATCGCCAGTTTGTTTCCCTCCTGACTTTCCGCCGGTGCACGCTTTTTGGTGCGTTGCACAATAACGGTGCCCGAAAACGCCCGGGCTTGTCGCTTGCAGCGGCCGTTCCCCTCGCGCGTGCCTTGATTTCGGCTGGCACACCAATTGCTCAAGCTTGGCTAGCGGCAGACGCACTGCAGCATTCGAGTGCGCTTGCCAACCGCTTCCAATTGCCAACGAGGGAACCATGACCACCGATAGCACAACCAATCCCATTCGCCGCAGCCTGCTCAAGGCCGGCGCTTCCGCCGCCTTGGGCGCCCTCGGCACAGGCGCGTGGGCCGCAGGCTCGGACAAGCCCGAGAAAGAGGAGGTCAAGGTCGGCTTCATTCCGCTGACCGACTGCGCCTCGATCGTGATGGCGTCGGTGCTGGGCTTCGACAAGAAGTACGGCATCAAGATCATTCCGAGCAAGGAGGCCTCGTGGGCCGGCGTGCGCGACAAGCTGGTCAACGGCGAGCTCGATGCCGCGCACGTGTTGTATGGCCTGGTGTACGGCGTGCAGATGGGCGTGGGCGGTGCGCGCAAGGACATGGCGGTACTGATGAACCTCAACCACAACGGCCAGGCCATCACGCTGTCGAAGAAGGTGGCCGACAAGGGCGGCGTCGACGGACCTTCGCTCGCCAAGCTGATGCACACCGACAAGCGCGAGTACTCGTTCGCGCAGACCTTCCCGACCGGCACCCACGCCATGTGGCTGTACTACTGGCTCGCTTCGCATGGCATCGATCCGATGAAGGACGCCAGGGTCATCACGGTGCCGCCGCCGCAGATGGTGGCTAATATGCGGGTCGGGAACATGGACGGCTTTTGCGTGGGCGAGCCGTGGAACCACCGCGCCATCGTCGACGGCGTCGGCATCACGGCCGCCACCACCCAGGACATCTGGAAGGACCATCCGGAAAAGACGCTCGGCACCACGCTCGAGTGGGTCAAGAAATATCCCAACACGGCACGCGCGCTGGTCGCCGCGGTGCTCGACGCAAGCAGGTGGATCGATGCCTCGCTGTCGAACAAGAACAAGATGGCCGCGACCATCGCCGACAAGTCGTACGTGAACACCTCGGTCGACGTGATCAACCAGCGCATCCTGGGGCGCTATCAGAATGGCCTGGGCAAGACCTGGGACGACCCGGACTGCATGAAGTTCTTCAATGACGGCAGCGTCAACTTCCCGTACCTGTCGGACGGGATGTGGTTCATGACCCAGCACAAGCGCTGGGGCCTGCTCAAGGGCGAGCCCGATTACCTGGCCACCGCCAGCGCCGTCAACCAGATCGCGCTCTACAAGGAGGCAGCGGCGCTGGCCAAGGTGAGCGTGCCGAAGACGCCGATGCGCAGTGTGAAGATGATCGACGGGACCGTCTGGGACGGCAGGAACCCGAAGGCCTACGCCGACTCGTTCAAGATCAAGGCTTGACCATGGAGGCCATCATGAGTGCAACACTGGAACCGTCGACGCATGCCGCCGCTGCACTGCCCTCGACAGGAGCGCGCGCGCACCAGCGG
>JBAQKU010000203.1:0-8397 GCA_049301315.1 Telluria sp.
GACTCCGGCATCCTGACGGTCAAGGGCGCCAGCACCGACCAGGCCGGCAAGGCCAGCGCGGTGCTCGGCACCGGCGGCTCGCCGCTGAACCGCCCGATCGTGGTCACGGTCAAGGTGGGCACCCAAAGCACCAGCTCGGTTGTGAACGTGGTCGGCACCCAGCTCGCGTTTGCCGCCCCGTCCAGCATGAACGTGGGCAGCTCGGCCGATCTGGTCGCCACCGTGCTCGATTCGGCCGGACGCCCGGTCAGCGGCGCGGCGCTGACGGCCAGTGCCAGCAACGGCAACGTGGTGTTTGTCGCCGCCAAGGTCAGCGACAGCCTGGGCCGGGTTCCGCTGCGCATCGATGCAAGCCGGCGCGGCAACGAGCAGATCACGCTGGCCGCGCTGGGCGCCACGCTCACCCGGACCATTGCGGTGGGCGGCAGCGAGGTGAGCCTGACGCCGGCCGTCGCGCTCGGCAGCGGCGGCGCCGAAGTACTGGCCGAGGTGGCCGTGGGAGCATGCCAGCCGGTGAACGGCATGTATACGACCGGCCAGGGCGGCACGGTGCTGCTGAGCGCTTCACGCGGACAGCTCTACAGCGATGCGCAGTGCCAGAATCCGCTGGCGGGCGCCCGGGCGCTGCTGGGCTCGAACTTGCCCACCAGCTACATCCGCTCCGCCAATACCGGCGTGAGCACGATCGAGGCGGCCATCACGGGCGGGCCGAGCGGCTCGACCCGGCTCGAATTCGTCGCGCCGCTCAAGGCCGGCGCCACGCTCAACCTGCAGTCGGACCTGGCCGTGCTCGGGGCGGGCGAGCGCAGCACGCTCATTGCCGTGGTGCGCGACGGCAGCGCCGGCAACAACCTGGTGAAAGGGGCGCTGGTCCAGTTCGCAATCAAGTCCGATCCCAGCGGCGGCACCCTGCTCTCCCCGTTTAGCAGCGTGACCGGCAGCGACGGCGTGGCGCGCGCGCAGTTCGAGGCCGGCCCGGCCGACAGCGGCAAGGACGGCACCCTGATCGAGGCCCGTATCGCCGCCCTCCCCGCCACCGTTTCCGCGACCACACTGACGGTCAACAAGAAGGCGCTCTCGATCCAGTTCGGCACCGGCAACCAGCTCGCCGAGTTCTCGCCCGCCGTGCTGCAGCAGGATTTCGCGGTGTTCGTCTCCGACAGCGCCGGCAACCCGGTCAAGGACGTGGCCATCAGCGCGGCCGCCTGGCCCACCTGGTACCGCAAGGGCGGCTACAAATGGGTGCCGCTCACCGCCGAGTCAGTGGTCCCCGGCCGCTGGGTGGCCATGCCCACCAGCGAGTGCGCAAACGAGGACCGGCAGCGCAAGGGCCTGTATGAGCGCGCCGACGACCTCAATGGGAACGGCCTGCTCGATCCCGGCATTCCGCTGTCGGTCGTGGCCAGCGGCAAGACCGACGCGCTGGGCCTGACCACGGTATCGCTGCGCTATCCGCGCGACCGCGCCAACTGGGTGCGGGTCGAGCTGACGGTAACGGGCACGGTCGCGGGAACCGAATCGCTGGCGCGCCACGCCTTCTGGCTGAGCGCCCTGTCCAAGGACCTGATTGACATCAACATCACGCCGCCGGGCCTGACCAGCCCGTACGGGACCGAGGCGTGCAACAACAGGGACTGAACATCGCGGCGCCAGCGCCGTTCTGCCTCCAAGCCGCGCTGGCGCGCGATCACTCCATCAGGAGCGGGCGCATCTCCAGCGCGGCCTGCTCCAGCCGCGGCCGGTATTCGAGCAACTGCCGGGCCGACTTGCGCGCTTCCGAGGCGTGGCAAGCCACAGCCGCGACCACCTGCCCATCGGCCGCGCAAATCGGCACCGCGATGGCCACCATCCCGAGGATGTATTCTTCATCGTCGATCCCGACCCCCTGTTTTGCCACCTGCGCCAGATCGGCGCTCAGCCGGGCCGGATCGGTGATCGTTTTCGGGGTCATCCTGGTGAGCGGCAGCGTCGAGACCAGCTTGCGCTGTTCGGCCAGCGACAAACGCGACAGGAACAGCTTGCCGCTGGCGGTGCAATGCATGGGCGCCTCCGCGCCCGGCACCAGGTGCAGCCGCAGCGGCTGATCGGTCTCGACGCGCTCGATGTAGACCACGACATTTCCCTTCGGCACCGCAAGGTTGCAGTTCTCGCCGGTCGCTGCGACCAGATTGCCCAGGATGCCGCGGCAAAGACGGATCAGGGCATTGTTACGCAAGGTGATCAATGCCATGTTGGTGGCCGCCGCACCGGGCACATAACCGCGCCCGAACGGGGTGCGCAGCACATAGCCGTGCCGTTCCAGGTTGTCGAGCGTGCGCATCATGGTTGCCTTCGGCACCTGCATGCGCGCGGCCAGTTGCGACAGGGTCAGCGGCAAGGTGGCGCCCGCCAGGTGCTCGATCAGGCGCAGTACGCGCAGGCCGCGTGCATCGTCCGCGCCGGCCGCGGCCGGTGCATCGCTTTCGCTCTGGTTCTGAAACACTTCATCCATATTCCGTTTCACTTTTCCCTGTTTCGCAAGGTTCCGATTGAAGGTCGGTCCCGGCTTGAATTATATATAGGCACGTGTTGTTACAACATACAGCTATTTGATATCAGTGTGCAGTTTATAGGAAAAATGGCGCCGCAGAAGTGCCATGTTTACTTACCGTTTTCAGAAGGAGACAAGCAGCATGTCACCCAGTTTTGACTATATCGTCGTGGGCGCCGGCTCGGCCGGCTGCGTCCTGGCGAACCGCCTGTCGGCCGATCCGGCCACCCGCGTTCTGTTGCTCGAGGCAGGCGGCAGCGACAACAATCCATGGATCCACGTGCCGGTCGGCTATTTCAAGACCATGCACGATCCCAATCTTGACTGGTGTTACGTCACCGAACCGGACAAGGGCATCGCGGGGCGCCAGTTGCAGTGGCCGCGCGGAAAGGTGCTGGGCGGTTCCAGCTCGCTCAACGGCCTGCTCTATGTGCGCGGCCAGAAGCAAGACTACGATCGCTGGGCCGAACTGGGCAACGAGGGCTGGGGTTATGACGATGTACTGCCCTACTTCAAGAAATCGGAAGACCAGGAACGCGGCGCCGACCGCTACCACGGCGTGGGCGGCCCGCTCAAGGTATCGGACCTGCGCCTGCGCCGCCCGATCGCCGATGCCTTCATCGAAGCGGCAAAGGAAACGGGCATTCCGTTCAATCACGATTACAACGGCGCCGAGCAGGAAGGGGTCGGCTATTTCCAGCAAACTGCGAGCCAGGGCTTTCGCTGGAGCACGGCGAAAGCCTTCCTGCGTCCGGCCAGGAAGCGCCCCCAGCTGAAGGTGCTGACCAAGGCGCAGATCATGCGCGTGCTGTTCGAAGGCAAGCGCGCGGTCGGCGTCGAATATCGCCACGAGGGCAAGCTGCAGCGCGTCATGGCGCAGCGCGAAGTCATCCTCAGTGCGGGCGTGATCGGCTCGGCGCAGATACTCCAGTGCTCCGGCGTCGGTCCGCGCGCGCTGCTCGAGTCGGTCGGCGTGCCAGTGGTGCATGCGCTGCCGGGTGTCGGCCAGAACCTGCAGGATCACCTGCAGATCCGGCTGGTATTCAAGACCCGGCTAAAGACCCTCAATGACGAGGTCAACAACATATTCAACAAGCTGTGGATCGGCCTGCAATACATGCTTTTCCGCTCGGGCCCGCTGACCCTGGCCGCCAGCCAGGTCGCCATTTTCACGCAGTCGAGCCCGGAACTGACCAGGCCGGACATCCAGTTCCACATGCAGCCCTTAAGTGCCGACAAGCCGGGCGAAGGCGCGCACAAATTTTCCGCCTTCACCTGTTCGGTATGCCAGTTGCGTCCGCATAGCCGCGGCCATGTCGCGATCAGGTCGGCCGATCCCCTGGTCTATCCCGAAATCCAGGCCAATTACCTGTCCGACGAACGCGACCAGGCCGTGGCAGTGGCGGCATTGCGGGTGGCCAGGCGCATCGCGACCGCGCCCTCGCTGGCCGCGCACATCACCTCGGAATTCGTGCCCGGAGCGCACTACCAGACAGATCAGCAATTGCTGGACGCGGCAAGACAGTTCAGCCAGTCGATTTACCACCCAAGCGGCACCTGCAAGATGGGGCACGACGAGATGGCGGTGGTCGACCAGCGCTTGCGCGTGCACGGCATCAGCGGCTTGCGCGTGGTCGATGCCTCCATCATGCCGGAGCTCATCTCCGGCAACACCAATGCCCCGACCATCATGATCGCCGAAAAGGCGGCCGACATGATCATCGCCGACGCGCTGGCAAGGCCGCCATACCGGGCCCGCCAGGCAGAACCGCAACAAGCAGTACCACAAGAAGCGCAACAAGCCGAAGCGAGTGAGCATACGGCTTGAAAACGCCAGGCGCCGCAGCTGGCGCCAGCAGATGTAAAGAGACAGCCGTGTTGCTCGATCATATGCCAGCTTCTGGCACGCGGCGCATTCACGTAATATATAAAAGAACGGAGACAAGATGTTAAACAGCCCAGACAAAAAGAAGGAATTACGGCGCGTCGTGATGGCAAGCGTGATCGGCGCGACGATCGAGTGGTACGATTTTTTCCTGTACGGCGTGGTCGCCGGCATCGTCTTTAGCAAACTGTATTTTCCCGACTCCGACCCGCTGGTCTCGACCATGCTGGCGTACGGAACGTTCGCCGCCGGCTTCCTGTCGCGCCCGATCGGCGGCATTATCTTCGGCCACTTCGGCGACAAGATCGGCCGCAAGAGCATGCTCGTGATGACCCTGATGATCATGGGCGTGGCCACCTTCCTGATCGGGGTGCTGCCCGATTATGAACAGATCGGCATGTGGGCTCCCATCCTGCTGTTGCTGCTGCGTATAGTCCAGGGTATCGGGCTGGGCGGGGAATGGGGCGGCGCCGTGCTGATGGCGTATGAATATGCGCCAGCCAACGAGCGCGGTTTCTACGCCAGCTTGCCGCAGATCGGCCTGGCAATCGGCCTGTGCCTGGCCTCAGGCGTGGTGGCGGTGCTGTCCTACACCCTCACCGATGCCCAATTCCTCGCATGGGGCTGGCGCGTGGCCTTTATCCTGTCGGCCCTGCTCGTGTTCATCGGCATGTGGATCCGCCTGAACGTGATGGAAACGCCCGAGTTCAGGGCCGTCAAAGCGAGCAACGCCGAAACCCAGATCCCGTTTCTCGATCTGCTCAAGCGTTACCCCGGCAACGTCGCCAAGGGCATGGCCGCGCGCTATATCGACGGTGTCTTCTTCAACGTGTTCGGCGTGTTCTCGATCAGCTACCTGACCAGCACCATCAAGATCGAGCGCACCGAGGCGCTGGTCGGGGTGATGGCATCGGCCATCGTCATGTGCTTCTTCATCCCGTTTTTCGGCCGCCTGTCCGACCGCATCGGCCGCACCAAGGTCTATTTCTGGGGTGCCCTGATCACCGCTTTTTCGGCGTTGCCGGCGTTCTGGATCTTTCTTCACTTTTCCGACCAGATCCTGATGCTGTGGCTGGCCATCATCATCCCTTTCGGGATCCTGTATTCGTCCGTGTATGGCCCCGAGGCTGCGCTGTTCTGCGACCTGTTCGACGCCAAGGTCAGGTACACCGGCATTTCCTTCGTTTATCAGTTCTCCGGCATCTTTGCCAGCGGCCTGACGCCGATCATTGCGACCTATCTGCTCAAGACCGGCGGCGGCGAACCGTGGCATATCGTCGGCTATGTCATCCTGTCGGGCGTGGTGTCGGCGATCGCCGTCTACATGATCGGCAAGACGCCACAGGATCGCCTCGCGGCGCCCGCGATGAAATCGGCCAGCCGCTAAGGCCGGGGGCGGGAATCGATCGTGCATTCCCGCCTCTGCAACTGCTTCGGGCACACACCGGTGCTGCGCCGTTCGCTTTGGCGAAAGCATCTTCACGCACGAGCGCAGCGCAATCTTTCATCCTTCCAAGCCAACATGGTTCATTGATGAGCTAGCGCAAGTGCGCCGATTTGGCCAAGGAACATGATGCTTGTGACAATAATGTTTCTGTGGAAGCGTACGGCAGGCATATTCCAGGCTTGGGAAAGCCACCAAATCTCGATTCCTTGATGTAGAGAAAACAATCAATACGGCGGCGTTGCCGAATACCGGATTTGAACGTTACGATATTTCGGTGGCGAGAAATCAAGAAAACCAGATAAAAGATCTCCTGCATGCGAACCGACGCGAAAAATAGCGATGAGCTTGGAGTGAGCGTATGTCGATCGGCTTGGGAACACCATGAAAGCGCAGCCTACCTGGCAGCGTCCCGCAATCCTTGCCTGGCTGCAGCAGATTCTGCTTGAACGCTTCGGCCATCCGGTTCGCCTGCACTGCGCCGAGCCTGGCATCGTTCGCCTGGCCACCGAGGGCAGCGCCACTTATATCGACATATGCACCGATCCGGCCACGTTCAGCCGCGCAGACTCGGGCTTGCCCTGCACGCGCTGGAACGGCGCGGCCGAAGGCTGGGACATGCCTTTGGGACGCCCGCTCCCTGCCCCCGGAGCGGCGCGTCTGCGAACGCCGCTGATTGTAGATGCGCAAACAGGCTATCGCATCTACTACGACGTCCTCGGCCTGACCTACTGGATGCTGTCGCGGCAGGAAGAAGTCGGGTACGCCGACCTGGACGACCACTGCCGGTTTCCCGCCTCCGCCTCCCATGCGTTCAAGCATGCGTACCTGGACCGCCCCGTGGTCGACGAATGGCTGCACGTACTCAGGCAGGTCGCGCAGCGCGCCTGGCCGCACCTGAGCCTCAAGCGGCACCGCTTCGACCTCAAGGTGTCGCACGACGTGGACCGCCCCAGCCGCTATGGCTTCGGCAGTGCGGGCAACATCCTGCGCAAGGTCGCCGGCGATTTCCTGAAGCGCCACGATTTCAAAAGCCCTTTTGTAGCGCCCAGGGTGCGCCTGAACACCCAAACCTGTTTGCACCCGGACGACCCGGCCAATACATTCGACTGGATCATGGATGTCTCGGAACGGCAGGGCCTGGTGAGCGCCTTCTACTTTATCTGTGGCCGCACCGATCCCGACAAGGACGCCGACTACGAACCGGAGCATCCGGCGATACGCGACCTGATGGGACGCATACATAAGCGGGGCCACGAAATCGGCCTGCACCCAAGCTTCGGCACCTTTAACGCGCCCGACCTGATCGCGGGCGAGGCGAGCCGCCTCAAGCGCATTTGCGCGGAAGAAGGCATCGAGCAGGACGCATGGGGCGGCAGGATGCATTACCTGCGATGGGAAACGCCGACCACCATGTATGGCTGGGAACATGCCGGCATGGCCTACGACAGCACGCTCGGCTATGCCGATCTTCCCGGATTTCGCTGCGGCACCTGCTTTGAATATCCGGCACTTGACCCGATCGCGGGCAAACAGCTGAACCTGCGCATACGACCGCTCATCGCGATGGAGTGCACCGTCATGAACCAGCGCTATATCGGCCTGGGCACAGGACCGGAATCGCTTGCCAGGTTCATACAACTGAAAGACGCCTGCCGCGCGGTGGGCGGCACCTTTACCCTGCTGTGGCATAACTCCGAGTTCGCCACACCGGAGTCACGCCGCCTTTACAAGGACGTACTGGCAGCCTGAGCAACTTCAGGGCGGACCTCATGGTCCGGGGGCGGCGCGGCGCCGGCACCCGGACCGGTTATTTTTTCTTCATCAGCGCCGTCTCGGTCGGAATTTCCTTTCCTCCCGCATCGACATAGTGGATATCGAAGGCGGCATCGGAAGTCACAAACGCGGTACAGGCGGAAGAACACGTGAACTGATGCACGCTCTTGGTGGGAAGCAGCGCGTAGCTGCCCGGGCCGAGCACGCCAGTGCTTGCGCTATCCTTCAACTGCAGTGTCGCCGAGCCGGCCACCACCATGATGCGTTCGGTCGGCGTATGCCAATGCCAGGGGATCACGCAGCCGGTTTTGGCCTTGAACAAGATGACTGCCGCCCCCTTGGAGGGGTCACCGCTTTGCACCGCCTGGGTGACGCAGGAAGGCATCCCTTCAATCGGCGTGAATGTATTTTCCGACATTTTCCGCACAACTGCCGTATCTTGCGCATGCGCTTGTGCGGCGAACAAGCAAACGAGAATGACTGCAAGCGATCTCATCGTATCTCTCCCGAACTGGCCGTGCACCAAGCGCATGTTGCGAATGGGGACAAGACGGCCGACAACACAGACAAACTTTGACCGCGCTCGCCGTCGTTGGTTTGAAATGCGATCGACTTCTGGCCTGGAAGGTTTTCAGTTGACGTCCTCCCCGTCCTGAAGGGCGGAGATTCCTACTTCTAGCGTCGCACGTCCGCGACGGAGAATGTTCTTGGCAGCGTTGACATCACGATTGTGAAGACAGCCGCATTCCTTGCAAGTCCATT
>JBAQKU010000204.1:0-9023 GCA_049301315.1 Telluria sp.
GACCATAGCAAGTCGGTACCACCCCTTCCCATCCCGAACAGGACCGTGAAACGACTTTGCGCCGATGATAGTGCTGCAACCAGTGTGAAAGTAGGTTATCGTCAGGCTAGTTATATGAAAAAACCCCGGCAGATTCGTCTGCTGGGGTTTTTTTTCGTCCCGGATTTGCCAGCGGCGTTCATGCACCACTGCTGACAAGTGCCGCCAGCAGCGGCTTCGCGGCATGTGCAATCTTCTCCAGGCTCTGCTCGCGCAACCAGCCGGCATCAATGCTCGTTTGGGAGTCCAGGCCTGCCCATCGCAGCAGGGCTGAACATGCCGAGGGCGTGTCGAACATCCCGTGAAGATAGCTGCCGAGGATCTGGTCGTCGCCAGAGCGCGCGCCTTCCGGCCGCCCCGCGATCCAGAACGCTGGCTTGGCCAGGCCGGCGCCGCTCGACCTACCCATGTGTATTTCATACCCGCTCACGCTGGCATCGGCGAAATCGCATCGCCCCTTCACTTGCGCCAGCCGTTTTTCGCGCGTCAGTTCGGTGTCGATGTCGAGCAGGTCCAATCCGGCCGATACTCCGGGCGCGCCTTCCACTCCGTCCGGGTCGGCCACGCCGCGCCCCAGCATCTGGTAGCCGCCGCAAATGCCGATCACCTTGCCTCCATAGCGCAAATGCCGTGCGAGATATGGGGCCCAGCCCTGCCCGATGAGCCAGGCCAGATCGGCGCGCGTATGTTTGCTGCCCGGGAGGATCGCCAGGTCGCCCGGGGGTATGACTCCGCCAGGGCCGGCGAATTGCAGGTCGACGTCCGGGTGGGCGCGCAGCGCGTCGAAGTCGGTATGGTTGCTCATGTGCGGCAGCTGCGGCACGACCACCTTGAACGTGCCGCGTGCTGCCTGTGTTGTTTCGACCGCATCCTCGGCATCGAGGTACAGGCCCGGCAGGTAGGGCAGCACGGCCAGCACCGGCTTTCCGGTCTGCCGTTCGAGCCACTCGAGCCCAGGCTCGAGCAGGGAAATGTCGCCCCGAAAGCGGTTGATGACGAACCCGATCACGCGCTGGCGTTCGCCGGGCGAAAGGCAGGCGAGGGTGCCGACGATGTGCGCGAAGACGCCACCGCGATCGATGTCGGCGACCAGCACCACAGGACAATCGACGGCCTCGGCGAAGCCCATGTTGGCGATGTCGCGTTCGCGCAGGTTGATCTCGGCGGGACTGCCCGCGCCCTCGACGATGATGACGTCATACTGCTGCTGCAGTCGTGTGTACGATTCGAGCACCGCCTGCATCGCGACCGTCTTGTACTGCTGATAGTCGCGCGCGTTCATCTCGGCGCGCACCTTGCCGTGGATGATGACCTGGGCTCCGGTGTTGCTCGATGGTTTTAGCAAGACCGGGTTCATGTCCGTGTGCGGCTCAAGGCCCGCGGCCAGCGCCTGCAGTGCCTGCGCGCGCCCGATCTCGCCGCCGTCCGCGGTGACCGCGCTGTTCAATGCCATGTTCTGCGGCTTGAAGGGCGCCACCCGCACGCCTTCGTTTTTCAGCAAGCGGCATAGTGCCGCCACCACGGTGCTCTTGCCTGCATCGGAGGTGGTTCCCTGTACCATCAGCGTTGGAAATGGGAAGCTCATGCCGCCTGCTGCTCCTGCCAGCGCGCCACCATGTCGCTCACCTGGCGCATCCCATGGATGATGACGGACGGGCCGGGCGAGAGGATGTCGGGGGATTTTATTTCGAAGACCATGTTGTTTTGCAGCGCCGGAATGGTGTCCCAGCCTGCGCGCAGGCGCAGCGAATCGGGCTGGAATTTCTTTCCGCACCACGAGCCGATGATGATGTCCGGCGCGCGCCGCACCACGTCCATCGGATCGGCGATGATGCGTTCCTTGGCGCTGTGATGTCCGGACAGTTCGGGGAACGCATCGACGCCGCCGGCAATGCCGATCGCTTCCGCGGCCCAGCCAATACCGCTCATTAGCGGCTCGTTCCATTCCTCGAAATAAATGATGGGTCGTCGCGTCCACTGCGCGGCCCGCGTACGTACCCAGTCGACCTGCGCCTGCAGCTGTGCCACCAACTGGCTGCCCGCCTCCTCGCACTGGACCATCGCGGCCAGCACCGCGACCATGCGCAGGATGCCGTCGATGCTGCGCTGGTTGAACAGGTGGACTTCGACGCCGGCATGGGCCAGGTCGCGGCAGATGTCGGCCTGCAGATCGCAAAATCCGATCGCAAGATCGGGCTTGACGGCCAGGATGCGCTCGATGCGCGACGAAGAGAAACCGCTGATCTTCGGCTTTTCCTCGCGCGCGCGCGGCGGGCGTACGGTGAAGCCGGAGATGCCGGCGATGAATTGCTGCGCGCCCAGTGCGTACAGCGTTTCGGCCGACTCGGTCGAGAGGCAGGCAATGCGTTGGTAGTGGCTCATGGTGGGTCCTTTCTATGTTGGCGTGCCAGTTCAAGTTTTTCGCACAGGGCAGCGGTGCCTTCGATCATGCGCGGACCGGAGCGGTTGAGCAGGTTGCCGTCGATGCGAAACAGGTTGTCGCGCCGAACCGCGGCCATGCTGCCGAACGGCTTCCACAGGTTGACGCCACCGTCGGTCTCACTGCGCTCCGCGGTGCTGATGATCGCTTCCGGATCCTGCTCCAGTACCGCCTCGATACTGACCACCGGCGCCGTCACTTTCATCTTCCCGAAGATGTTTTCGCCGCCGCACAAGCGTACTGCATCGCTGACAATGTGGGCGCCGTTGAGCGTGTAAAGCGGCTTGTCCCACACCTGGTAAAACATGCGTACCGGCGCGCGGTTCGCATAACGGCCGGCCAGCTGCGCCAGGCTTCGCCGCAAGGCCGCCGCCGCGCCATTCGCGACGCTCTCTGTGCCCATCAGTTTGCCGAGGCGGCCCAGGCTGCCGGGAATGTCGTCCAGCTTGCGCGGCTCGCTATGGAACATGGGAATGCCGAGTGCGCGCAGCTGTTCAATCTGGCGTCCCGAGCTGCCGTGCCTCCAGACCACGATCAGGTCGGGCCGCATCGCGATGACGCGCTCCATGTCGATCTGCTGGTTGCTGCCAATGTGAGGCAGGCGTTTGGCAGCCTCCGGAAAATCGCTGTAGCTGACGGTGCCAATGATGTGCTGGCCGCCGCCCGCGGCGAACAGCATTTCGGTCACATGTGGCGCCATTGCGATGATGCGCCGCGCGGGTTTTTGCAGCGTGACCGGATTGCCGTCGTCGTCGTGCACGGTAATGGCGGCGCCAGCGTCGAACGCCAGGATGCAGGCCAGAGAGGCGATCACGGTTTTCATTGGCGTGTCCATTCATCCAACGCAAAAGCCAGACGCTGCCATCCCTTTTCGTCCGGCGGCAGGCCAAGCCGGATGCCGCTTGCCGGGCCGCTGAACAGACGCACCCAGATACCGCGTTCGGCCATATGGCGCCAACATGCTTCGCTCCGCGGTTCCGGCCACCACTGGTATAGCGCGGTACCGCCGGCCTCGATGCCGTGGCTGGCCAGCAGCCGGTGAAGGCGCGCGCCGTCGCCGGCCAGGCGCTTGCGCATGTGCGCCTGCCATTGCCGGTCGCGTAGCGCCGCGTACGCGATCTGCTGCGCGGGGCCGCTCACTGCCCACGGTCCGAGCGTGTCGGCGAGGGCGGCGAGCAGTTGCGCGTGGGCTGCGACAAAGCCGACACGTACGCCCGCAAGCCCGAAGAATTTTCCGATCGAGCGCAATACGATCAGACCCGGCCGGCTGCTCCATGGCGCAACGCTGGAATGCGGACTCATGTCGGCGAACGCTTCGTCGACCACCATTGCGCCGCCGCGAGCGGCCAACCGGTTCGCCCAATCGAGCAGCCGCGCCGGAGGTACGGATTCACCCGTGGGATTGTTCGGGTTACACACAACCATCACGTCGCAGTCGCCAACGGCCGCTTCGAGACCGGCGAATGGAACCTGCCGCAGCGCGTGACCGTGCTGCGACCAATGGTGGGCATGTTCGGCATACGATGGCGCGGCGACCACGACGCGTGAAGGGGCGCGCAACCGCGGCAGCGCCTGAATCGCAGCCTGGGTGCCGGCCACGGCCAGCACCAGCGGGGCGCCATAGTAATCGGCGGCCGCTTCGGCCAGTGCGGGATCGACTTCCGGCAAGCGGTGCCATGCGTTGCCGGCCAATTCTGGCGCGGGGTACCAATGCGGATTGAGGCCGGTCGAAAGATCGAGCCAGTCGGCGCAGCCGCGCGGGAATCGTGCAGCGGCTGCGCGCAGGTTGCCGCCGTGTTCAAGCATGCCGCGCTCCCCAGATATAGACAGTTGCGGCAACAATGCCGAGCGCCGCGACCCATACCACGGTGCTCGCGACGACCAGATTCCATGCGCGCACGATGTCGTCTCTTGCGGCAGCGCGCCCGTGTCCGAGCGCCGGCCGCTGTTCGGCAACGCCGTCATACGACGCGCTGCCGCCCAGCGCAATGCCAAGCGCGCCGGCACCACTGGCCATGACCGGACCGGCATTCGGGCTGGGCCAATGGGGTGCCTGCTCGCGCCAGCAAGTCCAGGCCAGGCGCCGGTCATCGGCCAGCACGACATACGACAGCGCGGTCAGCCGCGCCGGGATGAAATTGAGCAGGTCGTCGATGCGCGCGGCGGGGCATCCGAATGCAAGAAAGCGCGTGCTGCGGTAGCCCCACATCGCGTCAAGCGTATTGGCGAGCCTGAACAGCAGTGCCCCGGGGCCGCCGGCGACGGCGAACCAGAACAGGGTGCCGAAGACGGCGTCGTTGCCGTTTTCGAGAAGCGATTCGGTGCTTGCCTTGGCCAGCTCCGACTCGCCCGCATGTTCGGTATCGCGGCTGACGATGCGCGCGGCCAGCAAGCGCGCCTGCGCCAGGTCGCCCTGCCCGAGCGCGCACGCGATCGGCAGGTTGTGTTCGCGCAGGCTGCGCAAGCCAAGGCAAAAATACAGGAGTGCGGCGTGCGGCAGCAGAGCGCCCGCGCTTAACCACGCACTCAGGGCGAGCACCGGCAAGACCGCGAGCGTCCACGCAAATGCGCCGCGCCAGCGCCGGGCCCGGCCGCGATTCAGGCGCCGCTCCAGTGCATCGGCCAGCCTGCCGAAGCCGACCAGCGGATGCCAGCGCCGGGCCTCGCCAAGCAGCAGGTCGAGCGCCACGCCGGCGGTCAGCAACAGTGCCATCGCCGGCAGCGTCAATCCGGTCAGCATGCCTGGCCCTTCAGCATCAGGGGCAGGCCGGCGGCAACCAGCACGGCGCGTTCGCAAAGCCCGGCAACCTCCTGGTTCAGGCGCCCGGCTTCATCGGCGAAGCGGCGCGACACGGCTCCGAACGGCACGATTCCCATCCCCACTTCATTCGATACCAGTACGATGTCGCCGCCGGGATGGGCGAGCGCATGCAGCAGGCCTGCGCGCTCCCGCTCGAAGCGGGCGGGCAGCGCGATAGCGCCAATATCGGGGTACCCGGCCGAGTCGCAAAATATCAGGTTCGACAACCACAGCGTCAGGCAGTCGACCAGTACCAGCCGTTGCGGCGCGCTCCAGCGCTGCAGTTGCGCCGCCAGCGCCAGCGGCTCCTCGACCGTGATCCAGTGCGGGGGGCGGCGGCTTCGATGGTGGGCGATCCGCCCGGCCATCTCGTCGTCTCCGGCGCTTGCCGTTGCGATGTAGACGATCTCGCGTCCGGACGCGAGAGCGAGCCTTTCCGCATACGCGCTTTTGCCGGACCGCGCGCCGCCGATGATCAGTGTGCTGGTCATGCCGCACCCCTTGAAAACATGGCCGCAACCGCTGCCGGGCAGGAGGGAAAATAGGCGTGGAAGTAGGATGCTGTGAGCGAGCCGATGCGGTACAGCGCCTCGCCCGCATGCCCGGATGGGTGCTTCACCGTATGCGCGGCGGGCGTCAGCGCGGTATCGAGACTCGAATAGTGAAATGCGTGGCCGCGCAGTAGGCCGTGCCGCGTGTCGAGGCCTTGCGACCCGAGGCCCACGAGCCGCTCCTGGTGTGCGACCCGCCCGCGCAGCAGTCCGGCCATCGGCCATTCCTTGCCGGCCTGGTCGGCCAGCGAATCGGCCAACGCCATCATGCCGCCGCATTCGGCGACGATCGGCATTCCTTTCTCGTGCGCGGCGCGGATCGAAGCGCGCCATTGCGCGGACCCGGACAGCGCCGCGGCATGCAGCTCGGGATAGCCGCCCGGCAGATAGACCGCGTCGGCGCACGCCGGCACAGCTTCGTCGGCAAGGGGCGAAAACATGGCGAGCTCGGCGCCCAGCTCGCGCAGCGTGTCCAGATTGGCGGGATACAGGAACGCAAACGCCGCGTCGCGCGCAACCGCAACGGTCGTGCCGGCAAGCAGGCGTTCGATCGGTTCGGCCGGCGCGCCAAGGTCGATGCGGGTGGTGCGCAGGCTCTCCCATGCCGCGTCGTCGAAGGTGAGCTGTTGCGCAAGTTGGTCGAGCAGTTCTTGCACGTCGTCGATCTCGGCGGGCAGCACCAGTCCGAGGTGGCGCTCCGGCAGCGACCTGGCCTGGCGTGGCAAGCTCGCAAACAGCGCAATCCCGCGCAGGGAGGCGGCGACCATCGCGCGATGCCCGGGGCTGGCGATGCGGTTCGCGATTACCCCGCCCATCTCCACCGGCCCGTAGTCGCGCAATCCCTGCACCAGCGCGCCCGCGGTCTGCGCCATTGCGCTGGCGTCGATCACGGCCATCACGGGTATCCCGAACTCGCGCGCGAGGTCGGCCGAGGACGGGTCGCCGTCGTACAAACCCATGACCCCTTCGATCAGGATCACATCGCACTGCGCCGCGGCCTTCGCAAGCGCTCGCCTGCACTGCTCGAGGCCGACCATCCACAGGTCGAGCGAGCCGACCGGCGCGCCGCTGGCGCGTTCGAGCAGCATCGGGTCGATGAAGTCCGGCCCGCACTTGAAAACGCGCACGCGCAAACCGCGCTTGACCAAGCTGCGCGCCAGTGCTGCCGTGACAGTCGTCTTGCCCTGGTTCGAGGCCAGCGCCGACACCATCAGCACCCGCACATCGGCGTGGCTCGCCATTACCATTCGGTCCCCGCCTGGGCCGCGATGCCCGCCTTGAACGCGTGCTTGACCATGGCCATCTCGGTGACCGTGTCTGCAATGGCGATCAGTTCTTCCGGCGCGCCGCGGCCGGTGATGACGACATGCTGCATGTCGGGCCGTTCGAGCAAGTCGGCAATCACGGTATCGAGCTCAAGATAGCGGTACTTCAAGGCGATGTTCAGCTCGTCGAACAGGATGAGCCCGATGGACGGGTCGGACAGGAACACCTTGGCCAGCTTCCAGGCTTGCTGCGCCGTGCGCACGTCGCGCTCGCGGTCTTGTGTCTCCCATGTGTAGCCTTCGCCCATTGCGTGAAAGCTCACTTCATCCGGAAAGCGGCGCAGGAACTTCTCCTCGCCGGTCGACATGGCACCCTTGATGAACTGGACAACCGCCACTTTCATGCCATGTCCCATCGCGCGCACCACCATTCCGAAACCGCTTGAGCTCTTGCCCTTGCCGTTGCCGGTGTTGACGATGATGATGCCGATCTCCTTTTGCGCCGCGCCGATTTGCTGGTCGATGATGGCCTTCTTGCGCGCCATGCGGATGCGGTGGCGCTCGTGCAGTCCTGCGGTCTGTTCGCCGGTTCCGCTCATGCGAAGTGCTCCCTCATGGTGAATATCGTGCGCGTCTTTACTTTGTGCCGTAGCGCAGGCCGGCAAACACCTGCGAGCCGGCCGTGGCATAGTTGCGGGCCAGTTCGTACTGCTTGTCGGTGGCGTTATTCCAGTGCAAAAATACCGACCAGTCGGGCGCGAAGCGGTAGAAGGCGGACAGCGTGAGCAGGCCGTAGCCGCCGAGCGCATTGCGGTTCGCGGCATCGTCGTAGCGTTTGCCGGAAAGCTGCAGGGCGGCGCCCGCGTCGAGCGCGCCGACTTTGTAGTCAACGGCGAATTTGGCGTGGCGCCGCGCGCGCCGCGCCAGCGCCTTGCCGCTGGTATCGTCGCGCGGATCTTGCACATCGAACGAGCTGCGCAGGGTCAGGTCGCCCCAGCGGACGCCGGCGGCGAGCGACAGGCCGAGAAGGGTCGCCCGGTTCACGTTATAGGCGCAGCCCGAGGGATGGGTGTCGATTTCGACCGGACAGCGCGTACTGGTGATCAGCAGGTCCGTGATCCGGTTGCGGAAGTAGACCGCGCTTGCCTCTACCTTGCCGTCGTCGAAATGCAGGCCGGCTTCCACGTTCCTGCCGTGCTCCGGTTTGTTGCTGGCCACTCCGTAACCCGGGAAATAAAGTTCATTGAAGGTCGGCGCGCGGAAACTGGTGCCGGCGCTGGCATCGATGCGCAGCGCGGGTGCGATGCGGTAGCCAT
Source organism: Telluria sp. (assembly GCA_049301315.1). GTDB lineage: Bacteria > Pseudomonadota > Gammaproteobacteria > Burkholderiales > Burkholderiaceae_D > JBAQKU01. The sequence continues at coordinate 8,412 of JBAQKU010000204.1, forward strand.
AGGCGAGGGCGCCGGTTGCCGTGGAGCCGTACTGCGAACTATCGTCGTTGCGTGCGCTGGCGGCGGCGATGTGGCTCCCGCGTCTGAGCGAGTACGATGCGGCCAGCGAATCGGTGCTGCGCCCGGTCGTGAGTGCCGGCGTCGAACTCGATACCACATCTTCATCGCGGCGCTCGAGCACTACCTGCAGCAGGTCGCGCCCGACTGCAATGTCGTTTTGCCAGCTCAAGGACCGCTGCCTGGTCTGGATCCGGCTTTTTCCGCTGACCGATGCGCTGCTGTCGGTAGCCGACTTGTCGTCGGCCTGCGCCGCCTGCAGCCGCATGCGCCAGGCAGCACTGATGCGGTGGGCCGAAAACAGCGCGATGGTGCCCACGTCCTGGAGCGTGCGTGCGTCGTAGCGCGAGGCGCCGGCGTCATATTGGGCGTCCAGCCGGCCGTGCAGGAACAGCAGACCCAGTTCATGTCCCTGCGCCGGCGTGAACACCAGTTGACCACTGGTGCTGTCCCTGTTGTAGCCGTCGTTGTCCGGGTTGTACGAGAAATTGCCCGGTTTGGTTGCGGAAAAGCCGCGCTCGCGTTCGCGTGCGCCGAACAGCGCATAACTGACGC
>JBAQKU010000205.1:0-26693 GCA_049301315.1 Telluria sp.
CATTCAAGCTGGTGCCGGCCAGCGCCGTGGCCACCACCTTCCAAGTCAAAGAATAAGGAATACGCCGTGAAACATCGTGTCACCCATGCGCTGCACCGGGCCGAAGCGTGGATCTTCGCCAATCCGAAATATGTGCTGTCGGCCATTTTTCTCATCAGCCTGCTTTTCGCCAGCCGCATCCCCGGGCTCAAGATGCAGAGCGACTTCGACGACCTGCTCCCGCAGAATCACCCGTTCATCGAGCTGCACAACCAGATCCGCGACGGCTTCGGCGGCGTCAGCGTGCTCGTGGTCGAAGTCGAAGTCGAACAAGGGACCATCTTCACCAACCAGGCGCTGGCCCTGGTCAACCGCCTGACCCAGGAAGTCGACAGCCTGCCCGGCGTCAACCACAACCTGGTGAGCAGCCTGACGCACCGCACCGCGCGCCAGATTTCGCTCGACGCCAGCGGCAACGTGCGCTCCAAGCCGTACTTCGACGCGGGCGCGCCGCCGCTGTCGGAGGCCGCGCTGGCGCAATTGCGGTCCGACGTGACGGCCGACCCGCGCGTATTCGGCCTGAGCGTGTCGCCCGACCTGAAGGCGGCACTGATCAAGGCGCAGATGAACCAGGGCGGGGTGGATTACGAGAAAACCTTCGCCGCGCTGCAGAAAATACGCCTGCAGGCGGCCACCGCGGGGGTGAAGATCCACGCCACCGGACTGCCTGTCCTCACCGGCTGGGTCTACACCTACCTGCCGCAGATCCTGCAGATCGTGCTGTACACCGCGTTCCTGATCATCTTCCTGCTGGTGGTGTATTTCCGCCGCCTGTACGGCATCGCACTGCCCCTGCTCGGCATCGCGCTGTCGTCGTGCTGGGGCCTGGGCTTCATGTCGCTGCTCGGCTACAACCTCGATCCGCTGTCGATGCCGATCCCCTTCCTCATCGCCGCGCGCGCCACCTCGCACGGCGTGCAGCTGGTCGAGCGCTACTACTATGAACTCGAGGCCACCGGCAGCGGCAAGCTGGCCGCGCGCAACGCGCTCGACGCGCTGTTCCGTCCCGGCTCGCTGGCGATCACGGTCGACGCGCTCGGCATCCTGGTCATCGCGCTGGGCGCCGCGCCGATCAACATCAAGCTTGGCTACTACGCCGGGTTCTGGGCGTTTTCGGTGATCTTCACGGTGCACTTCATGGTGCCGCTGTTCCTGTCGGTGCTGCCGGAACCGAGGCAGAAAAAGAACACCCGCTCGGCCACCACAGCGGTGCTGCACCGCCTGTTCAAGCCGGTCTGCAACCGGCGCGCCAGCATCGCCATGATGAGCGCCGCGCTGGCGCTGGTGGTGCTGGGCGCATGGCAGATGGCAGGCGTGCAGTTCGGCGAATCGGAACCGGGCTCGCCGATCCTCGACCGCGACCACGACTACAACCTGTCGGCCAAGGCGATCAACGCGCGCTTCCCCGGCTCGGAGGAGCTGTACGTGGTGGCGCGCACCGCCGACAAGGCGGGCATTCGCGACCCGAAGGTGCTGCACGCGATGGAAGGGGTGATCGGCACGATGCTGGCCGACCCTGACCTCGGCGGCGCCAAGGCCCTGCCCGGCCTGGTACGCCAGGTCAACAGCCTGACCCATAACGGCGATCCGCGCTGGGCCCAGTTGCCCGACACCGCCGACGAAGTGGGCGGCCTGCTGTTTGCGTACATGGCCGCCAGCCCGATCCCGGGCGCGCTCAAGGAATTCGTCAACCCGGACGAGAACGAGGCGGCGATGGTGTTCTACTACAAGGACCACAAGGCCAGCACCATCGAACGCGCGATCGGCATGGCCAGGCAGGCCGCCGCCCAAGGCGCGGCCGGCGTCAAGGGCCTGTCGATCCACCTGGCCGGCGGCATCGTCGGGGTCAACGCGGCGATCGACGAGGCGAACTACCACGACACCTTGCTCATTACGCCGCTGGTGATGGCGCTGGCATTCATCTTCGTGCGCTTCTACTACAACTCCTCGCACGCCGGCTGGCTGATGGTGCTGCCGATGATCTTCGCCACCGTCCTCACCTACGGCTACATGGGCTTCAAGCAGATCGGCATCAACGTCAACACGATTCCCGTGATCGCGGTCGGCATCGGGGTCGGCATCGACTACGCGATCTACATCATGGACCGCATCCGCGAGGAATACGTCGACAGCGGCGACCTGACCGACGCGGTGATCCGCGCCCTGAGCACCACCGGGCTGGCGGTCGCGTTCACCGCCGCCACGCTGGTGGCCGGCGTGATCATGTGGGTCGCAATGTCCGACCTGCGCTTCCAGTCCGACGCGGCGACCTTGCTGTCGGTGATGCTCTTGCTCAATGCGCTGGCCGCGATGGTGCTGGTGCCGGCCTGGGTATTGGTGTTCAAGCCGCGCTTCATCACTGGTGCAGCGCGCGACGAAGACGGTGTCTTGCAGACCGACGAACAGCCGGTCTGCAACCGGGGCGGGGGCGCAGCGGCCTCCGTCGATTTTAAATCGATAACAAAAACTCAGGAGACGGGAACATGAAGCAAGTAAAACAACTGCGCAGCAGACGCGGTCTGAGCAGGGCCACAAGGGGGATTGGCCTGATGCTGACACTGGCCGCCGGTGCGACGGCGGCAGCGCCGGACGAGGCGGTCGGCCATGGCGAGACCAAGGGGTCGAGCGCGGGCTGGCTGACCGACGTCTACTTCGAAAACCATACCGTCACGCGCGGCCAGGACGACACCGGCCGCAACGTCGGGCTGTCGAAATTTCGCAATACCTTGCAGGTCGACGCCGACCGCAAGCTGTCCGATGGCTGGTCCTTCCACGGCGTGCTGCGCGGCACCTACGACGGCGTGTACCGTCTCAACAAGGATCAGTTCGGCGAGCGCGCGGGCGGTCCGGCCACCTTGCAGCAGACCCTCGGCGGCCAGCTGGCGCCGGTGCCGAACGGCCAGGGACCGGTCGGCAAGACGCTGGTCGATTCGCTCGGCCTGACCAACAATGCGTTTGTCGACAATTACCCGAACAACCCGAACGACGGCTTGCGGGTGCTGGGCGAGCGCTGGCACGGCATCGACGGCGGGGTGGCCTTCGGCGTGCCGGTGCGGCCCTGCAATGTCGATGCGCGCGGCTGCGCCGACTTCGGCGGCTATGGCGAGCGCAGCCTGAACGAGCTGGCCTCGCCCGAGTTCAATAACCGCCTCGACTTCCTGCGCGAAGCCTACGTCAAGAAGACCTTCGCGCTGGCCGATGGCAAACAGCTGTTCGTCAAGCTGGGCCGCCAGCAAGTGGTGTGGGGCCGCACCGACCTGTTCCGCGTGCTCGACGTGATCAACCCGGTCGACTATTCGCGCAACAACATCTACGACGAACTGCAGGACATCCGGATTCCGATGTGGATCGCCCAGGCCGAGTACCGCATGGGGGCAAGCGAAACGATGCAGGATCGCAACCTTCAACTGATCTGGAACTTCGACAAGTTCCGCCCGAATACGCTCGGCCAGTGCGGAACGCCCAACGTGATCCTCGATGCCGGCTGCTTCTTTCGCGGCATGAAGAGCCTGTGGGACAACGGCGGCACGGTGGCGAACTTCGCCAACGTCGGGCCGGACACCCTGCTCGCGACCAACTTCGGCCCGCACCAGATCGGCATCGCCAATGTCGACCTGCCGGCCTGGCGGCTCGCCAACACCCAGCTGGGCCTGAAATTCGAGGGCATCACCAAGGACGGCCTGAACTTCTCGCTGAACGCGCTGACCTATCGCTCCCAGCTGCCGTCTCTGCACGGCGGCAAGCGCGCCGTCAATGCCTTCACCGGCGAAGCGCGCGAGGCCTGGCCTTACCTGATCTCGTTCGACGTGGCATTTCCGCGCGTGCACCTGCTGGGCGGCTCGCTCGACTTCCAATGGAACAAGGCCGACGCGGCGATGCGGATGGAAGCGGCCTTCACCGACGGCGAGGAGTTTCCCAATACCAGCCGTCCCGAGCTGTTCTCGAAGAACAAGGTGTTTCGCGGCGTGATCGGGATGGACCGGCCAACCTTCGTGCCCTTCATCAGCGACAGCCGCACCGTGCTGTTCTCGGGCCAGCTGTTCTGGCAGCACATCTTCGGCCATGAGCTCTACCACGGCCCGCTGGGCCAATACGGCATGGCCGACTGGAAGGACAATGTGACCGGCACCCTGCTGATCAAGGCGTTCCTGATGAACGACCGGGTCAGCCCGCAGGTGATCATTGCGCGCGACTTCAAGGCCAAATCCTACGTGGTGTCGCCATCGGTCGAATGGAGCGTGACGAACGACCTCAAGTTCACCTTCGGCGCCAACGTCAAGGGTGGCGGCAACAGCGCCAACTACGCCGTGGACGACTGCCGCAGCTGCAATCCATGGCCGCCGTTCACCGCCCCGTTCGGCGATGCGCAAGCGATGAGCGCCGGTTCGCGCGGCCTGTCCGGCTTCGAGCCGCTGGGCCGCTTCCGGGCCGGGCCGATCGGCGCCGCCATCAAGGAAAACGACCTGTTCGCCACCCTGCGTTACAAATTCTGATCAAGGACATCCATCATGCGTACATCATTCTCCCTGGCCGCCCTGGCCCTGCTGGCCGGTCTGCTGGCGCCGGCCCACGGCGCCACCGAAGCCGACCTGGAAAGGTCGTTCTTCCCCTATAAAAACGGCGCGCCCGCCTTTGCCGGCCTGGCCGCCGGCACAGTCATCAACAAGGCCAATGTCGAGCAGTTCAAGGACGCGCTCGACGTCGGCATGTACCAGGTCATCAAGAACGGCTGGTATGAATTGAAGGTCGGCAAGACGACCTCTTTCGACTCGGACAAGTTCTATGTCGAGGCCACCCGCAAGAACCTGGGCAAGACCAAACTGGGGCCCAAGACCGGCGACATCGACGGTTTCGTGGCCGGCCGCCCGTTCGTCGAAGAGCCTTCGCTGAGCGATCCGCGGGCCGGCGAGAAGCTCGCCTGGAACTTCAAGTACGGCATCAACTGGGGCGACAACGCCACCATCACGCCGTTCTACTGGAAGTACCGTGACTTGCAATCGGGAAAACTGGAAAAGACCCTCAAGCTCAGCTTCAACTTCCTCAACCTGAAGCACCGGGTGCAGCACGCGCCGGTGCCCGAGGTGACGCCGAATCCGTCGAACCTGTTCCGCGGAATCTACATGAAAGTGCTCGAGCCGCAGGACTTGAAGAACACCCAGCTGCTGATCCAGCGCTACGAGGACGACCAGAAACTGGACGATGCCTACCTGTATCTCGGCTTCCAGCGCCGGGTGCGGCGCCTGGCCACCGGCCAGGCGACCGACGCCTTCCTCGGCTCGGACCTGATGATCGAGGACTTCGAAGGCTATAACGGCCGCGTCGCCGACATGAAGTGGACCTTCAAGGGCACCCGCAACATCCTGATGCCGTTCTATAACCACAACGAGATGAAGCTGACCGACGAGTTCAAGGACGCCGACGGCTACAAGTATGTCAACTTCAACGGCCAGGGAGAGTGCTTCCCGGACGTGACCTGGCAGTTGCGCAAGGTGTACGTGGTGGAAGCGGCCCCGGTCGGCGCCAGCCCGATCAGCAAGCGCATCCTGCACATCGACGCCCAGGTTTCGAGCATCAACCGCACCCTGGTGTATGACCGCAAGGGCGAGCTGTGGAAGAGCTGGACCATCGGCAAGTCGCACCCCGACGCCCACCTGCCGCTCAACAAGGGCACCGGCATCGCGATCGACGATGCGTTCTCGATGGTCGACGTGCAGACCAAGCATTGCACCACCGGCCAGTTCAAGGGCCAGGTCGATCCGAAGCAGGTGCCGGCGACCATGTTCCAGGTGCAGTACATGCGCGGCGGGGATTAAGCAGGCGCGCGCTGGCCCGGCCGCCGCAAGCACCGCGACGGCCGGGCAAGCAATACCTTATCCGTATTAATCCGGACGAATTTGGTATTTTACAGAATGACTGGCCAGGCCTACGATGATCGTCAAGGAAGCAGCCGATGCAAGCGCTTGCGGTGCCGGCGGGCTGCACGGTCGAGGAATGCGTCATGGCGCGCCTGGCGCAATAAAGCAACATTTTGAGGACATGCAATGAAACAGATACGTAATTTCATCAATGGCGAATTTGTCGCGACCGATAAGTGGTTCGACAAGCGTGCGCCATACGATGGCAAGGTCATTGCCGCCGTGGCCGAAGCCGGCAAGGCCGAGGTCGACGATGCCGTGCGCGCCGCCCACGCCGCCCTGCAGGGGCCGTGGGGGAAAATGAGCGTGACCGAACGCGTCGACATGCTGTACGCCGTGGCCAACGAAATCGAACGGCGCTTCGAGGACTTCGTCGCCGCCGAGATGAGCGACATCGGCCAGCCCGCCCATTTCATTCGCCACGTGGACGTGCCGCGCGGGGCCGCCAATTTCAAGATCTTCGCCGACGTGGTCAAGAACGTGCCGACCGAGTTCTTCGAAATGGCGACGCCGGACGGGCGCGGCGCCTTCAACTACTCGCTGCGCCGCCCGGTCGGCGTGGTGGCCGTGATCTGTCCGTGGAACCTGCCGTTCCTGTTGATGACCTGGAAGCTCGGTCCGGCCCTTGCCTGCGGCAACGCCGTGGTCGTCAAGCCATCCGAGGAAACCCCGCAAACGGCCGCGCTGCTCGCCGAAGTGATGAATGCGGTGGGAGTCCCGCCCGGCGTGTTCAATGTGGTGCACGGGTTCGGGCCGGGCGCCGCCGGAGAATTCCTGACCACGCATCCGCTGGTGGGCGCGATCACCTTCACCGGCGAGACGCGCACCGGCGCGGCCATCATGAAAGCGGCCGCCGACGGCGCCCGCCCGGTCTCGCTGGAGATGGGCGGCAAGAACGCGGCGATCGTGTTTGCCGACTGCGACATGGACGCCGCGGTCGAAGGCACGCTGCGCTCGGCCTTCGCCAACTGCGGCCAGGTCTGCCTCGGCACCGAAAGGGTGTACGTCGAGCGGCCGGTATTCGCCGAATTCGTCAGCCGCCTCAAGCGCGGCGCCGAGGCGATGAAGCCGGGCTTGCCGGACGATCCGGACAGCGGCATGGGGCCGCTCATTTCGGAAGAACATCGCAACAAGGTGCTGTCGTACTACCGCAATGCGGTCGAGGAAGGCGCCAGCGTCGTCACCGGCGGCGGCGTGCCGGCGATGGATGATGCGCTGTCCGGCGGCTGGTGGGTGGAGCCGACCATCTGGACCGGCTTGCCCGACAGCGCAACTGTGCTGCGCGACGAGATCTTCGGCCCATGCTGCCATATCGCGCCGTTCGACACCGAAGACGAGGTGATCGCGCGCGCCAACGACAATCCGTACGGCCTGGCGTCGGCCGTCTGGACCACCAGCCTGCCGCGCGCGCACCGCATGGCCGGGGTGCTGCAGGCCGGCATCGTGTGGGTCAACTCGTGGTTCCTGCGCGACTTGCGCACGCCGTTCGGCGGCTCCAAGCAATCCGGTATCGGGCGCGAAGGCGGGGTTCACTCGCTCGAGTTCTATACCGAACTTAAAAACGTTTGCATCAAACTGTGACCATGGAAAAAAATCTCATCACCCAACTTGGCGACGAACTGTACCAGGCGCTGGTCGCCCGCACGGTGGTCGAACCGCTGACCAACCGCTATCCGGATCTCTCCGTCGAGCACGCCTACCAGATCCAGCAGCGCATGATCGAACGCCGGCTCCAGGCCGGCGAACGCATTATCGGCAAGAAGATCGGCGTCACCTCGCGCGCCGTCATGAACATGCTGGGCGTGTACCGGCCCGACTTCGGCTACATGCTCGACGGCATGATCTACAACGAGGGCGAATCGATCGACATGGCGACCCTGATCCAGCCCAAGGCCGAGGGCGAGATCGCTTTCATCCTGAAAAAGGACCTGATGGGTCCGGGCGTGACCAACGCCGACGTGCTGGCGGCCACCGAATGCGTGATGCCGTGCTTCGAGATCGTCGATTCGCGCATCCGCGACTGGAAAATCAAGATCGCCGACACCGTGGCGGACAACGCATCGTGCGGCGTGTTCGTGCTGGGCGACCAGGCGGTCGATCCGCGCAAGATCGACCTGGCGCTGTGCGGCATGGTGCTCGAGCGCAACGGTGAAATCGTCGCCACCGGATCCGGCGCGGCGGCGCTCGGCTCGCCCGTGAACGCGGTCGCCTGGTTGGCCAACACCATGGGCGCGCTCGGCATTCCGCTCAAGGCCGGCGAAGTGATCCTGTCGGGCGCGCTGGCGGCGATGTTCCCGGCCAAGGCCGGCGACAATTTCCGCGTCAGCATCGGCGGCATGGGCAGTTGCTCGGTCCGATTCAATTGAACACCCCCATTCCCAAACGACCTATCTGGAGAGTTTTGTCATGAAAAAAATTAAGTGCGCACTGATCGGACCGGGCAACATCGGCACCGACCTGCTGGCCAAGCTGCAGCGCAGCGAGGTGCTCGAACCGGTCTGGATGGTCGGCATCGACCCCGATTCGGACGGCCTGACGCGGGCCCGCGCGATGGGCATCAAGACCACCTCGGACGGCGTCGACGGCCTGCTGCCGCACGTGCTGGCCGACGGAGTGCAGATCGCATTCGACGCCACCAGCGCCTACGTCCACGCGGAAAACTCGCGCAAGCTCAATGAACTCGGCGTGCTGATGATCGACCTCACGCCGGCGGCGATCGGGCCGTACTGCGTGCCGCCCGTCAACCTGAAGGAACTGGTCGGCAAGAGCGTGATGAACGTGAACATGGTCACCTGCGGCGGCCAGGCCACCATCCCGATGGTGGCGGCGATCTCGCGCGTGCAGCCGGTGGCGTACGGCGAGATCATCGCCACCGCCTCGTCGCGCTCGGCCGGTCCCGGCACGCGCAAGAACATCGACGAGTTCACCCGCACCACGGCCGGCGCGATCCGCGCGGTGGGCGGCGCCAAGAACAGCAAGGCGATCATCATCCTCAATCCGGCCGAGCCTCCCATCATCATGCGCGACACCGTGCATTGCCTGACCGAGACCGCTCCGGACCAGCAAAAAATCACCGAGTCGATCCACGCCATGATCAAGGAAGTGCAGAAATACGTTCCCGGCTACAAGCTGGTGAACGGCCCCGTCTTCGACGGCAACCGGGTCTCGGTCTTCCTCGAAGTCGAGGGGCTGGGCGACTACCTGCCGAAATACGCCGGCAACCTGGACATCATGACGGCGGCCGCGGCCCGCACCGCCGAGATGTTCGCCGAAGAACTGCTGAACGGCACGCTCACGCTCGACGCCGTGGCAGCCTGAAAACAAGGAGAAACAGATGAACCTCAAAGGCAAGCAAATCATTTTGCATGACAACACGCTGCGTGACGGCATGCACCCGAAACGCCACCAGATCAGCATCGAGCAGATGCTGGCCGTGGCCAAGGGCCTGGACGCGGCCGGCATGCCGCTGCTCGAAATCACCCATGGCGACGGGCTGGGCGGCAATTCGGTCAATTACGGCTTTTCAAAGCACAGCGATGTCGAGTACCTGAACGCGGTCATTCCCCACCTCAAGCACACCAAGGTGTCGGCGCTGCTGGTGCCCGGCATCGGCACGGTCGATCACCTGCGCGAGGCCTACGATTGCGGCCTGCACACGGTGCGCGTGGCCACCCACTGCACCGAAGCGGACGTGGCCGAACAGCACATCATTGCAGCGCGCAAGCTCGGGCTCGACACGGTCGGCTTCCTGATGATGGCCCACATGACCAGCGCCGAGAAGCTGGCGCAGCAGGCGCTCCTGATGGAATCGTACGGCGCGCAATGCGTGTACGTCACCGACTCGGCCGGCTACCTGCTGCCGGACGGGGTCAGCGAACGCGTCGCCGCGCTGCGTGCGGTGCTCAGACCCGAGACCCAGATCGGGTTCCACGGCCACCACAACCTGGCGATGGGGGTGGCCAATTCGCTGGCCGCGATCGAAGCGGGCGCGATCCGCATCGACGGCTCGACCAACGGACTTGGCGCCGGCGCCGGCAATACCCCGCTCGAGGTGCTGGTCGCCGTGTGCCAGCGCATGGGCATAGCGACCGGCGTCGACCTGTACAAGATCATGGACGTGGCCGAAGACCTGGTGCTGCCGATGATGGACCACATGGTGCGCATCGACCGCGACGCGCTCACCCTCGGTTACGCCGGCGTGTATTCGACCTTCCTGCTGTTCGCCAAGCGCGCTGCCGTCAAGTACAAGGTGCCGGCGCGCGACATCCTGGTCGAACTGGGCCGGCGCGGCATGGTGGCCGGCCAGGAAGACATGATCGAGGACACTGCGCTGACGCTGGCGCGCGAACGGGGGATCGCAGCATGAACCTGGACCAGGCAACCATCGCCCGCCTCGCCGAGCACCTCGAAAACTGCGAGCTCGAGGCGCGCGACACCAGCAAGATCACCGATGACTATCCGGACATGGACTGGGACGACGCCTACGCGATCCAGGACGAGATCCGGCGCCGCAAGATCGCGCGCGGCTGCCGGATCGTCGGCATGAAGGCCGGCCTGACCTCGCACGCCAAGATGAAGCAGATGGGCGTCGCGACGCCCTGCTTCGGCTTCATGGCGGACTATTTCGCGCTGCCCGAAGGCGCCGAATGCAAGGTATCCGAACTGATCCACCCGAAGGTCGAGCCGGAGATCGCCTTCGTCACCAAGCATGCGCTGCGCGGTCCGGGCTGCCATATCGGCGCGGTGCTGGCGGCCACCGACTTCGTGATGCCGGGGATCGAAGTGATCGACTCGCGCTACCGCGATTTCAAGTTCGACCTGAAGAGCGTGATTGCCGATAACACCTCGGCGGCGCGCTTCGTGGTCGGCGGCATGCCGGTCGCCGCCTCCGGCATCGACTTGCGCACGGTCGGCATCGTGCTGGAAAAAAATGGCGAACCGGTGGCGTTCGGTGCCGGCGCCGCCGTGCTCGGGCACCCCGCCGCCGCCATCGCGATGCTGGCCAACCACCTCGCCAAGCGCGGCGAGGAGATCCCGGCCGGCAGCCTGATCCTGTCGGGCGGAATTACCGAAGCGGTTGCCGTCAAGGCCGGCGACTCGGTTTGCCTGCGCGTCCAGGGCATGGGCAGCGTCGGCATGCGCTTCGTTTGACAATTTACACTGAAAGGAATTAATCATGCCATTTGCTCAAATCTACATGATCGAAGGCCGTAGCGAAGAGCAGAAGCGCGCCGTGATCGAAAAGGTCACGGCGGCGCTGTCCGAAGCGGTTGGCGCACCGAAGGAAAACGTGCGGGTCTGGATCCACGACGTGCCCAGCACGAACTGGGGCATTGCCGGCGTCAGCGCCAAGGACCTGAGGGGCTGACATGAGCGCCAATCCTGAAATCGGCAAGTCGGTGCTTGCCAACGGCATCCAGACCAACTATCACGACGTCGGCGAAGGTGCGCCGGTGCTATTGATCCACGGCTCCGGGCCGGGCGTGACCGGCTGGGCCAACTGGCGCCTGACGATCCCCGCCTTGGCCACCCGCTTCCGCGTGCTCGCGCCCGACATGGTCGGTTTCGGCTACACCGAACGGCCAGCCGATGTGCAGTACAACATGGAGAACTGGGTCAGCCACATCATCGGCTTCATGGATGCGCTCGGGGTCAAGCAAGCCCACGTCGTTGGCAACTCCTTCGGCGGCGCGCTCGCGCTCGCGCTGGCGATCCGCGCGCCGCAGCGTGTCGGCCGGCTGGTGCTGATGGGCAGCGCAGGCGTATCGTTTCCGATCACCGAAGGACTCGACCGGGTGTGGGGTTACACGCCCTCGCTGGAGAACATGCGCGCGCTGCTCGACGTATTTTCGTTTAACCGCAGCCTGCTCAGCACCGACCTGGCGCGCATGCGCTACGAGGCCAGCATCCGGCCCGGTTTCCAGGAAGCGTTTTCGCGCATGTTTCCGGCGCCGCGACAGCGCGGGGTCGACGCACTGGCCAGTTCCGAGACGGCCATTCGCGCGCTGCCGCACGACACCATGATCGTCCACGGGCGCGAAGATAAGGTGATCCCTCTGTCGAGTTCGTACAAGCTGTTCGAACTCATTTCGCGCGCGCAGCTGCACGTGTTCGGTGAGTGCGGACACTGGACGCAGATCGAGCATGCCGAGCGGTTCAACCGGCTGGCCGGCGACTTTTTCGCGGAAGCCGCTGCTCGCCGATAGGCAGCAATCTGCAAAGACGCGGCGCTTCCGCCCGGGAGGCTGTCGCGAAAGGGGGGGGGGGCGCCATTGGCGAAACCGACTTCCCGCGCACCACCACCGTCGGTTTCGCCATTGGCGAAACCGACTCCCGCGAAAGCGGGAACCCAATTTCCAAGAATAGCCCGTGACTACGGATCGACCTTGGGACCACTGCCCCCAACCTCGGCGTCCAGCCAGCGCAGGCAGGCGTGGCCGTTGGTCACGATCGCGGCCAGCGGCTGGTTCACCTCATGGGCGATCGACGCGACCAGTTCTCCCATCGTGGTCACGCGCGTCACCCGCGCCAGTTCGAGCTGGGACTGCGCCAACGCCTCTTCGGCCCGCTTCCAGTTCGACTGGGCGCACAAGGCCTACAGCACCAACGCCTGGGGCATGATCGCGGCGCGCCATTTCTTCGACGACATCATGATGACGCGCGACGCTATCAGCGTCGGCATCATGCTCACCTTCGCCTTTGAGACGGGCTTTACCAACATGCAGTTCCTCGGGCTCGCAGCCGATGCCTCCGAAGTCGGGGACCACAACACTGCCGACGACGCCTTCGCCGTTTCCGTCAATGACAAAGAAATTTTTGCACCACGAATATCGGTGCTTCAAACAACTGTTCAATCGGCGCCCTCCGTCCAGGTACTCACCATGCCATCAATGCACAAAGGAAAGGCGGTAACTGAAGCGAAGCCCTTCGCGAGCGCTTCCGCGCGCAAACGCTAGAAATAAGTTCAGTATATTCGCAATTTACGTGGAGAGAAATTGGCTAAATATTACAGATATTGCGAGGGGAAGTTGATTTTGACTTTCAAGCTTAATGGGAGGCGGGAAGCGGAATCGAACCATTCTCTTCGGCTTTGCAGGCCGTTGCGTTATCACCGCTCTGCCCCGCGTGCCGATCTCTTTGACGATGATGCGTTTGATAGCTCCGCCTGCACCGGCACATGGGAACACAGGGCCCAGGTCAAAAGCCATGCTGAACCATGCCATAACAGGGTTTACGCCAAATTATTAGCGGAAACAGTCTAAAATAAGCGCTTGATCCTGGGAAAGCATCAACGCCAACACACTAGCGCCCAGAACAAGAAAAAACAGCATGTGCATGGAACAGGGTAAGTCAAGACCAGGCACCGACCATATACAAGGGAATAATCATGGCAACACAGAAACCAAACATCATCTACACACTAACTGACGAGGCGCCGCGGCTAGCGACCTATTCCCTGCTGCCCATCATCAAAAAGTTCACCGCGCCGGCTGGCGTCGACGTGATCGCCCGTGACATTTCGGTAGCGGCGCGGGTGCTAGCCGAATTCCCTGAATACCTGAGCGACGAGCAAAAAGTCCCCAATACCCTGGCCGAGCTTGGCGCACTGACGCAGAACCCCCACACCAATATCATCAAACTGCCCAACATCAGTGCTTCGGTGGGGCAGCTGATAGCGTGCGTGCGCGAACTGCAGGAGCGCGGCTACAAGCTGCCCGCTTATCCCGAAGACGCCAAGACCGACGCCGACAAGGCGCTTAAGGTGCGCTATGGCAAATGCATCGGCAGTTCGGTCAACCCGGTGCTGCGGGAAGGTAACTCCGACCGCCGCGCGCCCAAGGCGGTGAAGGAGTTCGCGCGCAAGCACCCGCATTCGATGGGCGAGTGGAGCCAGGCATCGCGCACCCACGTCTCCCATATGCACCACGGCGACTTTTACCATGGCGAGAAGTCGATGACACTGGATCACGCCCGCGATGTCAAAATGGAACTCATCACCAGCTCGGGCAAGACCATCGTGCTCAAGCCCAAGGTGTCGCTGCAGGCCGGCGAGATCATCGACAGCATGTTCATGAGCAAGAAGGCCTTGCTCGAGTTCTACGAGAAGGAACTGGAAGACGCGCGCAAGACCGGCGTGATGTTCTCGCTGCACGTCAAGGCCACGATGATGAAGGTCTCCCACCCGATCGTCTTCGGCCACTGCGTCCGCATTTTTTACAAAGAAGCCTTCGCCAAGCACGCCGCGCTGTTCGCGCAACTGGGTGTCAACGTCAACAATGGCATGATTAATCTGCTCGACAAGATCGACACGCTGCCGACATCCCAGCGCGACGAAGTCCTGCATGACCTGCACGCCTGCCTCGAGCACCGCCCGGAACTGGCGATGGTCGATTCCGCCAAGGGCATCACCAATTTCCATTCTCCCAACGACGTGATCGTCGATGCCTCGATGCCGGCGATGATACGTGTCGGCGGCAAGATGTGGGGCGCCGATGGCCGTCCGAAAGACGTCAAGGCCGTGATGCCGGAGAGCACTTTTGCCCGCATCTATCAGGAAATGATTAACTTTTGCAAATGGAACGGAAACTTCGATCCGCGCACCATGGGTACCGTACCCAATGTCGGTCTGATGGCGCAGCAAGCCGAGGAATATGGCTCGCACGACAAGACGTTCGAGGTTCCGGAAGCCGGCGTTGCCAACATCACCGACCTGGCCAGCGGCGAAGTGCTGCTGGCGCAGAACGTTGAAGAGGGCGACATTTGGCGCATGTGCCAGGTCAAGGATGCGCCGATCCGCGACTGGGTCAAGCTAGCCATCACCCGCGCCCGCAACTCCGGCATGCCGGCCGTATTCTGGCTCGACTCGTACCGCCCGCATGAAAACGAAGTGATCAAGAAGGTCCAGACCTACCTCAAGGAACACGATACGCAAGGCCTGGACATCCAGATCATGTCGCAGGTGCGCGCGATGCGCTACACGCTGGAGCGCACAATGCGCGGCCTCGATACCATTTCGGTGACTGGCAATATCCTGCGCGACTATCTGACCGACCTGTTCCCCATCATGGAGCTCGGCACCAGCGCCAAGATGCTCTCCATCGTGCCGCTGATGGCCGGGGGCGGCATGTACGAGACCGGCGCAGGCGGTTCGGCACCCAAGCATGTCAAGCAACTAGTGGAAGAGAATCACCTGCGCTGGGATTCGCTGGGCGAGTTCCTGGCCCTGGCCGTATCGCTGGAAGACCTTAGCATCAAGACCGGCAACACCAAGGCCAAGATCCTGGCCAGGACGCTGGATCTGGCCACCGGCAAGCTGCTCGACAATAACAAGTCGCCCTCGCCCCGCACCGGTGAACTCGACAATCGAGGCAGCCATTTCTACCTCTCCCTGTACTGGGCGCAGGCATTGGCCGTGCAGACGGATGACGCCGAACTGAAGGCGCATTTCACGCCGCTGGCGCAAGCCCTGGCGGAAAATGAGACGAAGATCGTCGACGAGCTGAAGGACGTGCAGGGCAAGGCGATGGATATCGGCGGCTATTATTTTCCCGATCCGGCGAAAACCGAGGCTGTCATGCGGCCAAGTGCCAGCTTCAAGGCGGCATTGGCCGCCGTGTGACGATGACGAAATGAGCAGCGCGGCCAGCCTGGCAGGCAAGAGCGCCAGCACGCGCCGCGCTGCTCTGGCGCCGCTCGGGCCGGATGCAATCCTTAATTTTCAGTCTCCCACTCGATTATGAATGAGACTTGTAAGCCGCTGATTCTATTGGCGCATTTTATGTCGCGTAGAAGGCGATACCAGCATAAATACCATCAGAGGAAATCGTGACGTCTGCGTGCATGTGCACAGCATATCAATGAGAATTCCGAACCGACATCTCAGATGAAAAAGCCCTGCAAAAACAGGGCTTTAGCATGTCAATCAGTCACGATCATCAATATTTTACAAGACCAACTCACTCCCACTCGATCGTCGCCGGCGGTTTGCCCGAAATATCGTAGACCACGCGGTTAATGCCGCGCACTTCATTGATGATGCGGTTCGACACCTTGCCCAGCAGGCTGTGCGGCAGGTGCGCCCATTGCGCCGTCATGAAGTCGAGCGTTTGCACGGCGCGCAGCGCCACCACGTATTCGTAGGTGCGTCCGTCCCCCATCACGCCCACCGATTTGACCGGCAGGAACACGGCAAAAGCCTGGCTGGTCGCCTCGTACCAGTTCTTGGGCGCCTCGCCCGAGTCGATGCCTTCCAGCGGCGGCAATTCGAAGGCGGTGTTGCGCAGCTCTTCGATGAAGATCGCGTCGGCGCGGCGCAGCAGGTCGGCGAAATCCTTCTTCACTTCGCCCAGGATGCGCACCCCCAGCCCCGGTCCCGGGAACGGGTGGCGGTATACCATGTCGTGCGGCAGGCCGAGCGCGACGCCCAGCTTGCGCACTTCGTCCTTGAACAGTTCGCGCAGCGGCTCGAGCAGCTTCAGGTTCAGCGTCTCCGGCAGCCCGCCCACGTTGTGGTGGCTCTTGATGGTCTGGCCCTTCTTGCCCTTGCCCGCGCTTTCGATCACGTCCGGATAGATGGTGCCCTGCGCCAGCCACTTGGCGTTGGACAGCTTGCCCGCCTCCACCTGGAACACTTCGACGAACTCGCGCCCGATGATCTTGCGCTTGGCTTCCGGATCGCTCACACCGGCCAGGTGGCCGAGGAACTGTTCTTCGGCGTCGATGCGCAGCACTTTCACGCCCAGGTTCTTGGCGAACATGTCCATCACCATCTTGCCTTCGTCCAGGCGCAGCAGGCCATGGTCGACGAACACGCAGGTGAGCTGGTCGCCGATGGCGCGGTGGATCAGCGCGGCAGCCACGCTCGAATCAACCCCGCCCGACAGGCCCAGGATCACCTCGTCGGTGCCGACCTGTTCGCGGATCCTGGCGACCGCTTCCGAGATATAGTCGGGCATGTTCCACTCCGACTTGCAGCCGCAGATCTCGTGCACGAAGCGCCCGAGGATGGCCTTGCCCTGGGCGGTGTGCGTCACTTCGGGATGGAACTGCAAGCCGTAGAAACGGCGCTCTTCGTCGGCCATGGCGGCGATCGGGCAGCTTTCGGTGTTGCCCATCAGCTTGAAGCCGGGCGGCATGTCAAGCACCTTGTCGCCGTGGCTCATCCACACCTTGAGCATGCCGTGCCCTTCGTCGGTCACGAAGTCGTTGATGCCTTTGAGCAGCGCTGTATGGCCGCGCGCGCGCACTTCGGCGTAGCCGAATTCGCGCAGCAGGCCGTTTTCGACCTTGCCGCCCAGTTGCGCGGCCATGGTCTGCATGCCGTAGCAGATGCCCAGCACCGGCACGCCCAGTTCGAAGACGGCTTGCGGCGCGCGTGGCGCGTCGCCTTCCAGGGTGGAGCTGTGGCTGCCCGACAGGATCACGCCGGCGGCGCCGTAGTTGCGCACGAATTCGTCGCTGACGTCGTACGGGAACACTTCCGAAAAAACGCCGGCGTCGCGCACGCGCCGCGCGATCAGCTGGGTAACCTGGGAACCGAAATCGAGAATGAGGATTTTAGAGTGCATGGAGAACTTTTAAGGGTGACTTTGGGGACTGCCGCGCGGCGTCGCGCCGGTAGGAGGTGCCGCGGCGCGTGACGCACACGCGCCGCCGAAGCTGCGCTTATTCGGAGCGGTAGTTCGGTGCTTCCTTGGTGATCTGGACATCGTGCACATGCGATTCGCGCATGCCGGCCGAGGTGATCTCGACGAATTCCGCCTTCTCGCGCAGTTCGTCGATCGAGGCGCAGCCGCAGTAACCCATCGACTGGCGCACGCCGCCTATCATCTGGTAGATGATCGCCAGCACGCTGCCCTTGTAGGCCACGCGTCCCTCGATGCCTTCCGGCACGAACTTGTCGGCCTTGGACGACGCATCCTGGAAGTAGCGGTCGGCCGAGCCGTCCGCCATCGCGCCCAGCGAACCCATGCCGCGGTACGACTTGTAGCTGCGGCCCTGGTACAGGATCACTTCACCCGGCGCTTCTTCGGTGCCGGCGAACATGCTGCCCATCATGACGGTCGAGGCGCCCGCCGCGAGTGCCTTGGAAATGTCGCCCGAGAAGCGGATGCCGCCGTCGGCGATGCACGGCACGCCGGTGCCGCGCAGTGCGTCGGCCACGTTCGAGATCGCGGTAATTTGCGGCACGCCCACGCCGGCCACGATACGGGTGGTGCAGATCGAACCGGGCCCGATGCCGACCTTGACCGCGTCCGCGCCGTATTCCACCAGCGCCAGTGCGGCGGCGGCGGTGGCGATATTGCCGCCTATAACGTCCACTTGCGGGAATTTGGTCTTGATCCACTTCACGCGGTCCAGGATGCCTTGCGAGTGGCCGTGCGCGGTGTCGACCACCAGCACGTCCACGCCGGCTGCCACCAGCAGCTCGATGCGCTCTTCATCGCGCTGGCTCACGCCGACCGCGGCGCCGACCAGCAGCTTGCCCTGCGCATCTTTCGACGCCAGCGGGTGCTCGTGCGATTTCTGGATATCCTTGACGGTGATCAGGCCGCGCAGCTCGAACGCGTCGTTGACGACCAGCACGCGCTCGAGGCGGTACTTGTTCATCAGGCGCTTGGCCTCGGCGGTATCGGCGTCTTCGCGCACATACACCAGCTTTTCGCGCGGCGTCATCTTGGCGCGCGCTTCGGCGTCGAGTTCCTCTTCGAAGCGCAAGTCGCGGTTGGTGATGATGCCCACCACGGTCTTGCCTTCCACCACAGGAAAGCCGCTGATGCCGTACTGTTCTGTCAATGCGATCACGTCGCGGATCTTCATGGTCGGCGGAATCGTGATCGGATCACGCAGCACGCCAGCCTCAAAACGCTTCACGCGCGCAACTTCTCGGGCCTGGTCCTTGGGACTCAAATTCTTGTGAATGATCCCGATCCCGCCTTCCTGCGCCATCGCAATGGCCAAACGCGCTTCGGTGACCGTATCCATCGCCGCGGACAGCAATGGAATATTCAGGGCAATATTGCGGCTCAGGCGCGTTTTGAGGGAGGTGTCGACCGGGAGGACGTTCGAATAAGCAGGGACGAGGAGCACGTCATCGAACGTGAGTGCTTTTTGAAGTAGACGCATAGCATTTTCCTATTGGCGCAAAAGCGAATTATACAGAAGTTCCGCTCTGTCGTCTCGGCAACGACCCGAAAAGCCCCGCAATGAGCGATCCGCGTTGACATGCGGACAGAATCATGGCGAAATCGACCCACTGAAGAAACGATCGAAAGATTTGCATGAACAACTTTAACCGCGCACTTCCCTTGCGCCTGCTGGCCGCTGGCGCGCTGATGGCCTATGCCGGCTTGGCGTATTCGCAATACTTGTGGATCGACGAAAAGGGCATCAAGCAATTCTCCGACCGCGCGCCACCGTCTTCGGTTCCGCTCAAGAACATTCTGAAAACGCCAGGCGGGACCAACCTGCCGGTGCTGGTGCCGATCGCCCCTGACGCCCCGTCCAGCCCGGCCGCAGTCCCCGCCACGGCGCCGAAAGGCCCGCCGACGCTGGCCGAACGCAACGCGGACTTCCGCAAGCGCGCCATGGAGCAGGCCGAGCGCGAACAGAAAGCGCAAGACGAGGCCGCCAACAAGGCGGCCACCGCGGCCAACTGCGAAAGCGCGCGCGCCATGAAGCAGACGCTCGACTCGGGGGTGCGCATCGGCATCACCGAGAAGAACGGCGAGCGCGGCTTCATGAGCGACGCCCAGCGCGGCCAGGAGGCCGGCAAGGTCAACAAGGTGCTTGCCGGCTGCCGCTAAGCGCTGGCGCTGTCAGGTACCGGACTGTTTCTTCTCAGCACGCCTGCGGCGCGAATCTTTCGGGTCAGCCACGAGCGGTCGGTAGATCTCGATGCGGTCGTGCTCGCGCAATACCGTGTCGGGCAGTTTCTTCTTGCCGTGCAGGCCAAGCGGCATCAGCGCCAGTTCGCTCCCGGGGATGCCGGCCAGCCCCCCGCACTGCGCGAGCGCCTGGCCGATGGTGGTGCCCATGTCCACGCTCAGCTCGCGCAGGTATTCGCGCGTGGCCGTCGCGTAGCACAGCTGCACATGGATTTGCTCAGCCATATACCGTCTCCGCGCGTTTGCAGAAGGACTCGACCATGCTGTTGGCAATCACGCCGAACACCGGGCCGATCAGTTGTTCGAGAATCACGCTGGAAAATTCGTAATGCAGGTCGAATTCGACCTTGCAGGCGTCGGGACGCAGTTCCTTGAAGCTCCAGGTGCCGTCCATCGACTTGAACGGCCCGTCGACCAGTTTCATCGTGATGTGGGTCGGGGGCGTGTTCATGTTCGCGGTGGTGAAACGTTGCTTGATACCGCGAAAATGGATCGCCAGCGTGGCGCGCACCTTGCCGCCGCCCTGGTCCTGCACCTCCACCCCGCCACACCATGGCAGGAATTTGGGATAATCTTCCACGTTTGCCACCAGCTCGAACATCTGAGCGGCGCTGTAGCCAAGAAAAACTGTTTTGTGTACGACTGCCATTGATCAACCGTTTGCTATGATGTTGGATGTGTTGCATCGGTACTGCATTCGTCAGTGCCCTACAGTAGTTTAACCGACCCGCGTATTTTAGCTATTTCATGAGCATTGTTGATAATAAAAAAGCCTTTCACGACTATTTCATCGAGGACCGCTATGAAGCGGGCGTCGTGCTCGAGGGATGGGAAGTGAAGGCAATCCGCGAGTCGCGCGTCCAGATCAAGGAAGCCTACGTGGTCGTGCGCGGCGACGAGCTGTTCCTGTTCGGCGCACACATCAGCGCGCTGGCCACCGCCTCCTCGTTTACCCATCCGGAAGCGGTGCGCACCCGCAAGCTGCTGCTGCACCGGGCCGAGGTGGACAAACTGATCGGCAAGGTGGAACGCTCCGGATACACCCTGGTGCCGCTCAACCTGCACTACAAGGGTGGGCGCGTCAAATGCGAGATCGGGCTGGCCAAGGGCAAGAAGCAGCACGACAAGCGCGCCACCGAGAAAGAACGCGACGGCAAGCGCGAGGTTGCCAGCGCCATGAAGCAGAACACCCGCTAGGACGCGTCCGCAGCGCCGGCGCTGCGCAGGCCGAGCCGCCAGCAGGCAAAACTGAGCACCAAAGTGGCGAGCACGCCGCACGCGAGCTTGAAGGCGCTGTCGAACAGCATCGGCGCGAGCAGGCCCGACACCAGCGCAAACACCATCATCTGGACGAACGACAGCATCGACGAGGCCAGGCCGCGGTTGTCGGGGAACAGGGCCAGCGCCCTGACCTGGATCGCCGGCATTGCAACGGCCAGCCCGAAGGTGTAGACCGACAAGGGCAGCACGGCCCACGGCACCTGGGCGGCGAACACATAGTTGTAGCCCACGTTCAGCAGGCCCGCGCCCGCCATCACCGCAAAGCCGGTCCACATGATGCTTGCCGGCGCCATCCTGGCCGCATACTTAGCGCCCCACGCCGAACCGATCACCATGCCGCTGATGAGCGGAATGAACATCCAGCCGAACGCCGTCTCAGGCAGGTGCAGGATCTCCATCACGAAATTGGCGGCCGAGCCGATGTACAGCGAGAGCCCGCCGAAGGCCAGTCCCACGGCCAGCGACAGCAGCACGAACTGCGGCTCGCGCAGCACCTTGAGGTAGTTCGCTGCAATGGCGCCGGGATGGAAGGCATGCCTTTTCTGGGGCGGCAGGCTCTCGGGCAGCGCGCGGTAGCACAATGCGATCATCAGCGCGCCGAACAGCGCCAGGAACAGGAAGGTCGAGCGCCAGCCGAAGTGCACGTGCAGCCAGCCGCCCAGCACCGGAGCAATCGCGGGGGCGAGGCCGAACACCATCATGATGTGCGAGGTGATTTTTTGCGCCTCGGCGCCCGAAAAACGGTCCTGCACGATGGCCTGGCCGATGACCGAGCCGGCGCCGGCCGACAGGCCCTGCAGGGCGCGGCAGGCCAGCAGCACGCCGAAGGTCGGGGCCAGCATGGCGCCGAGCGAGGCCAGGGTATAGACCCCCAGTGCGGCCAGGATCACCGGGCGCCGTCCGAAGGAATCGGACAAGGTCCCGTAGAACAGCATCATGAAGGCAAAGGTGAACAGGAACACACTGAGCGTCTGCTGCACCGCCAGCGGGCCGACGGCGAAGCTGCGCCCGATCGCCGGGATCGACGGCAGGTAGGTGTCGATGGCGAGCGCACCGACCATGCCGAGACACGCGAGAATCAGCGTCAACATTCTGTGCATTCGAACCCTGCCTTTACGATGAAGTGGCGCAAGCCGGCCCGGACCGGACAGCTGCCGCCGGATTCTACATTCTTTTTTTGTATGCCCCTGCCGGGCAAGATGCCTTCTGAAACATTTCAGTTAAACGGATCGCAGCTGCAGGGTCTTTGTGAAAGTCTATTGATATTGCGCAAGCTTCCTATCGAAAAAAATCGATGCAATGATGGACTAACGCAATATGTCTTGCTAAGATTGAAACAAACAACAAACAAATAGAGACGCGCTTTAGGCTGCGTAAGGAAAACATGTATTCGCTATTGCCAGCAGTGGTGTCCCTGTTCTTGCTCGGCTACGGCGTCTATGTGCTGGCCCTACGTGGCGTCAACCGCACCAGCCTGACCTTCTTCCTGCTCTGCGTCATCACCTTTGTGTGGCAGTTCACTTGGGCGATCCTGTTCCAGGTGCGCGACGAGGAACTCGCCGTGAAGCTGGCGAAATTTGGCTACCTGCTGATCCTGTTCCTGCCGACTTCGCTCTACCATTTCGTGGTCGAGCTGACCCGCTGCGATCGCGAACTGCGCGCAGTGATGCGCTCGTATGCGCTCTCCGCGGTGTTGGGCCTGATCCTGCTCCTGACCGACAGCATCGTGGCCGGCGTTGGGAACTACTTTTTTGGCTACTATCCGAAGGCGGGCATACTCCATCCGCTGCACCTGGTGCAGACCGCGGTCGTTGTCACGCGCGCACTGTACCTGTTGTATCGGCAGCACCGGGTGGCGCTATCGGTGGACCGCCTGCGGCTGCGTTATTGCCTGAGCGGCCTGCTGATTTATTATATGGCCGCAGTCGACTACCTGTGCAATTACGGCGTCTCGATGTACCCGCCCGGCGTATTGTTTGTCGCGATCGGCCTTGGCGTGTCCGCGCGGGCCGTCGCGCGCCACGACCTGCTTGCCAATCCGATGATGATCGCCGCGACCATCGCGCACGAAATACGCACGCCGCTCGCGACCATCCGCAATCAGGCGCGCGGGCTCTCGAAGGACATGCCGGAACTGATTGCCTGCTACGAGCACGTCGTCAAACATGGCGGACATCCGCA
Source organism: Telluria sp. (assembly GCA_049301315.1). Lineage (GTDB taxonomy): Bacteria > Pseudomonadota > Gammaproteobacteria > Burkholderiales > Burkholderiaceae_D > JBAQKU01. The sequence goes on from JBAQKU010000205.1 coordinate 23,303, forward strand.
CACGCTGCAAAACGCCCATCTTGACTACCTGCGCGGCCTGGCCGCAAACATTGAAGCGGAGCTCTACAGGTCCAACTTCATCATCAACATGGTGCTCGCATCGGCCAGGACCGACGCGGTCGGCACCGATGGCTTTGCCACCCACTCGGTGGAAAAATGCGTCGACGAAGCGCTCGCACACTATCCGTTCGAAGGGGCGGCGAGCGAGCGCGTGACGGTCCGGACCGCCCGTGACTTCTGCTTCCATGGCTCGGACACGCTGCTCATCTACGTGCTGTACAACCTGCTCAAGAATGCGCTAACGTCCATCACGACCGCGAACCGGGGCCATATCGAGATCGATTTCTACCCCGCCAGCACCGGCAATTGCCTGAGCGTGACCGATACCGGGCTTGGCATACCGAAGCATGTACTGCCGCACGTTTTCGATCCTTACTACACCACGCGTCAAGCCGGCGGCGGCACCGGCATGGGACTGGCATTCTGCCGGCGCGCTGTCTCCGCCTTCGGCGGCACTATCCGCTGCCACTCGCGCGAAGGCGAGTATACGACTGTCGCGCTTGAATTTCCGCTATTGCAAGTCGAGCCGGTCCGCTGCCGGCAATCGGCTGCGAGCACCGTCTAAAGCGTGCTCGTGCGTGGCACTTCACGCCATGTTCAGTCGAGGCGCATTCCGAACCTGTCAGTGCGCGGCATCCAGTTCCCCTTGATGTCGGCCGATGCCAGCACCCGCTCGGCGCGCCCGATCAGCAAGCTGCGCGCGACCAGGCCGATGAAGCGCGAATCGCGGCTATTGTCCCGGTTATCTCCCAGCATCAGGAACTTGTCCTTCGGAATCACGATCGGGCCAAAACCGCGCACCGCTTCGACCTGCGGCAACAGCTGGATGGCATGCTCGTGCCCGTCCATTTTCTCGCTCAGGCGCAGCGCGCGCGTATAGACGCCCTTGCCGAGCGGCTCCGGGCCTTGGCCCAGGGGCGCGTAGGATGCCGCCTGGCCGTTGATGACAAGCTTGCCGTCGCGCATGCTCACCGAGTCCCCCGGCAGCGCAACGATGCGCTTGATGAGCCGGGTGTCGTCCTCAGGCGAATGGAAGGTGACGACGTCGCCGCGTTGCGGCTCGCCCAGGTGGGAAATGACGATATCGGTAAGGGGAACCTTGAGATCGAACGCGAGCCGGTTGACGAACACCACGTCGCCTTCCAGCAAATTGGGCCGCATCGAGCCGGTCGGAATCGGGTTCCAGTCGGCCACCGCGGTCCGGAAGATCCCGAACAGGAAAAGGAACAGCACGAAGCCCTTGTTCGCCCGCATCCACGTCGTCATCATCCGGCTCCCAATCGTTGTCATGATTGACTTTATAAACGAGTATTCTTTGGTAACGCTTAAAGCACGGCCCCGACTCCCATCCCGAGCATGTCGACAACCCCGCTCAGGACGGCAAACCCCAGGCATTTGACGAGTGCGCGCACCTTCTTGCCGCGCGGGCGGCTGCGCACCAGGTAATAGGGGATCGCCAGCCATCCCAGCAGGATGACCGCGACGTTGAGCCAGCGCGAACGCAGGTAGTCGCGCGCATTGCTGTCGCTGTAATACCAGTTGAACAGGATGAAACTGGAGACCAGCTCGAAGGCCGCCGCCAGCAGTGCAGGCTCGGACCTGTTCAGGGTGACGTAGCGCCCGCTGATTACGCCAAGCAAGGTGGAAAGCAGCAGTAATGAAAGCAGTGACTGGCGTTCTGTCATGCAAAGCTCCGCGGGTTCCGATCGCCTATCTTAGTGCGCTTTCACGATCTGCATGGCGCTCGCGATCAAGCCGCTCATTTCGCCCAGGTTGGCCGGCACGATGATCGAGTTGTTGGTCTTGGCCAGGTTGGAAAACGCTTCAACGTATCTCTCCGCCACTTTCAGGTTGACCGCATCCTGGCCGCCCGGCTCGCGAATTGCCGAACCGATCTGGCGCAACGCGTCCGCGTTCGCCGCCGCCAGCGCCACGATGGCCTTGGCCTGGCCCTCTGCGCGGTTGATCGATGCCTGCTTTTCGCCCTCCGAGCGCGCAATGGCCGCTTCGCGCTCGCCGGTTGCGATGTTGATCTGCTCCTGCTTGCGCCCTTCCGAGGCGGCGATCAGCGCGCGCTTCTCGCGTTCGGCCGTGATCTGCGCCTGCATCGCATGCAAGATTTCCTTGGGCGGCGTCAGATCCTTGATCTCGTAGCGCAGCACCTTCACGCCCCAGTTCGCGGCCGACTCGTCGATCGCATTGACGATCGTGGTGTTGATGTGATCGCGCTCTTCGAACGTCTTGTCCAGTTCCATCTTGCCGATCACCGAGCGCAGCGTGGTTTGCGCCAGCTGGGTAATGGCGGCGATATAATTGGACGTACCATACGAGGCGCGCATCGCATCGGTGATCTGGAAGTACAGGATACCGTCCACCTGCAACTGCGTGTTGTCGCGCGTGATGCACACCTGCGGCGGCACGTCGAGCGGAATCTCCTTGAGGATATGCTTGTAGGCGACGCGGTCGATGAACGGCACCACGATATTGAGGCCAGGCGCGAGCGTCGCATGATATTTGCCGAGCCGCTCGACGACCCATGCATGCTGCTGCGGCACCACGTTGATGGTCTTGAACACGAACACCAGCGCCACGATGAACAGCACCAGCGCCACACTGCCGAAATTGAGTTCCATATTCTTCCTTTTTTGAGTGTTAAGACGCGGCTACGAATTGGCCACGATCAGGCGGCTGCCCTGCACTTCCACGATCTTGAAGCTGCCCGCCTGCGCGGCCGCGCCGGGAGCGAGCTCCACGTCCCACAGCGCGCCACGGTACATCACACGCGCTTTGCCTCCCTGCCACTGGTCCACGCTGACGGCCTGGCCGATATCGATGTTCACGTTCGGGTCGCGCCCCGGGTCGCCCCGGGACGGCATCCCGGGCCGCTTGCGGCGCAGCAGTTCGGTGGCGATGACGCCGACGATGGCCGCCGCGATGATCTGCCCCGGCACGCCCATGCCGGCCAGCGCGGCCAGGCCGCCGAACCCGAGGCCGATGGCGATCATCAGCAAGTAAAAGGTGCCCGTAAACAGTTCCAGTACCACGAGCACGCCAGCCAAGACAAACCAGGTCATCCAGCCATCCATAACAGTTCCTCCCGCAGTGCGCTAAATCAGAATACAAAAACCCCCGCCGCCGGCAAGGGCAACGAGGGTTTCGATATGATGACATCGGAATTTTTGATGATATTTTGTCAAACAATGCAATATTGCTAGTCTAGCGCGTTTTTGCGCAGAGTCAACATTTCATTGCTTCGCAGCCCGGCATGCCCCGGGGCGCTCCCGCCGCCAGAATAATTCGGGGTCTGTCCCCGATTTCCCAGATACGTAAT
>JBAQKU010000206.1:0-4174 GCA_049301315.1 Telluria sp.
GAACTGCTCGACGTGAAATAAATTCAACCAACCACACAGCGGGGTACAGAATGAGAATCGCAAACGACGTTACTGAACTTATTGGGAATACCCCGCTCGTGCGGATCCGGAAGCTGACCAAGGGGGCGGGCGCCGATCTCGTCGCCAAGCTTGAATTTTACAATCCTGCGCACAGTGTGAAAGACCGCATCGGCCTGTCCATGATCGAGGCGGCCGAGGCCGCCGGGCGGGTCGGCCCCGGCACCACCATCATCGAGCCGACCAGCGGCAACACCGGCATCGCGCTGGCCATGGTATGCGCGGCGCGCGGCTACAAGTGCAAGCTGGTCATGCCCGACACCATGAGCGTGGAGCGGCGCGTGCTGCTGCGCGCCTACGGCGCCGAACTGATCCTCACGCCGGGCAGCGAAGGCATGCTGGGCGCGATCAAGAGGGCCGAACAGCTCGTTGCCACCGATCCAAGCTACTTCATGCCGCAGCAGTTCACCAATCCGGCCAACCCGGAGGTGCACCGCCGCACCACCGCCGAGGAAATCTGGCGCGACACCGACGGCAAGGCCGACATCCTGGTGGCCGGCATCGGCACCGGCGGCACCATCACCGGCGTCGGCGAGGTGATCAAGGCGCGCAAGCCCGGTTTCAAGGTCATCGCGGTCGAGCCGGAAGCCTCGCCCATCCTGTCCAAGGGAACCAAGGGACCGCATCCGATCCAGGGCATTGGCGCCGGATTCATTCCGGAAGTGCTCAACACCGCCATCTACGACGAAGTCATCTGCGTGAAAAACGAGGATGCGTTCGAGACCGCGCGTGCCGCCGCGCGCGAGGAAGGCCTGTTGGTCGGCATTTCCTCGGGCGCTGCCTTGTGGGCCGCGATCGAAGTCGCGCGCCGGCCCGAGAATGCCGGCAAGCTGATCGTCACCGTCGTTCCCTCGTTCGGCGAACGCTACCTCAGTACCGCGCTGTTCGCCGGCCTGGCCGGTTAAGGCTCAAGGGTGCAAGGTGCAGTCATGCACCGTCGTGCCCTGTTCGACCTGCAAGGTGCTGTGGTGGATCGAGAACTGGCTCTTCAGGCGCGCCGCGATGTCGTCCACGGCATGGTCGCCCGGATAGCCTTGCGGCATCACCAGATGCGCGGTGAGCGCGGTTTCGGTGGTGCTCATGGCCCAGATATGCAGGTCGTGGATCTCTTCCACGCCAGGTAGCGCCTGCAGGAATTGCTCCACCTTGGCCGGGTCGACGTTGGCCGGCACCGCCGCCAGCATCAGGCGCAGCGATTCGCGCAGCAGCGACCAGGTGCTCACCAGGATCAGCAGCACGATCACGATGCTGACCGCCGGGTCGAGCCAGCTCCAGCCGGTGGCCATGATGGCCAGCCCGGACACCACCACGCCCAGCGAAATGGCGGCGTCGGCCGCCATGTGCTGGTAGGCGGCGCGGATGTTCAGGTCGTCCTTGCTGCCGGCCATGAACAGCCAGGCCGAGATGCCGTTGACCAGCACGCCGATCGCCGCCACCACCGACACCGTCACGCCCGCGACCGGGCTCGGGTTGGCGAAGCGGTGCGCCGCCTCCCACCCGATCGCGCCGCAGGCCATCATCAGGAGCAGGGCATTGAGCATGGCGGCCAGGATCGAGGAACTGCGCAGGCCGTAGGTGTAGCGTCCGGCCGGCGCGCGCCGCGCGAGCATGGCGGCGCCCCAGGCCAGCATCAGGCCGAGCACGTCGGACAGGTTGTGCCCGGCGTCGGCCATCAGGGCGGTCGAGTTGGCAATGAAGCCATACACGAATTCGATGACGACGAACACCGAGTTGAGCCCGATCGCCAGCGCGAAGGCGCGCATGTTGCCGCCCGGGTCGACATGGTGATGGTGGCCGTGGCCGTGTGCGTGCTCGTGGCCCTTTTGCTCGTGGCCCTTTTGCTCGTGGCCCTTTTCATGGCCATGGTCGTGGCTGCAGTCGTGCTTGTGGTCGTGGTCGTGGGTCATTGGTCGATTCCGTGCGCAGGTTCGGCGATGTGTTCGAGCATATCGGTCAGCACGCCGCTGATGTGCGCGTCGGCGGTGGAATAAAACACATGCTTGCCATAGCGTTCAGCCTTGACGATGCGCGCGGCGCGCAGCAGCCGCAAATGGTGGCTTACCAGCGAGCTCGACAGGTCGAGCTCGCCCGCGATATCGCTCACCGCGATCGGTTGCGCCAGGCAGGCCAGCACGATGCGCAGGCGGGTCGGGTCGCCCAGCAGGTGGAACAAATCGGCAAGCTGGCCGACGGAATGATGGGGTTCGACGGGATTGGTCATAATATACATGTGAAGAAGTGTTCAAATGTTAGGCGAAAATGGAACGGGGCGCAAGTGCCGCGCCGCGCACGCTTGACGTGATCGGTTCGACATCATGCCGCAGCGTATAATTGTCGGAAAGCCGGTCTCCGCATGCCGGCCCCGGCCGTAGTCCTGCCGTCTCCGTCACAGTTCGAATTATCCCCATCTTGGTCAAGGCATCATGCGCGTCTGGTTTAACAAAACATTTTCTTCGATTTCAGCGGTAATCGGCCTGATCCGCCAGGGCGACCTGGCGGGCGACTATTTTCTCATCCATACCCACACCCAGGCCGCGCCGCCCGGGCTCGATGCGCACCGCTTCGAGCTCGAGCCCAAAGGCCTTTCCGGAGCCGATTACCTTGAATGGTGCCTGGCATTTTGCCGCTCGCGCGAGGTCGGCGTGTTCGTCCCCGGCAAGGAAGCCGGCCTGATCAGCGGCGCGCGCGCGCGTTTCGAGGCGCAGGGCACCCGGGTGCTGTGCGCCGGCACCAGCGAGGTGCTGGGCCTGCTGCACGACAAGGCGCGCTTTTGCGCCGTGGTCGACCTGCCCGAGGCCGCTCCCGCCGAGTTTCGCGTGTTCGAGAGCGCCGCCCAGTTCGACGAGGCCTATGCGGCGCTGAGCGCGCGCTACGACACCTTGTGCGTCAAGCCTTCCCAGTCGGTGTACGGACTCGGCTTCGCCATCCTCGACAAAAAGCGCAACAGCGCCCAGCTCCTGCTCGACGGCGCGGCCTATCGCGTCGGCCTCGACGATTTCCGGCGCGGCCTGGCCGGCCAGGAAAGCTGCCGCACCATGCTGCTGATGCAGTACCTCGGCGGGCCGGAGTACAGCATCGACTGCGTGGCCGACCACGGACGCCTGGTGTGCGCGGTCGCGCGCAGGAAGCCGCTCGAGTCGGGGCAGGGACAAACCATCGTGCAAGATCCGCTGCTGCAAGGGGCGAGCGCACAGCTGGCGCGCGCCTACGATTTGAACGGTAACTTCAATGTGCAGTTCCGCGAAGCGGACGGCCGGCCGCGGCTGCTGGAAATCAATCCCCGCATGTCCGGCGGAATCGCCATGGCCTGCCTGGCCGGTCCCAACCTGCCATGGATCGCACTGCGCGGCTTCGAGCGCGGCTACGACGGGCTCGAGATCGCGCCGGTGCACGCCGGCATGCGCGTGGGCGAACGCTCCTACCCGGTGCAGTACCCATGAACGCGACGCTGCGCACGCATCGCGTCCAGATGCCGACCGGCATGCTCGAGCTCGAGGCCGAACCCGGCCCTTTCGCGCTCGACAGCCTGATCGGCTTTGCCGCGCGCGCCAACGCCAAGCGCGGTTTCCTGTTCCTGAGCAAGGCGCTGGGCAAGCACTGGCCGGTACGCCCCGGCTTCATGCAACAGGTCCACCACGCGCTCGCCGCCGCCATTCCCGAACAGCTGCCGGGACCGGTCCTGTTCATCGCGATGGCCGAGACCGCGGTCGGCCTGGGGCAGGGCGTGTTCGAAGCGTGGCTGGGCGCGCATCCGGAGCGCCAGGCCATGTTCATCCATACCTCGCGCTACCGGGTCGGCAGCGTGCCGCTGATCGAATTCGAGGAAGCGCACAGCCACGCGCCGCGCCAGTTCCTGCATCTGCCCGAGGACGCGGCCATGCGCGCGCTGCTGCTCGGCGCGCGCTCGCTGGTGCTGGTCGACGATGAAGCGAGCACCGGCAACACCTTCCTGAACCTGGCCGCGGCCTGCCGCTCCCTCAATCCAGGCATTGAGCAAGTGCACCTTGCCACCATCACCAATTTCATGGGCGCCGACGCCAGCGCGCAGCTGAGCGGGCGCTGCGGGGTTCCGGTCACGATGGGGGCCGCGCTGAAC
>JBAQKU010000207.1:0-2324 GCA_049301315.1 Telluria sp.
CTACGTCACGCGTGCCGGCGGCGGGCGCGGCGCGGTGCGCGAAGTGTGCGACATGGTCATGCGCGCGCAGGGCAGCTACGACATGGCCCTGGCCCAGTACTTTGCCTGATTCGATGAAGCTTCCACCCCATGCATAAAAGAACCGCACACCGCTGGCGCGTCACGGCGACCCTGCTGGCGGGAACCTTCTTTGCGTTCGGCAGCTTCTGGCTGCTGCAGGTGATCAACAACGGCGGCGGCGACATGCGCCCCGGCGCGGCCGGCAACGAGCCCGATTACATCGTCGAAAAATTCAGCGTGGTGCGCATGTCGCCCGATGGCCAGCCGCGCTACATCATTTCCGGCGACAAGCTTACCCATCGCCCGCTGGGCGACTGGTCGGACGTCGACCAGCCGGTGGTGCAAAGCCTGGCTCCCGGCCAGGCGCCGATGACGATCAACGCGCGCCGCGCGCGCATCGATCACGCGAACGACCAGGTGCACCTGCTTGGCGATGTCGACATCGAGCGCGCGGCCACTCCCGCGGCCGAGCACATGCGCCTCAGGACCGAGGCGCTCACGCTGTTCCCTGACGAGGAACGGATGCAAACCGAGCGCGCCGTCGAACTGACGCTGGGCACGGCCACGGTGACCGGCACCGGCATGAAGTTCGACAATGCCGCGCGCACCCTGCACCTTGCCAGCAAGGGGCGGATCGTCTATCCGCCCAAGAATACGCGCTAGCGCGACCGGACAACAGGATGAAGACAATGAAAAAATTTTTGCTTAGCGCTGTACTTGGCCTTGCGGCATGCGGCGCGTGGGCCGAGAAGGCCGACTCCAACAAGCCTACCGAAATCGCGTACGACACGCTCGATGTGGACGACGTCACGCAGACCAAGACCCTGACCGGCAACGTGGTGCTCACGCGCGGCACGCTGGTGATGCATGCGGAAAAAGCCGTGGTGACGGCAGATCCCGAGGGCTATCAGTCGGTGACGCTGACCGCGGCGCCCGGCAAGCTGGCGACCTTTCGCCAAAAGCGCGACGGCGGGCCCGACCTGTGGGTCGAGGGCCAGGCCGAGCGCATCGATTACAGCGAGAGAAACGAGCTGGTCAAGCTGTTCGCGAAGGCCCAGATCCGCCAGCTCGAAGGCGGTGCGCTGAGCAACGAGATCGACAGCGAATTCATTTCCTACGACAGCCGCAAGGAAGTATTCATCGTGCGCAACGATCCGAGCGGCGTGAACAAGCCTGGCAAGGGACGCGGCAAGCTCATCATCGCGCCGCGCAAGCCGGCGGCGGCCGGCGCCGCGCCGGCGGGGCAGCCATAATGCAAGTAAAAGACGATTGCGCCACCCTGGTCGTGCGCGGCTTGCAGAAGAGCTATGGCAAGCGCCTGGTGGTGCGCGACGTATCGCTGCAGGTCGGATGCGGCGAAGTGGTCGGGCTGCTCGGGCCTAACGGCGCCGGCAAGACCACCTCGTTCTACATGATCGTCGGCCTGGTGCCGTCGGACGCCGGTTCGATCGACATCAGCGGCGTCGATATTTCCAGCCTGCCGATCCACCGCCGCGCGGTGCTGGGCCTGTCCTACCTGCCGCAGGAGGCATCGGTGTTTCGCAAGCTGACGGTGGAGGAAAATATCCGCGCCGTGCTCGAGTTGCAGAAGGTCGACGGCAAGCCGCTCTCGAAGAACGCCATCAACGAGCGTCTCGACACCTTGCTGTCCGAGCTGCAGATCGAAAAGCTGCGCGAGAACCAGGCCTTGTCGCTGTCGGGCGGCGAGCGGCGCCGCGTCGAGATTGCGCGCGCCCTGGCCACCAATCCGCGTTTCGTGCTGCTCGACGAGCCGTTCGCCGGCGTCGACCCGATCGCCGTGATCGAAATCCAGCGCATCGTGCGTTTCCTCAAGGAGCGCGGCATTGGCGTGCTCATTACCGACCACAATGTACGGGAAACGCTGGGCATTTGCGACCGCGCCTATATCATCAACCAGGGAGCGGTACTCGCCTCCGGCCGCCCGGACGACATCATCGCCAACGAATCGGTGCGACGTGTTTATCTGGGTGAACATTTCCGGATGTAGAAACAATGAAACAGTCCCTGCAACTTCGAACCTCGCAACACCTGGCGCTCACGCCGCAGCTTCAGCAATCGATCCGCTTGCTGCAGTTGTCCACGCTCGAGCTGCACCAGGAGCTCGAACAATTGCTGACAGATAATCCGTTGCTCGAACGGCTGGACGATCCGCTCGACAATTCCGTGCGCCTGCTGGCCGACGGCGCCATCAGCGCGGGCAGCGCGCCGGCCGCGGAAGCGGCGCCCGAAGCGCAGGCGCCGGA
>JBAQKU010000208.1:0-13702 GCA_049301315.1 Telluria sp.
CGAAACCGACTTCCCGCGCAGGCGGGAACCCAATTTAGCTGCTGTGACGCGGCGAAATTAGGTTCCCGCCTGCGCGGGAACGACGAATTTTCCGTCTTCGTCAAAGCCCGTTTGACGTTTTGCGACAGCCGCTTTCGCATGGGACTGTTGACAGGAAACAAGTCGCCAAGGCGCGGTATCGATACGATTGCATGGTTCACCACGCTATTGTCATCCACCCGAAGGATAGCCCCATGAAAACGAAAACATGCGTTGTGCTGTCGATGCCCCTGATCCTGCTCATGCTGGGCGGCTGTGCCAATATGACGCCGACGCTGGGCGATACCAGCGCCAAGACCGTCGCCACCGGTTCGGCGGGCGGCGCCAGCGCCCAAAACGCGAACACCCAGCTGGAACGGTGCGACAAGACGCTTGGCACCCTGACCATTGTCGAGGAAGCCAACCAGCCGTGGATACACCAGCTCACCGCCGAATACCAGATGCAGAGCACGGTGCCATTGCTGCGCCTGATCATCCAGCAGTCGAACTGCTTCGTGATTGTCGAGCGCGGCCGCGCGTTCAACAACATGCAGGCCGAACGGGCATTGATGCAGTCGGGCGAGCTGCGCAACACCAGCAAGATCGGCAAAGGACAAATGGTGGCGGCCGATTACACGGCCACCCCGTCGGTCAGCTTCAGCGCCCGGGGCACCGGAGGGATGGGCGCGCTGGTGGGCGGCATGCTCGGCTCGGTCGGTTCGATCATCGGCGGCTCGCTCAAGTCGAACGAGGCCTCGACCATGCTGCTGTTGACCGACAACCGCTCCGGAATCCAGCTGGCGGCGGCCGAAGGCAGCGCCAAGAACTGGGATTACGGCGTGCTCGCAGGATTTTTCGGCGGGGCGGGCGCGGCGGGAAGCGGTTTCAGCAAAACCCCGCAGGGCAAGGTGCTGACGGCCGCCTTCATGGACTCCTACAACCAGATGGTGCGGGCGGTGCGCTTGTACAAGGCGCAGTCGGTCGAAGGCGGGCTCGGCAATGGCGGGACGCTCAAGACCAATTAAGGACGGGCAGCGCTGGCGGCGCTCTCGCCGCGATTGCGAAAGCACTAACGTTGACTTAGAATGAAGCACATCCTCGCTCATCCGGCGAGGCACTTCAAGCCCTCAACAATATGTTTTGAAAGGGAATTATGAAAACGTTAATGACAAGCTGTCTTCTTGCCTGCAGCTTCGCGCTGGCCGGGTGCGCCACTCCCCCGGCCGACACCGTCCTGGCCGCTGCAACCGTGGCCCAAAACGCGGAAGAGCGCAAAGCCGACGAGGAGCTGCTGACCGGCAGCCGCATTCCGCAGCGCAGCAGCACGCACACCCTGCGCACCACCGGCAATCAGGGTTACAAGGAGTCGGTGCGGGAATCGGGCCAGTACAACCCGGATATGCAACGCTGACCAGCCCCGCCGTATCTCAGGCGGGTTCTTCCGGCGGCTGCGTCGCCCTGACGAAGACCGGGGCAACCAGCAGGCCGAGCTCGAACAACAGGCACATCGGCACCGCGAGCGCGAGCTGGCTGACCACGTCGGGCGGGGTCACGATGGCGGCGATGATGAAGGCGCCCACGATCACATACGGCCTGACCTCTTTCAGCTTGGCAACGCTGACCACCCCCATGCGCACCAGGATCACCACCACCACCGGCACCTCGAAGGTGGCGCCGAAGGCCAGGCACATCGACATCACGAAGTCGAGGTAGTTTTCGATGTCGGGCGTGACCGCGATCGAGGTCGGCGCGAAGTTGCTGATGAAGCTGAACACGCGTCCGAACACGAAGAAGTAGCAGAAGGCAACGCCGGCCATGAACAGCACCGACGAGGAAATCACCAGCGGCATGACCAGCCGTTTTTCGTGGGTGTACAGCCCGGGCGCGATGAAGGCCCATAGCTGGTAGAACACCCAGGGCAGCGCCAGGATGAAGGAAATCACGAGGGTCACCTTCATCGGCACCAGGAACGGCGCGATGACGCCGGTGGCGATCATCTTCGAGCCGACCGGCAGCGCCGCGATCATGGGCCGCGCAATATAGTCGTAGATCTCGGAAGGGCCGGGCCAGATGAACAGGCCGAGACAGATGATCGCAATCCCGATCGAGGACTTGACGAGGCGGTCGCGCAGCTCGATCAGATGGGAGATAAAGGTCTCTTCGCCCGCAGCTTTTTCTGTCATTTAAAAGAAAGACGAGTTGGAATTGGCGCCGGGGCGGAATTTTTTGACGCGCGCCGCGCCCGAGATGACGTGCGCCTTGCCGCCGTGGCGCTGCTTGTACCAGAGCGGAATGGCCGAGCTGCGCACCAGTTTCTTGCGCCGGAACTCGCGCGCCTTGCGCTCGAGGTCGGACATGCTGGCCGGCGGCGCGCCGACCGTGTGCCCGTTCCATGCGGCCTCGATGTCGTCGACGCTGTGCGCGATCGAATGTTCGACCTCGTCCTTGATCGACTGCGCGCTCTCCTGCACTTCCTTGTGCAGGTTGCGCAGTTCGTCGAGCTCGATTTCGCGGCTCACCTCGGACTTGACTTCGTGCAGGTAGCGCTGGGCGCGGCCGTACAGCGTACCGGCCATGCGCGCCACCTTGGGCAGCTTCTCGGGGCCGATCACGATCAGCGCGACAACGCCGATGATGGCGAGTTTGGATAGTCCCAGGTCAATCATGGAGTGTCAAAGCGACAATGCCTGTGCGTGCGCGCGGCACGCCCAAGCATCAGAACTTCGTTTTCTCTTTCGTCTCGACGTCGATGGTGCCCTTGTCGGCAACCTGGGAAGGCGCTGCGGCCTGCGCCGGCTTGTCTTCCTCGCCCTTGACGCCGTCCTTGAAGCCCTTGACGGCCTTGCCGATGTCGGCGCCCATGTTGCCGATCTTCTTGGTGCCGAAAATAAGCATGACGACCACGAGCACGATCAGCCAGTGCCAGATACTAAATGAACCCATCATTTTCTCCTTGCGTGGCGCAAGCGCCACAATTCGTGAAACCCAATACGGCTAGTATACGCGATACCGGGTCGCCCGTGGCGGATCAGCGCTGGCCACGCCAGGGGCGCGGGCCACCGTACATGTGAAGGTGCAGATGGTACACCTCCTGGCCGCCGTCCGGTCCGGTATTAATGAGGGTCTTGTAGCCGCCGCCCGGATTGCCATTGTCATCATACGAAACCGCGCAGCCGTGTTCCTGCGCCAGTTTCGGCGCCAGCGCCAGCATCTTGCCGAGCAGGCCGATATGGCTGGCGTCGCAGTCCGACAGCGTGGCCAGGTGCAGCTTGGGGATGACGAGCAGGTGCACGGGCGCGGCGGGATTGATGTCCTTGAACGCGAGCAACTCGTCATCCTCGTAGACGATGGCGGCTGGAATTTGTCTTGCGGCAATTTTACAGAAGAGGCAGTCTGGCATCGCTTACTCCATTCTCAGTGTTTACTGGTTTCGGCAGCGTCGCGCTGCACGTCCTTGCGGGCCGCTTTTTCCTCGATCCCGGAAATGCCCTCGCGCCGCGCCAGCTCGTCGAGCACCTGCTGCGGCGTGAGATTGAACTGGGCCAGCATCACGAGCGAATGGAACCACAGGTCGGCGCATTCGTACAGCACCTTGGAGGTGTCGCCGTCGACGCGCGCGTCCTTGGCGGCCATCACGGTTTCGGTGGCTTCCTCGCCGATTTTCTTCAGGATCGCATCGTCGCCCTTGGCGAACAGGCGCGACACATACGATTTTTCCGGGTCGCCGCCGTTTTCAAGCTTGCGCGATTCGATCACGGCCGCCAGGCGCTTCAGTGTGGTGCTCATTTTTTGGTCCTGGTATAAATTGTTTCCGGATCCTGCAGCACGGGCTCGGCCGGCTGCCAGTCGCCGTCCCGGGCGTCGCCCTCGAACTTCTGGAAGAAGCAGGAATGGCGGCCGGTGTGGCAGGCGATGCCGCCGGTCTGCTCGATCTTGAGCAGGACCACGTCTTCGTCGCAGTCGAGCCGCATCTCGAGCACCTTCTGGGTGTGGCCGGACTCCTCGCCCTTGTGCCACAGCTTCTTGCGCGAGCGGCTCCAGTACACCGCTTCGCCCAGCTCCACTGTCTTCGACAGCGCATCGCGGTTCATCCACGCGAACATGAGCACGTCGCCGCTGCCCGCTTCCTGGGCGATCACCGGCACCAGCCCGTGCTCATCCCACTTGACCTTCTTCAGCCATTTCGCATTGGCTGCGCTGCTGCTTCCATTCGGCATACTGGGTTCCTGTCTGTAAGAGCGTGCTCAGTCCAGGCGCATCGCAATGCCCTGGCGCGCCATGAACTGCTTCGCTTCCTGTACCGTATGCTGCCCGTAATGAAAAATGCTGGCCGCCAGCACCGCGTCGGCGTGGCCTTGCACGATGCCGTCGGCCAGGTCCTGCAGGCCGCCCACGCCGCCCGAGGCGATCACCGGAATGCCGACCGCGTCCGACACGGCGCGCGTCAGGCCCAGGTCGAAGCCGACCTGGGTGCCGTCGCGGTCCATGCTGGTGAGCAGGATCTCGCCGGCGCCCAGGCGCTGCATGTTGACCGCCCATTGAACCGCATCGAGGCCGGTGGCGCGCCGCCCGCCATGGGTGAACACTTCCCACTTGCCGGGCGAGGTCTGCTTGGCGTCGATCGCCACCACGATGCACTGCGAACCGTGCTTCTGCGAGGCCTCGAACACCAGTTCGGGGTTGGTCACCGCCGAGCTATTCATGCTGACCTTGTCGGCGCCCGCGTTGAGCAGGCGCCGCACGTCTTCCACCTTGCGCACGCCGCCGCCCACCGTGAGCGGGATGAACACGCTGGAGGCGACCGCCTCGATGATGTGCAGGATCAGGTCGCGCCCGTCGGAGGACGCGGTGATGTCGAGGAAGGTGATTTCGTCGGCGCCCTGCTGGTCGTAGCGGCGCGCGATCTCGACCGGATCGCCGGCGTCGCGCAGTTCGGTGAAATTGACGCCCTTGACGACCCGTCCGTCGGTCACGTCAAGGCAGGGGATGATTCGTTTTGCGAGCATGATGGTCCAGGCCCTCAGGGGGCCGCGCCCCCGCTCAGTTCGTCGGCGCGCAGCTGGGCCGAGCTCAGGTCGAGCGTGCCCTCGTAGATCGAGCGCCCGCAGATCACCCCTTCGATGCCCTCGTCCTGCACCGCGCACAGCGCTTCGACGTCCTTCAGGTCGTGCACCCCGCCCGAGGCGATGATGGGAATCCTGACCGCCTGCGCCAGCTTGACGGTCGCCTCGATGTTGACCCCGCCCATCATGCCGTCGCGCCCGATGTCGGTGTAGATGATCGACTCGACCCCGTAGGCTTCGAATTTCTTGGCCAGGTCGATCACTTCGTGGCCGGACATCTTGCTCCAGCCATCGGTGGCGACCTTGCCGTCCTTGGCGTCCAGGCCGACGATGATGTGGCCCGGGAAGGCGCCGCAGGCGTCGTGCAGAAAGCCCGGGCTTTTCACGGCCGCGGTGCCGATGATGATGTAGGTGATGCCGTCGTCGAGATAGCGCTCGATGGTGTCGAGGTCGCGGATGCCGCCGCCCAGCTGCACGGGAATCTCGTCGATCTCGTTTTCGAGCGCGAACTCCTGCACCACCTGCAGGATGGACTTGACCGCGGCCTCGTTCTTCGGCTTGCCGGCGAAGGCGCCGTTCAGGTCGACCAGGTGCAGGCGGCGTGCGCCCTTCTTGAGCCAGTGCAGCGCCATGTCGGCAGGGTTTTCGGAAAACACAGTGGCGAGTTCCATGTCGCCCTGTTTGAGGCGGACGCAGTGACCGTCTTTCAGGTCGATGGCGGGAATGAGCAGCATGATCGGTATCGTCTAGGTTAGTAAGGTGGAAACTCAGGGAGTCCAGTGAACGAAATTCTTGTAAAGGAGCAGGCCGGCCGCGGCGCTTTTCTCCGGGTGGAACTGGGTCGCGAAGATATTGTCGCGCGCCACCGCGCAGCAGAACGGGGCGCCGTAGTCGGTCTCGCCGACGCTGTGCGCGGGGTCGTCCGGCAGCGCGTAATAGCTGTGCACGAAATAGAAATAGGCGTCGTCGCGGATGCCTTCCCACAGCGGGTGCGCGCGCACCTGGCGTACCCGGTTCCAGCCCATCTGCGGCACCTTGAAGCGCGAGCCGTCGCTCTGCAGGCGCCCGTCCAGCCGGAAGCGCACCACCTTGCCCGGCAACAGGCCCAGGCCGCGGGTATCGGCCTCCTCGCTCACGTCGAACAGCATCTGCTCGCCCACGCACACGCCCATCATGGGGCGGCTCCTGGCGGCGCGCAGCAGGGCCTGTTCGACCCCCGATTCGCGCAGGCTGCGCATGCAGTCGCGCATGGCGCCCTGGCCGGGCAGGACAATCCGGTCGGCGCTGTCGATATCGGCGGCGCTGCCGGAAATGAGGACGTTCGCTTCGGGCGCGACCGCGCGCAGGGCCTGCGCCACGGAGCGCAGATTTCCCATGCCGTAGTCGACAACAACAATTTTATTCATGACAGTGTTTTTTCGTTCAATCCCGGGCGGGTTTTGCCTACAGGCTGCCTTTGGTCGAAGGGATGGTGCCGGCCGAACGCGCATCGAGTTCGGCGGCCATGCGCAGCGCGCGGCCGAACGCCTTGAACACGGTCTCGCACTGGTGGTGGGCGTTTTCGCCGCGCAGGTTATCGATGTGCAGCGACACCAGCGCATGGTTGACGAAGCCCTGGAAGAATTCGTGCGCCAGGTCGACATCGAAGGCGCCGATCATGGAGCGCTTCCAGGGCACGTGCATTTCGAGTCCGGGACGGCCGGAAAAATCGATGACCACGCGCGAGAGCGCCTCGTCGAGCGGGACGTAGGCGTGGCCGTAGCGGCGGATGCCTTTCTTGTCGCCGATCGCCTTGGCCACCGCCATGCCCAGCGTGATGCCGGTGTCTTCCACCGTGTGGTGGGCGTCGATGTGCAGGTCGCCCACCGCCTCGATGTCGAGGTCGATCAGGCCGTGGCGCGCGATCTGGTCGAGCATGTGGTCGAGGAAGGGCACCCCGGTATTGAGCTTTTGCTTGCCGGTGCCGTCCAGGTTGATGGCGACGCGGATCCGGGTCTCGTTGGTGTTGCGCGTAATTTCTGCGGTGCGGGTCATGGAGCTTGCTCGGTTAGTGCGCTAATTAACTACGCGGCAGCGACGCCTTGAGGGCGTCGAGGAATGCGGAATTTTCTTCCGGTGTGCTGACGGTCACGCGAATGCAATTAGACAGCAGACTATGCATTTTACTCATATTTTTGATTAATACCTTATCCGACAGGAGTTTCGCACAAGCATTATCGGAATCGGGCACGCGAATCAAGAGAAAATTCGCCGCCGAGGGGAAGACTTCGACCCCGGGCAGGGCCGCCAGCGCGCCGGCCAGCTCGCTGCGCGCCGCGTTCAGGGCCGCGGCCTGGCCATTGAGCACCTCGATGTGATCGAGCGCGAATTCGGCCGCGGTCTCGGTGAGCACGTTGATGTTGTAGGGCGGACGCACCTTCTCGAACTGCTCGAGCAAGGCCGGGGCGGCCGCCATGTAGCCGAGCCGGATCCCGGCCAGGCCCAGTTTCGACAAGGTGCGCATGACGACCAGGTTGGGAAATTCGGGCAGGCGGCCCATGAAGCTGGTCTGCGCGAACGGCTGGTAGGCCTCGTCGACCACCGCGATGCCGGTCTGGCCCAGCGCCTCGATGATCTCGGCCATGTCGGCGGCGTCGTACAGGTTGCCGGTCGGGTTGTTCGGGTAGGCCAGGAACAGCACCGAAGGCCGGTGCCGGGCGATCGCGGCCAGCATCGCCGGCTTGTCGAGCGTGAAGTCGGCCTTCAGGGGCACGCCCACGAAGTCGGCGCCCGCGAACTGGGCCGAGCGCTGGAACATCACGAAGGCCGGCACCGGCGCCATGATGACGGCGCGCCGGTCCTGGCGCGCGGTGGCGGTCGCGATGATGGAGATGATCTCGTCCGAACCGTTGCCCAGGATGACGTCGTAGCCCTCGGGCACCCCGAGCCGGGCGCAAATTTTCCGCTTGAGCGCAAGATAGGATCCGCTCGGGTAGCGGTTCAGCACCGCCGCGGCCAGCCGCTCGCCCAGTTCCTGGCGCAGGTGGGCCGGCAACTGGTAGGGGTTTTCCATCGCGTCGAGCTTGATGAAGCCGCTCGCATCGGGCACGCTGTAGGTGCCGGTCGCGCGCACGTCGGCGCGGATCGTGTTGTTAATCAGGTTGTCGAGGAAGGACATTGCAAGGTTCTCCGGTGCCGCGTTAATCCAAATCAAATTCGAGGTTCTGGCCGCTCGCCGCTTCGCTCTCCGGCTTGGCGCGCGCACGTCGCTTGACCTTGTCGCGGGCATACGGCTGGCTCGGGTCGTCGACTGCCGCGAGCCGCTTTTCGATCACCTCGCAGTAGGCGCCATTAAGTTCGAAACCGACAAATTGGCGCCCGCAGCGCTTGGCCGCCACCGCCGTCGTGCCGCTTCCGAGAAACGGATCGAACACCACGCCGCCGGGCGGACATGAGGCCTTCACCATCCGTTCGACTATCTCGAGCGGCTTTTGGGTGGGGTGGTCGGCTCGCTCCGGATGCTCGCGGTGCAGGCGCGATACGCTCCACAGGTCCTTCGGGTTGTAGCCCACTTCGAGCCACTTGGCGCCGACGAAAATCGAGCGCGAGCGCGCCTTCTTGGTTTCGGCGTCGTACGGGATGCGCACCGCATCGAGGTCGAAATAGTAGTCCTTGCGATTGACGAAAAAGCCGATGGTGTCGTGCACCGAGGTGAAGCTGCGCACGCTGCCGCCCATCGACGGGACCCGCCGGTCCCAGATGATTTCGTTCATCATCGTCATGCGCTTTTTGAGCATCACGAAAATCTCGGGCGAAAAACGCCAGGTCAGGTAGATGTACAGGCTGCCGTTCGGCTTGAGCTTGGGCAGCGCCTTGTCGATCCACTGTTCGGTCCAGGCCAGGTAGGCGGCCACGCTTTGCTGGTCCGAGTCGTTGCCGTAGTCCTTGCCCAGATTGTAGGGCGGGTCGGTCAGGATCAGGTCGATGGAGCCGTCCGGGATGCGCGCCATGCCGGACAGCGCGTCCTCGCAGAACACCCGGTTGACCCAGTCGCTCATGGCTTTTTCATGCGCAGTTCGGCGCTGCGCGCGTGCGCCTGCAAGCCTTCGCCGTAGGCCAGTTCGGCCGCCACCGCGCCCAGCGTCTGGGCTCCGGCCTCGGACACGAACAGGATCGACGAGCGTTTCTGGAAATCGTACACGCCCAGCGGCGACGAGAAGCGCGCGGTGCGCGAGGTCGGCAGCACGTGGTTCGGGCCGCAGCAGTAGTCGCCCAGCGACTCCGACGAGAAGCGCCCCAGGAACATCGCGCCCGCATGGCGGATCTTGTCGGCCCACTGCTGCGGATGCTCGGCCGAGATTTCCAGGTGTTCGGCCGCGATCGCATTGGCGATGTCGCAGGCCTGGTCCATGTCGCGCACCTTGACCAGCGCGCCGCGCTCGCTCATCGAGGTGGCGATGGTGGCGCTGCGCGGCATGCCCGGCAGCAGCTTGTGGATGCTGGCCTCGACCCGGTCGATGTAGGCCGCGTCCGGGCACAGCATGATGGCCTGCGCCAGTTCGTCGTGCTCGGCCTGCGAGAACAGGTCCATCGCGACCCAGTCCGGATCGGTGCTGCCGTCGCACAGCACCAGGATTTCCGAAGGGCCGGCGATCATGTCGATGCCGACCGTGCCGAACACGCGGCGCTTGGCCGCCGCCACGTAGGCGTTGCCGGGGCCGACGATCTTGTCGACCGCGGCGATGGTGTCGGTGCCGTAGGCCAGCGCGCCGACCGCCTGCGCGCCGCCGATGGTGATCACGCGCGTCACGCCCGCGATGGCGGCGGCGGCCAGCACCATCCGGTTCTTCACGCCGTCCGGGGTCGGCACCACCATGATGATTTCCTGGACCCCGGCCACCTTGGCCGGGATCGCATTCATCAGCACCGACGAGGGATAGGCGGCCTTGCCGCCCGGGACATAGATGCCGACCCGGTCGAGCGGCGTGATGCGCTGGCCCAGCACGGTGCCGTCAGGCTCGGTGTAGGTGAAGCCTTGCAGTTCCTGCTTCTGGCGCTCGTGGAAGACGCGGATCCGTTCGGCCGCGGTGTGCAGCGCGCGCCGCTGCGCATCGGGCAGGCCGGCCAGCGCCGCCTGCAGTTCGTCCTGCCCGACGTCGAACGCGGCCATGCTGGCGGCGCCGCCCGGGATCCGGTCGAAGCGGTTGGTGTATTCGAGCACGGCGGCGTCGCCGCGCGTTTTCACGTCCTGCAGGATGGACCCGACCGCAGCCTCGATGGCGTGGTCGGTGGACGCTTCGAACGCGAGCAGCGTGTCGAGCCTGTGCTTGAAATCGGGCTGCGCGGAGTCGAGCCTGCGGATCTGTATCGCCATGATGTCAGTTCTTCGGTTTGGATGCGCGTTCGAACGCCTCGAGGATGGGCTGCAGCCGTTCGCGCTTGAGTTTCAGGGCGGCCTGGTTCACCACCAGGCGCGACGAGATCTCCATGATCTGCTCGACCTCGACCAGGTTGTTGGCGCGCAGCGTGCTGCCGGTCGAGACCAGGTCGACGATGGCGTCGGACAGGCCCACCAGCGGCGCCAGTTCCATCGAGCCGTACAGCTTGATCAGGTCGACGTGCACCCCCTTCGAGGCGAAGTGCTCGCGCGCGGTCTGCACGAACTTGGTGGCCACGCGCAGGCGCGCGCCGTGGCGCACCGCGCTCGCGTAGTCGAAGCCGGCCTGCACCGCGACCGACATGCGGCACTGGGCGATGTTCAGGTCGATCGGCTGGTACAGCCCTTCGCCGCCGTGCTCGAGCAGCACGTCCTTGCCGGCCACGCCGAAGTCGGCCGCGCCGTGCTGCACGTAGGTCGGCACGTCGCTGGCGCGCACGATGATGACGCGCACGTTCGGATCGTTGGTCGGCAGGATCAGCTTGCGCGACGTTTCCGGGTTTTCGAGCACCGTGATGCCGGCCGCTTCGAGCAGCGGCAGGGTGTCCTCGAAGATGCGGCCTTTCGAGAGCGCCAGGATGAGCTGGGAGCTGGCCGGTGTGGCAAATGAGTTCATGGTGCGCTCCGCTTACTTGATGCGCACGATATCGGCGCCGACCGCGGACAGCTTCACTTCCATGCGGTCGTAGCCGCGGTCGAGGTGGTAGATGCGGTCGATGATGGTCTGGCCCTGGGCCGCCAGCGCCGCGATCACCAGCGAGGCCGAGGCGCGCAGGTCGGTCGCCATCACGGGCGCGCCCACCAGCTTGTCGACGCCCTTGATGAAGGCGGTGTTGCCCTCGATCTGGATCGAGGCGCCCAGCCGGTTCATTTCCTGCACGTGCATGAAGCGGTTCTCGAAGATGGTCTCGGTCACGCGGCTGGTGCCGGCGGCGATGGTGTCGACGGCCATGAACTGGGCCTGCATGTCGGTCGGAAAACCGGGGTATTCGGTGGTGCGGAAGCTGACCGGCTTGGGACGGCCGGCCATCTGCGCGCGGATCCAGTCGGGGCCTGTGGTCAGTATCAGGCCGACTTCGCGCAGCTTGTCGAGCGCCACGTCCAGGATGTCGCTGCGCGTGTTGGTGAGCGTGACGTCGCCGCCGGCGGCGGCCACCGCGCACAGGAAGGTGGCCGCCTCGATGCGGTCCGAAATGACCGCATGGCGCGCGCCGTGCAGCGCCTCGACGCCCTCGATCACGAGCCGGTCGGTGCCGATGCCGTCGATCTTCGCGCCCATTGCCACCAGCAGGTGGGCCAGGTCGGTCACCTCGGGTTCGCGCGCCGCGTTTTCCAGGATGGTCTGGCCGTCGGCCAGGGTGGCCGCCATCAGCAGGTTCTCGGTGCCGGTCACGGTGATCATGTCGGTCACGATGCGCGTGCCCTTGAGCTTCTTGGCCTTGGCGTAGATGTAGCCGCCCTCGATGGTGATCTCGGCGCCGAGCGCCTGCAGGCCCTTGATGTGCTGGTCGACCGGGCGCGAACCGATCGCGCAGCCGCCCGGCAGCGAGACCTTGGCCTGGCCGAAGCGCGCCAGCAGCGGCCCCAGCACCAGGATCGAGGCGCGCATGGTCTTGACCAGTTCATAGGGCGCTTCGAGCGTGTCGATGGCGCCGCCGTTGAGGGTGACGCGCTCGCCGTCCTGCGCCACCTTGAGGCCGGTCTGGCCGAGCAGCTTGAGCATCGTCTTGACGTCGTGCAGATGCGGCACGTTCGACAGTTCCAGGTCGCCGGCGGTCAACAGGCCCGCGCACAGGATCGGCAAGGCCGCGTTCTTGGCGCCGGAAATCGAAATCTCGCCGTCGAGCCGCTTGCCGCCAACGATCTGAAGCTTGTCCATATTTTATCCTTGGTATTCTTCGGGGGTGAGGGTCTTCATCGACAGCGCGTGAATCTCTTCGCGCATGCGCTCGCCGAGCGCCGCATACACGATCTGGTGGCGCTGGATCGCTCGCTTGCCGGCGAATGCGGGCGAGACGATCAGGGCGCTGAAATGCTGGCCGTCGCCTTCCACCTCGAGGTGGGTGCATTCGAGGCCGGCCTGGATGTAGCTATGAATGAGTTCTGGTGTAGTGGTCACGTTGGGCTCCTGGTAATGAGGTTAGTGGCGCAGCTTGTAGCCGCGCGCGAGCAGGTTGACGGCAATCGCCGCGAGCAGCACGAAAAACAGCGACACGATCGCCAGGCTGGTCCAGGGCGCGATATCGGAAACCCCGAAAAAGCCGTGGCGGAAACCGTCGATCATGTAAAAGAACGGGTTGAAATGCGAGACAGTCTGCCAGACCGGGGGCAGCGAATGAATCGAATAGAAAACGCCGGACAGGAAGGTGGCCGGCATGATCAGGAAGTTCTGGAAGGCGGCCAGCTGGTCGAATTTCTCGGCCCAGATGCCGGCGATCACGCCCATGGTCCCGAGGATGGCCGCGCCCAGCAGCGCGAACGCCAGGATCCAGAGCGGCGCCACGAAGCTCAGGTCGGCGAACCATGCGGTGATGAGGAACACGCCGCCGCCGACCACCAGCCCGCGCACCACCGAGGCGAGCACGTAGGCCGAGATGATTTCCCAGTGCGACAGCGGCGGCACCAGGATGAACACCAGGTTGCCGGTGATCTTGGACTGGATCAGCGAGGACGAGGAATTGGCGAAGGAATTTTGCAGCACGCTCATCATGACCAGGCCCGGGATCAGGAAGCCCGTATAGCTCACGCCCGGATACACCTCGACCCGCCCTTCGAGCACGTGCCCGAAGATCAGCAGGTACAGCATGGTGGTCACGATGGGCGCGGCCACGGTCTGGGTCGCGACCTTCCAGAAGCGCAGCGTTTCCTTGTAAAACAGGGTCTGGAAACCGACCGACATGAAATTCATGGCGTCTTGCCTCCCATGATCTGCAGGAAGATGTCTTCGAGGTCGGCCTGCTGCAGCTGCATTTCGTCGATCACGGCGCCCGCCTCGCGCAGGCGCGTCAGGATTTTTTCCACCTCGGCGTAGTCGGTCACGCGCAGGTTGTAGGTATTGCCCTCCTGCTGCTCGTCGTGCAGGACCAGCGCGCGCAGCTCGGGCGGCAGGCTGCCGCCGGCCAGGCGCAGCACCAGCTGCGAGCCGGCGATGCGGCGGATCAGCGCCGCCATGGTGTCGAGCGCGACCACGTGGCCGGCCTTGAGC
>JBAQKU010000209.1:0-6290 GCA_049301315.1 Telluria sp.
TCCTTACCTCCCCGCCCTGAACGGCGGGGTTTCACGGAGACACAGATGAAAACGATGACATGGCTGTTGCGGCGCGAGTTCTGGGAGCACAAGGGCGCGATCTTCTGGGCCCCGATCGTGGTGGGCCTGGCGATGATCGTGTTCATCGGCGGCACCCTCATATACAACATCGGCGCCAAGGGCGTCACGGGCAACGTGGTGGTCAACGGCCATGCCATCGACGTCGGCATGGCGTTCAACAGCATGTCGCCGGCCACGCAGCAAACCCTGATCAACGCCATGGCAACCGGCTACATCGCAGTGGCCGCCCCGCTGTTCATGGTGCTCACGGTGGTCGCGTTTTTCTACTGCCTTGGCGCGTTGTACGACGAACGGCGCGACCGCAGCATCCTGTTCTGGAAATCGCTGCCGCTGTCGGACCAGATGACGGTGCTGTCGAAGGTGCTCACCGCGCTGGCCGTGGCGCCCCTGGTCACCATCGTGGTCGGCACGATCACCTCGACCGTCCTGTTGCTCGTCACGTGCGGCGCGCTTGCGCTCAACGGAGCGAAGGTGTTCGGCCCGCTGCTGAGCACCCCTGCCCTCTACCTGACGCCGCTGCAGCTGGCCGGCATGCTGCCGGTGTATGTCCTGTGGGCCCTGCCTACCGTGGGCTGGCTGCTGATGGTTTCGGCGTGGGCCCGCTCGAAGGTGTTCCTGTGGGCGGTCGGCACGCCGATCCTGGCCGTGGTGATCGTGAAATGGGCCAACTTCCTGGTCGGCGGGTCGCTCAACGCCGACTGGTTCTTCCAGAACGTGCTGGCGCGTGGACTGGGCGGGCTGATTCCTGGCATCTGGCTGGCGTTCGAACATGTCCGGCCCGACCAGCTGGTTGGCAGCGTCCGCGGACTCGACATAGGGCTGGTATTCAAGCAGTCGTGGCTGACGCTGGCCGGGCCAAGCGTGTGGATAGGCGCGCTGGCGGGCGGCGCGATGATCTTCGCCGCGATGCGCCTGCGCCGCTGGCGCGACGAAGGCTGAGTCGAGTCGGTTCACGCAGGGCGGATGGCGCTTCGCTTTCCGCCCTGCCGATTACTCGAACTGCTTCCTGAAATTATCGAACTCGGTCTTGAGCGCGTCGACTTCGCCGCGCAGCGCGGCCACTTCCTGCTCGAGCTGCGCGACGCGGCTGCCCTGCGCGGGCGAGGAGACCGCGCCGAACGCCGATTCCTGCTGCGCCAGCGCCGCTTCGCCGGCCAGCAGGTGCCCGTAACGCGGCTCCTTGGTGCCGGGCGCCAGCGCCAGGCGTGCCACCAGCGGCGGGTATTTGTCGATCAGGAACTGAAGGCCGGCCTCGACTTCGGCCACCGACTTGAATTCGTGCAGCCGCCCGCTGCGGGTGCGGATCTCGCCCGCGGTCTGCAGGCCGCGCAGCATCAGCACCGTCATGATGGCGAGCTTGTCCTGTTCGAGCGACCATTTGATGCGCAGCCGGTGTTCGTACTTGGTCACGCGCGCGCCGGCCTGCGTGATGCCGTTGACGAACTTGCGCTGCATGAGCCGCTGCAAGACATCCTGCACCGTTTCGTCCGACAGCTGCATGACCGGGTCGCGGCTCGAGAGCTGGTTGCAGCCGTTGGTGATCGCGTTCAGCGAGAGCGGGTAGTTGTCGGGCGTGAGCGCCTCTTTCTCGGCCAGCACGGCAAGCACGCGGATTTCGAACTGGTCGAACTCGGGCGCCCCTTCAATGCTGGCGGGCGATTCTGTACTCATGCGTATATCCTTAGTCGACCAGTTTATTCAATTGCTCGGAATCGAATTTATCAGATTCGGGCATGCTCGGGCACGCGATTCCGGCGGCCTTGATGGTCGCCATGATGCATTCGAGCTGCGCATCCTGGCGCGCCGCGTGGTTGATCAGCCCGTGCAGCGCCTTCGTCATCGGGTCGTCGCCGTTGGGGGTGACGCCGTAGGCGGCGAACAGGTGCGCGCTGCGCGGGTCGGTATCTTTCTGGACGATGTGGGCCGGATTGCCGACCGCGGTCGCGCCCGGCGGCACCGGCTTGATGACCACCGCGTTCGAGCCGACCTTGGCGTATTCGCCCACGGTGAAGGCGCCCAGCACCTGCGCCCCGGCGCCGATGATGACGCCGCGTTCGAGCGTCGGGTGGCGCTTGGTGCCGGCAGTGAGCTTGGTTCCGCCCAGCGTCACGCCCTGGTAGATGGTGCAGTCGTCGCCAACGATCGCGGTCTCGCCGATGACCACGCCGAAGCCGTGATCGATGAACACGCGGCGCCCGATGGTGGCGCCCGGGTGGATCTCGATGCCGGTGACGATGCGCGCCGCATAGGAGATGAAGCGACCCACCCATTTGAGCTGGGCGCCCCAGCAGGCGTGCGCCCAGCGGTGCATCATGATGGCCTGGAAACCAGGATAACAAGTGAACACTTCCCAGGCGTTGCGGGCAGCCGGGTCGCGTTCAATGATGCTCCTGATATCGTCGCGCAGGTTCGAAAACATAGGGGTGGTAAATACGGTTATGAGATGACCATGGTAGCTTATTCGCACAAGGCTTGCTACGGTCGAGATCAAGCGCTTTTTCGCCCGGCAGGGACAGGCGCGGCTTGCAGGCGCATCCGGATCGATCCGGATGCGCCCGCGCCAAAATGGCTCAGGCCTGCTTGGCCATGCGCTGGCGCCGCCCTTCGTACAGGCACACGCCGGAGGCCACCGAGACGTTCAGGCTCTCGACCGAGCCGAACATCGGGATGCTGACCAGGACGTCGCAGGTCTCGCGCGTCAGGCGGCGCATGCCCTCGCCTTCCGAGCCCATCACGAGCGCGGCCGGACCGGAGAAGTCGGCTTCGTACAGGCCCTTCTCGGCGTCGTCGCTGGTGCCGATCAGGAGGATGTCGCGCTCCTTGAGTTCGCGCATGGTGCGCGCCAGGTTGGTGACGGTGATGTAGGGGACGGTTTCGGCCGCGCCGCTGGCGACCTTGGCGGCGGTCGCGTTCAGGCCGACCGCGCGGTCTTTCGGCACGATCACCGCATGCGCGCCGACGCCGTCGGCCACGCGCAGGCAGGCGCCCAGGTTATGCGGGTCGGTGATGCCGTCGAGGATGAGCAGCAGCGGCGGGCCTTCGATCGCGTCGAGCAGCTCGTCGAGGTTGCGCGCCAGCGCCAGCTGGCTTGCGAATGCGATCACGCCCTGGTGGCGCCGGGTTCCCACGATCTTGTCGAGACGGGCCGAATCGACCGGCATCACGCGCACGCCGGCCGCCTTGGCGCCGGCGATCAGGTCGTGCATGCGGCGGTCCTGGCGGCCGGCGTCGACGAAGATCTCTTCCACCGACGAAGCCTCGTGGCGCAGGCGCGAGGTCACCGCGTGGAACCCGAAAATCATTTTATTCTTCATGTGCTATCGTTTCTTTTTGCTTGTCTTGGCCGCTGGCTTGGCGGCGCGCGCGGGCGCCTTGGCGCGCTTCGGCTTGGCGCCGTTGTCGCCGGTGTCGGGCTCGTAGCGCGAGGCGGTGTTGGCGCTCGGCTTGCGCGACTTGCCGGGCTTCGCTTCCAGCGCCTTTGCCGCCGCGCTCTTCGGTTTGCCCACGCCGGTTTCGCCGGAACTGCTCGAACCGGCCAGCACCAGGTCGATCTTGCGCGCTTCGAGGTCGACCCGGCTCACCTGCACGGTGACGCGGTCGGTCAGCTGGTAGCGCTTGCCGGTGCGTTCGCCGCGCAGTTCGTGGCGCGCGTCGTCGTACTGGAAGTAGTCGGTGCCCAGTTCGGTGATGTGCACCAGGCCTTCGACGTACAGCGCGTCGAGCTGAACGAAAATGCCGAAGGTGGTCACGCCGGACACCACGCCGGTGAATTCCTCGCCCAGCTTGTCCTTGATGAAGTAGCACTTGAGCCATGCCTCGACATCGCGCGAGGCTTCGTCGGCACGCCGTTCGTTGGCCGAGCAGTGCACCCCGAGCGCGTCCCAGACGGTCAGGTCCTTGGCGTGCTTTTGCTTGCCTTCGGCCGTGTCCTTGGCCAGCTGCTTGCGCGCGGCGTTCGAGACGGTGGTGTTGAGCGCTGCCAGGTCGATGCCCTTCGGCTCGTATTTTTTACCGAGCAAAATGGCCTTGATGGCGCGGTGCGTGAGCAGGTCGGGATAGCGCCGGATCGGGCTGGTGAAGTGGGCATAGGCCTCGTACGCCAGGCCGAAGTGGCCGATATTGTCCGGACTGTAGACGGCCTGCTGCATCGAGCGCAGCAGCATGGTCTGCAGCAGCTGCGCATCGGGGCGCTCCTTGACCTGCTTCATCAGGTCGGCGTAGTCGCCCGCGCTCGGCTTGTCGCCGCCGGCCAGGTTCAGTCCCACCTGCTTGAGGAAGGTGCGCACCTGGGTCAGCTTCTCCTTGGTGGGCGAGGCGTGGATGCGGTAGGTGCCGGGATGCTTGTGGCGGATCAGCAGGTCGGCCGCGCACACGTTCGCCGCCAGCATGCATTCCTCGATCACCTTGTGCGCGTCGTTGCGGGTGCGCGGGATGATCTTTTCGATCTTGCCGAGCGCGTTGCACACGATGTAGGTTTCGGTGGTCTCGAAATCGATCGCGCCACGCTCGAGGCGCGCCTTTTGCAGCGCGTGGTACACGTCGTACAGGTTGATCAGGTGCGGCACGATGGCCGGGCGCAGCGCCGCTTCCGGACCGGCGGTGTTGCCGAGGATGTCGGCCACTTCGTTGTAGGTCAGGCGCGCGGCCGAATGGATCACGGCCGGATAGAACTGGTAAGCCTTGATCTCGCCCAGGTCGGTGATGACGGCGTCGCACACCAGCGTGAGACGGTCGACCGCGGGGTTGAGCGAGCACAGGCCGTTCGACAGTTTTTCGGGCAGCATCGGAATCACGCGGCGCGGGAAGTACACCGAAGTGCTGCGCTCGAGCGCGTCGACGTCGAGCGCGTCGTTCGGCTTGACGTAATGGCTCACGTCGGCAATCGCGACGATCAGGCGGAAGCAGTTGGTCTTGCCGATCGTGACCGGCTCGCAGTAGACCGCGTCGTCGAAGTCGCGTGCGTCTTCGCCGTCGATCGTCACCAGCGGCACGTCGCGCAGGTCGACCCGCTCCTCGAGGTCGGCATCGCGCACTTCGGCCGGCAGCTTGGCGGCCGACTTGAGCGCGGCGGCCGAGAAAATATGCGGCACGCCGAATTTGCGCACCGCGATTTCGATTTCCATGCCGGGGTCGTCGAGCTCGCCCAGCACTTCGACCACGCGCCCGGCCGGCTGCTTGAAGCGCGAAGGCTGCTCGCTCAGCTCGACGCTGACGATCTGCCCCGCCTTGGCCTTGCCGGGCGAACCGGACACCAGGATGTCCTGGCCGATGCGCTTGTCTTCGGGCGCGACGATCCAGACCCCGTTCTCGTTGAGCAAACGCCCGATCACGTGGGTGTTGGCGCGCACCACCACTTCGACGATGGTGCCTTCGCGGCGCCCGCGCCGGTCCACGCCGGTCACCTTGGCCAGGACCCGGTCGCCGTGCAGTACCTTTTGCATTTCCTTGTCGGACAAGAACAGGTCTTCGCTGGCGTCGTCGGGAATGACGAAGCCGAATCCCTCGCGGTGCGCGCTGACCTTGCCGGCGATGAAGCCGGACTGGTCGGCCAGCTCGTAGGTGCCGTCGCGCTCGAAGCGCAGCTGTCCGTCGCGCTCCATCGCGTTCAGGCGGCGCGTGAGCACTTCGCGCGCGTCCGGTTTCACCCGCAGGGTGCGCACGATCGTATCGAGGTCAAGTGGCGCGGCCGCGCTGCGGAAAATGCCGAGAATATCCTCACGGCTGGGAATGGTATGAGTAGATTGGTTCAAATGGTTTTCTGTAATATTGTTTTTGGCAGTGGCCGCGGCGAATGCCGAACCGGGCAGCTGACACTGTGAACATTGACACGGTGATATGCGTAGTGTAACGGAGGACCGTGCGATTTGCCTAACGTGCGCGTGGCTCTAAAAATTCTTGGGTAAGAGCTTTGACATTTCAATTTGTTCCGCTATAATTTTGGTCTTTCGCGGCGGCCCTGGCCGATAGCGGAAGAAAAAAGCGGAATACAAGCGGTTGAAGTGGCGGCAGCGCAAGGAAACTTAGTCTGGCGCAAAACTTCAAAGGCTTGTATGATAGCAGAAGTCGGCGGAGACGCTGCAAAAGTCGTAAAAAGAAGCAAACGTAACATCAGTGCCCACGTGGCGGAATTGGTAGACGCGCATGGTTCAGGTCCATGTGCCGCGAGGTGTGGGGGTTCGAGTCCCTCCGTGGGCACCACTCTACCGGAT
>JBAQKU010000210.1:0-9215 GCA_049301315.1 Telluria sp.
GGCCAGCAGCGGCGCGAGCAGCCCGGCCAGCGCCTGGGCCGGGGTGTTGACGTTGAGCTCGGCAATCTCGATCTCTTGCAGCGGGCGCGCCAGCGGATGCCTGAGCGCGATGAGCTTGAGGAAGGCGCGCGCGGTCTTGGCGTTCTCGGCGACGAAATAGTCGAGCCGGGAGGTGATCGCCTGCACCTGCTCGGGAATGATGTGGGACAGGGCGTCGGGCGACGCTTCGCTCGCGCCCAGGGTGTTCGGAATCAGGTAGAGGGTGCCGGACATGGAGTTCATCGTGGGTGAGGGCGCTTACACGCCAAAAAAGCGCACGCCGGCGCGGCGCAGCATGCCGGTCAGGGCGATCAGCGGCAGGCCGGTCAGCGCGGTCGGGTCGTCGCTCTCGATTTTTCCGATCAGCGCAATGCCCAGCCCTTCGTTCTTGGCGCTGCCGGCGCAGTCGTAGGGCTGTTCGATGCGCAGGTAGGCGTCGAGCTCGGCATCGGGCAGGTCGCGCAAGCTCACATAGGTGCGCACGTTCTCGAGCTGGGCGGCGCCGGTCAGGGCCGCGGCGCGCGCGTCCCACAGGCACAGGGCGGTATGGAACACCACGCGCCGCCCGCGCATCTTGCGCAGCTGGGCCAGGGCGTTGGCATGGTTGCCGGGTTTGCCGATCTGCTCGCCATCGAGCGTGGCGACCTGGTCGGACCCGATGACGATGCTGCCCGGCATGGCGGCGGCCACGGCGCCGGCCTTGGCGCGCGCCAGCCGCAGCGCCGTCGTTTCCGGCGCCTCGCCAGGCAGGGCAGTTTCGTCGATGTCGGGCGCCATCACCTCGAACGGCAGGCGCAGGCGTTCGAGCAACGCGCGCCGGTAGGGTGAGCTCGACGCAAGAATCAGGCGCGGTGTGCTTGAAGTTGGTATCATGTGCCCTGGCTGCCTTTATCTATAAGTAGAAGTGATAAATCGGATCTCCCTGCAAGCTGGCCTTATGAATCTGCCGGGCCTGCAACAGGCACCACCGGGCGCGTCAAAAAAATGCGCTAAGTCTTTGACTGCGCAGGGAGAAGCCTGTTATTATCGCAGGTTTTCCGGGGAAAATTTCTGCAAATGAGCGCTTTTGTCATCGACGCTTTTGAATTTTGTCGAAGCAACGGCCATCGCGAGGGTGTGACGCCTGTCGCCGAAATGAGCCGGTTAAGTAAGGATTGTGCGGACCAGTCGGGCCAGATCGCCTGGTCGCTCGATGGCGCCATCAGCAAGCAGGGTTATCCCTGCCTGACGCTGGCGGTTGCCGGGACCGTACAACTGATGTGCCAGCGCTGCCTGACCCCGTTCGCGTTCGAGATCGATTCGAGCACCGTGCTCATGCTCGGCAAGGACGACCAGCAAGCCGACGAGATCGAGGAAGTGCTGGACGACGAGAGCATCGACGTGATCGTCGGCAGCCGTAGCTGCGATATCCGCGACCTGATCGAAGACGAGGCGCTGCTGGCCTTGCCGCTGGCGCCGAAACATGCGCTGTGCCCGGATACCGGGCTGTTGGACGAGATCGACAAGAAGAAGCCGTCGCCGTTTGCCGGCCTCAAGAACCTGAAACCAGAATGATTTTCAAGGCTGCCGCCCCGGCGGCGGCCTGTGCGGCGACAAGCCGCAAGTGACGAACGTGTCAAACGCGTGTTGTAGTCGAGTATGGCAGTGTGGTGTGAAATGTAGGAACAGCGTTAAAACATGTCGGTGAAGTAATTAATTTGCCGCTGGGATACTCGATTCGCATGTATTTGCTGGTCGATTGTGTTAGAATTTTAGAACTTATGTATTAGGAGTCATCATGGCAGTTCAGCAGAATAAGAAGTCCCCATCCAAGCGCGGCATGCACCGCTCGCACGACTTCCTGGTCGCGCCGCAACTGGGTATCGAGCCTACCACCGGTGAAACGCATCTGCGTCACCACATCAGCCCGAACGGCTTCTATCGTGGTCGTAAAGTCCTCAAGACCAAAAACGACGAGTAATCGACGTTTTAGCTTTGAGTAAGATGAAAGCGGTGCAACGTGTATTTCCTGCGTGGCGCCGCTTTTTCTTTGTCATCGGCTGCAATCGGCGTGTGCATTGCCTCATGTTGACCCTCGCCGGTTCCGGCTGGCGCCCGCCTGCGACCAGATCGCATCCTGCCGCCTGTTGTTTCTGAGCGGTACAAATCCAACACATGACAATTAAAATATCCATCGACTGCATGGGTGGCGATCACGGCCCCGCGGTGACCATCGCCGCGGCAATCTCGTTCGTCAACCGCGAGCCTGGGGCAGAGCTGATCCTGGTCGGCCTGCAGGACCAGTTGCGCGCCGAGCTCGCCAAACACCATGCCGCTTCCCATCCGCGCCTGTCGGTGATCCATGCCTCCGAAGTGGTGACCATGGACGATCCGCTCGAAGTGGCGCTGCGCCGCAAGAAGGATTCTTCGATGCGCGTGGCGATCGAGCTGGTCAAGGACGGCCGTGCCCACGCCTGCGTCTCGGCCGACAATACCGGCGCGCTGATGGCGGTGTCGCGCTATGTGCTCAAGACCATGCCCGGGGTCGACCGCCCGGCCATCTGCAGCATCCTGCCCAACCAGAAAGACGGCCCGACCTACATGATGGACCTCGGTGCGAACACCGACTGCGAGCCGCATCACCTGCACCAGTTCGCCATCATGGGCTCGGTGCTGGTGTCGGCCATGGAAGGCATCGCCCACCCGACCATCGGTTTGCTCAACGTCGGCACCGAAGAGATCAAGGGCAACGAGCTGGTCAAGGAAACGACCAAGCTGCTGCGCGCCGATCACGAGCGCGGCGTGCTCAATTTCTACGGCAACGTGGAAGGCAACGACATTTTCAGGGGCACCACCGACCTGGTCGTGTGCGACGGTTTCGTCGGCAACGTGACGCTCAAGGCGATCGAAGGCCTGGCGCGCTTCGTCAAGAACGTCATGACGACCGAATTCAAGCGCAGCCCCCTGACCATGCTGGGCGCGCTCATTGCGCGTGGCGCCCTGAGGAAAATTTCACATCGCCTCAATCCGTCGCGCTACAACGGCGCCAGCCTGCTGGGCCTGCGCGGCCTGGTGTTCAAGAGCCATGGCGGGGCGGATTCTTATTCGTATGAGTGGGCGATCAAACGTTCGTTTGACGCAGCAAAATATAATGTGCAGGAGCAGCTCTCGACCCGCATAGCCGAGCTGATGCCACGCGCTCCTGACCCGCAAGAATCAGGTACAACAACTTAAGCAGGACGGCACGCAATGACTTTGTACAGCAAAATTATCGGTACCGGCAGCTACTTGCCGCAACAGCGCGTGAGCAATGAAGAGCTCACGGCCCAGCTGGCGGCAAAAGGCATTGAAACATCGGACGAATGGATCTTCTCGCGCAGCGGTATTTCTGCGCGCCATTACGCCGCACCCGAGCAGAATTCCTCCGACCTTGCGGTCGAAGCTGCCAAAAAGGCGCTCGAGATGGCCGGCAAGACGCCCGACCAGATCGATCTCGTCATCGTTGCCAGTTCGACCCCCGATTTCCACGGAAGTTTCCCCAGCACCGCCTGCATCGTGCAGCGCAAGCTCGGCATGCATAACAACTGCGCCGCCTTCGACGTGCAGGCCGTGTGCAGCGGCTTCGTGTACGCGCTGTCGGTGGCCGACAGCCTGATCAAGTCCGGCGCGCACCGGAACGTGCTGGTGATCGGCGCCGAAGTGTTTTCCCGCATCCTCAATTTCGAAGACCGCACCACCTGCGTGCTGTTCGGCGACGGCGCCGGCGCGATCGTGCTGTCGGCCTCGCACGAGCCTGGCATCCTCGCCACCAAGATGCACGCCGACGGGCGCCACGCCGACATCCTCAGCGTTCCGGGCAACCTGGCCGGCGGCGCGATCGCCGGCAGCGGCTTCCTGTACATGGACGGTCCGGCCGTGTTCAAGCTGGCCGTGAGCGTGCTCGAGCAGGTGGCGCACGAGGTGCTCGACCAGGCCGGCCTGCGCGCCAGCGAGCTCGACTGGCTGATTCCGCACCAGGCCAATATCCGCATCATGAAAAGCACGGCCAAAAAGCTCGACATGCCGCTTGAAAAAATGGTGGTCACGGTGGACCAGCACGGCAATACCTCGGCCGCCTCGGTTCCGCTGGCCCTGGACCAGGCGGTACGCGACGGGCGCGTCAAGCCCGGCCACACGATCATGCTGGAGGCGGTGGGCGGCGGCTTTACCTGGGGCGCCGTGCTGGCGCGCATGTAAGAAGCGCAAAATCAACTGGAGAGTGCAGTTCAATGAGTAAATTCGCTTTTTTGTTTCCCGGCCAGGGCTCGCAAGCCGTTGGCATGCTCAACGGTTTCGCCGGCAACCCGGTGGTGGCGCAGACCGTCGCTGAAGCGTCCGAGGCGCTCGGTTTCGATCTCGGCAAGCTGATCGCCGAAGGCCCGAAGGAAGAACTGGACCTGACCACCAACACCCAGCCGGTCATGCTGACCGCCGCGGTGGCGGTGTACCGCGCCTGGATCGCGGCCGGCGGGGCCGCGCCTTCGGTCGTTGCCGGCCACAGCCTGGGCGAATATTCGGCGCTGGTGGCCGCCGGCGTGATCGCCTTCAAGGACGCGGTGCCGCTGGTGCGCTTTCGCGCCCAGGCCATGCAGGAAGCGGTGCCGGTCGGGCAGGGCGGCATGGCCGTGGTGCTGGGCCTGGCGGCCGATGCGGTGCGCGCGCTCTGCCTCGAGGCGGCCGCGGCCGAGCCGGGCAGCGTGGTCGAACCGGTCAACTTCAACGAGCCGACCCAGATCGTGATCGCCGGTCACAGCGCCGCGGTCGAGCGCGCCTGCGAACTGGCCAAGGCCAAGGGCGCCAAGCGCGCCATGAAACTGGCGGTGTCGGCGCCGTTCCACAGCTCGCTGCTCAAGAGCGCCTCGGACCGCCTGCGCGAGTACATGGCGCCGCTCGCATTCGCAGCGCCCCGGATCGCCCTGATCAACAACGTCGATGTGGCCGTGGTGAACGATCCGGCCGGCATCAAGGACGCCCTGGTGCGCCAGGCCGCCAGCCCGGTGCGCTGGGTCGAGAGCATGCAAAAGCTGGCGGCCGAAGGCACCACCCAGGTCATCGAGTGCGCGCCGAGCAAGGTGCTGATCGGGATGGCAAAACGGATCGACGCCAGCCTGGCCGGCGATGCCATCGTGGACCAGGCTTCGCTGGAGCGCGTGTTGAGCGCAATCAATCCCGGCTGAGCCAGTTAGTGCAGTATCGCTGAACGTTTGACATTAAGGATATTCATGAACCTAGATAATCAAGTCGCACTGGTCACCGGCGCCTCGCGCGGCATCGGCAAGGCGATCGCGCTGGAACTGGCGCGCCAGGGCGCCAGGGTGGTGGGAACGGCAACCACCGAAGCGGGCGCGGCGGCCATTTCCGCCTACCTCGAGGAGCTCGGCGGCAAGGGCGTGGTCCTGAACGTGACCGACGCCGCCGCCTGCGCGGGCGTGGTCGACGAAGTGCAGAAAAGCTGCGGCAGCCTGTCGATCCTGGTCAATAACGCCGGCATCACCCAGGACCAGCTGGCCATGCGCATGAAGGACGAGGAATGGGACAGCGTGATCGCCACCAACCTGTCCGCGGTGGGACGCCTGTCGCGCGCGGTACTGCGCGGCATGATGAAAGCCAAACATGGGCGTATCATTAACATCACCTCGGTGGTCGGCCATTCCGGCAATCCCGGCCAGATGAATTATGCGGCCGCCAAGGCCGGTGTGGCCGGCATGAGCCGCGCGCTGGCGCGCGAAATCGGCAGCCGCAACATCACGGTCAACTGCGTCGCGCCTGGCTTCATCGATACCGACATGACGAAGTCCTTGAGCGCCGAGCAGCATGCCTCGCTGCTGACCCAGATTCCGCTGGCGCGCCTGGGCGCGCCGGAGGACGTGGCGCACGCGGTGGCGTTCCTGGCCGGACCGCAGGCCGGCTACGTCACCGGCGCCACCTTGCACGTGAACGGCGGCATGTACATGAATTGATCGCGCTGCACGCGGCGATTCTCCGCTTTTAGCAGTACTTTCGGTCGAATTAGCGTCAAACACCGAAATGTGTTTTTCAGCGCGCAAACCTGATAAAATGCGCGCACTTTCCGTAACACACACAATGGAGCCATAACATGTCGGATATCGAACAACGCGTTAAGAAAATCGTCGCTGAGCAACTCGGCGTTGCTGAAGTGGACATCAAGATCGAATCCTCGTTCGTTGACGACCTCGGCGCAGATTCCCTCGACACCGTCGAGCTGGTGATGGCGCTGGAAGACGAATTCGAAATGGAAATTCCTGACGAACAAGCTGAGAAGATCACGACCGTGAAGCAGGCAATCGACTACGCCACGGCGCACGTCAAGGCCTAAGCTTCTGATTGAATCTGGGAGAATCGTTTGAGCCGTTCACGAAACCGTCGTGTAGTCATTACCGGCCTGGGCTGCGTCTCACCAATTGGCAATACGGTTGCCGAGACGTGGAGCGCGGCCCTGGAAGGCAAGTCAGGCATCGCCACCATCACCAAGTTCGATGCACAGCCGTTTTCGACCCATTTCGCGGGCGAAGTCAAGGGCTTCAATATCGAGGACTACATCCCCGGTAAGGACGCCCGCCACATGGATACCTTCATCCATTTCGGCATGGCGGCCGGCATCCAGGCGCTGCAGGACTCGGGCCTTGTCGTCAGCGAGGAAAACGCCGACCGGATTGGCGTCATCGTCGGTTCCGGCATCGGCGGGCTGCCGCTGATCGAAGAGACCAAGGAAGACTACACCAAGCGCGGCCCGCGCCGCATTTCGCCATTTTTCGTGCCTGCCTCGATCATCAACATGATCTCGGGCAACCTGTCGATCAAGTATGGCCTGCGCGGCCCCAACCTGGCCATCGTGACAGCCTGCACCACAGGCCTGCACAGCATCGGCGCCGCCGGGCGCCTGATCGAGTACGGCGACGCCGACGTGATGATCGCCGGCGGTGCGGAAGCGACCATCTCGCCGCTCGGCCTGGGCGGCTTCGCCTCGGCGCGCGCATTGTCCTCGCGCAACGACGACCCGGGCACCGCTTCGCGCCCCTGGGACCGCGACCGCGACGGCTTCGTGCTGGGCGAGGGTGCCGGCGTGATGGTGCTCGAGGAATACGAGCACGCCAAGGCGCGCGGCGCGAGGATCTACGCCGAGCTGCTCGGTTTCGGCATGAGCGCGGACGCCTATCACATGACCTCGCCGGTCGAGGACGGCAGTGGCGCGAGCCGCTGCATGGTGTCGGCCCTGAACAATGCGGGCGTCAACATCGAGCAGGTCGACTACGTCAACGCGCATGGCACCTCGACCCCGCTGGGCGACCTGGCCGAAGTGCAGGGCATCAAGCGCACCTTCGGCGCGCATGCCGGCAAGCTGGTGGTGAACTCGACCAAGTCGATGACCGGCCACCTGCTGGGCGGCGCGGGCGGCCTGGAAGCCGTCTTCACGGTGCTGGCGATCCACCACCAGGTGTCGCCGCCGACGATCAACATCTTCAACCAGGATCCGGCTTGCGATCTGGATTTCTGCGCCAACAGCGCGCGCGACATGAAGATCGATGTCGCGGTGAAGAACTCGTTCGGTTTCGGCGGTACCAACGGCACGCTGATCATCGGAAAAGTGTGAACTTAAGGCGCCCACCCTTGTCATAAGGGGTTGGGCGCCGCGCCGGCGTTTCTCGCCGGCGTTCCTGGCCCGGCCATTGTGGCCGGCGCGCCCCGCAGGTCCTTCCTGTCCACCATGTCAATTGCGGTTTCCGCCGTCCTCAGGCCGTCGCGTTTTTTGCGTGCGCTGGTGCTGTTGTACGCCGCGGCCAACCTCGGCGCCGGCCTCGCGCTCGCGTCCGGCGCTCTGGGCGATTTTCCGGCGCCCTGGCTGCTGGCCGGCTGCTGTTTGCTCGCTGCAATGGTGCTGCCGGGCGCGCCCGGGTGCGCCGAAACAACGCGCCGGATTGATATTTCTGGACTCGGTCAGATACGCGTAACGGTACAACAGAACGTGAGCGCGGACAGTGTGCCGGGGGTGCTGGTGGACTTGATTCCGGGCTCGACCATCTGGTCCTGCGCGATGGTGCTGCGCCTGCGCGACGAGGCCGGCAGCGTCAGGGCACTCATGCTGTTTCCCGACAGCGTGGCGCAAGGGCGGTTCCGGACGCTGGCGGTGGCACTGCGTGCCATTGCCGGCCGCGACAACACATTTTTCGGGACAAATAAAATACTTTGAACTTATTGCAGCGGGCCAACTCTATAACTACATGGACGCGAGCACGCCGCAGCCACGAGGACATGGGCAGTGACGACAGAACGCGAGTGTGATCAGCTGCTGGTTGAACGCGTCCAGGCAGGCGACCGGCAGGCGTTCGACCTTTTGGTAGGCAAGTATCAGCGCAGGCTGATGCGCCTCGTGTCGCGCCTGGTGCACGATCCGGCCGAGGCGGAAGATGTAGTACAAGAGACATTCATCAAGGCGTATCGTGCCTTGCGGCACTTCCGGGGGGATTCGGCATTTTATACCTGGTTGTACCGGATTGGAATTAACACGGCGAAAAATTTTCTCGTCACACAGGGCAGGCGCGCCCCGACCTCGACCGAGGCCGATGCAGAGCGCGCCGAAGCGTTTGACGATGCGGACAGCTTGCGCGATATCAACACGCCGGAGTCGGTGCTGGCGAGCAAGCAGATCGCCTATACGGTCAATGCCGCCATGGAGGCGCTGCCGCTTGAGTTGCGGACCGCGATCGTCCTGCGCGAGATTGAAGGTTTGAGCTACGAGGAAATTTCCGAGGTCATGGCATGTCCAATAGGTACTGTACGCAGCCGGATCTTCCGGGCGCGTGAAGTAATCGCCGAAAAATTGAGGCCTTTGCTCGATTTTCCGGTTGACAAGCGACGATAGGTGTAGCGATGATCGTAACAATCGGTCACTTTTGATCACGCACCTACTGTGATGGAATACTGATGGACACGAACAGAAAAATACGCGAGCACATTTCCTGCATGAGCGACGGCGAGCTGGCCACGGCCGACATCGAACTCGCGTTCGCGGCCCTGCACGGCGCCGACGGCGAGCTGGCGTGGAATACCTACCACCGCATCGGGGACGTGCTGCGCGCGCAGGCGACGCCGGAGCTGTCGGACCAGTTCAACGCGCGCCTGGCCGAGCGCCTGGCGGC
>JBAQKU010000211.1:0-1675 GCA_049301315.1 Telluria sp.
GGTCCCGGCCGGCTGGGTTCCGGCGCAGCCGAGCAGCAGCATGCGCGTGGCCCAGTTTTCGCTGCCGGCGCTGCTCGGCGGCGAGGGTGCCGAGGTCGCCGCTTTCTTCTTTCCCACCGGCCAGGGCGGCAGCCACGAGGCCAACATCGAGCGCTGGGCCTCGCAATTCGCCGGCCCCGACGGCAAGCCCGGCAAGCCGGAACTGAGCGTGCGCAAGCTGGCCGACTCCGAGGTCAGCCTGGTCGAACTGAAGGGAACCTATGCGCGCGGTGTCGGCATGGGCCCGACCGGCGACGCCAAGCCGGGCCAGACGCTCATGATTGCGATGGTCGAGACCGCGGCGGGCCGCATCACCTTGCAGATGTATGGACCGAGCAAGGCGGTGGCGGCGCAGCGCGAGAACTTCATCCGGCTTGCCACCGGCTTTCGCCGGGTCTGAGGGCTGCGCCCGGTCAGGGCGGCGTGGCGAACCAGATCACGATGTCGAACAGCTCGGCGGAATAGGCATGGGTGGTGTGCGCGAAGCCGTTCTGGTCGAGCATGCGGTACAGCGGGTAGGGCTCGAGGTCCATCGAGGCGCACAGCTTCTTGTCGGGCGAGAGCGTCGACAGCGCCAGCAGCACCAGCTCCATCTGCTCCGGGGCGGCCATGCCGCGCACGTCGAGCCGTTCGATGTTCATGGCAGCGCCGCGCCGCAGCCGGCATCGCGGTACCCCGGATAACTGGTGGTGTTCATGGCCGCCCCTCGTGAATGCGAATGAGTGCCATTGTCCCATCCGGGAAAGCGAGCTTCCCTTGATACACCTTAAGGATTTCCCGCGTGCCTCGCGCCAGAGGCGCGCGCGGCAGGGCGGAGATTTTTTTGAATCGCTTGATCTGGCTTGGGTTTTTGAAACGTACGGCGCTCTGCCGGAGAGCGCCGTTGCTATACTCGCGCCTTCCCGAAAACACCTGAAAGCTTCCCGCCATGCTACGCGCGCCAGAACTCCTATTGCCCGCCGGTTCCCTTGCGAAGATGCACGCCGCCTTCGACTTCGGCGCCGATGCGGTGTATGCGGGGCAGCCGCGCTACAGCCTGCGCGCGCGCAACAATGAATTTTCGACCCCGCAGGCGCTGGCCACCGGCATCGGCGAGGCGCACGCGCGCGGCAAGCTGTTTTTCGTGGCGAGCAATATCTTCGCGCACAACGCCAAGCTCAAGACCTACCTGCGCGACATGCAGCCCGTGATCGAGATGCGGCCGGACGCCCTGATCATGGCCGACCCGGGACTGATCATGATGGTGCGCGACCAGTGGCCGGACGTTCCGGTGCACCTGTCGGTGCAGGCCAATGCGGTCAACTGGGCCGACGTCAAATTCTGGCAGCGCATGGGCCTGACGCGCGTGATCCTGTCGCGCGAACTGTCGCTCGACGAAATCGAGGAGATCCGCCAGCGCTGCCCGGACATCGAGCTCGAGGTATTCGTGCACGGCGCGCTGTGCATCGCCTATTCCGGGCGCTGCCTGCTGTCGGGCTATTTCAGCCACCGCGACGCCAACCAGGGCACCTGCACCAATTCCTGCCGCTGGGATTACAAGGTGATGGAGGCGCAGGAAGACGCCGGCGGCGACCTGGCGCGCAGCGCGCCGCCGCCTGCCGCGATGCACTTCACGCCAGGTCCGCTGGCGCAGGGC
>JBAQKU010000212.1:0-11962 GCA_049301315.1 Telluria sp.
GAAGAAGGCCTGCGTTTCGCGATCCGCGAAGGCGGTCGTACCGTGGGCGCCGGTGTGGTTGCCAAGATCATCGCGTAAGTTTTTCCGTAGGGGCGTAGCTCAATTGGCAGAGCGTCGGTCTCCAAAACCGAAGGTTGGGGGTTCGATGCCCTCCGTCCCTGCCACCGTTCTGGTGCAGGGCACCGAAAGTAAAAAAGTATGTCTAATCAATCCGTGCAAACCGTCAGCACGTCGAATGACAAGATCAAGGTCGCGCTGGCAATCATCGCCGCGCTGGCAGGTGTGGTCGGGTTTTACTACCTGAGCAGCCAACCAGGTCTCGTGCGCGCTGGCGTGCTCGTGGCGGGGTTGGCTGTCGCCATTTTGATCTTGTGGACTTCGACCTCCGGCCGTGAATTCCTGAATTTCGCCAAGGAGGCTGTGCGTGAGACCAAGAAAGTCGTGTGGCCGACCCGCAAGGAAGCCATGCAGATCACAGGTATCGTGTTTGCCTTCGTGGTCGTGATGGCACTCTTCCTCTGGGGCACGGACAAGATTCTTCAATTCCTGTTGTACGACGTGATCCTGGGTTGGAAATAATAATGAGCGAAAATGTGCAAGATGATGCGGTCGGCGAACCGGTGCCGGGCGATGTCCCGGCACAAAATGCTGGCGCAGCGCTGAGCGTACCAGTTAGCAACAAGCGCTGGTACGTCGTGCATGCTTATTCCGGCATGGAAAAGAGCGTCCAGCGTGCGCTGACCGAACGCATCGAGCGCGCCGGCATGCAGGACAAGTTCGGCCAGATCCTGGTGCCGGTCGAAGAAGTGGTGGAAGTCAAGAATGGCCAGAAGTCGGTCACCGAGCGTCGTTTCTTCCCGGGCTACGTCCTGGTCGAGATGGAAATGACGGACGAGACCTGGCACCTGGTCAAGAACACCAGCAAGGTCACCGGTTTTATTGGTGGCAAGTCGAACAAGCCGACGCCGATTCCCGCGCGCGAAATCGACAAGATCATGCAGCAAATGCAAGAGGGCATCGAAAAGCCGCGTCCGAAAACGCTGTACGAAGTGGGCGAGCAGGTGCGTATCAAGGATGGTCCGTTTACCGATTTCAACGGCAATGTCGAGGAAGTCAACTACGAGAAATCCAAGGTGCGCGTCTCGGTCACCATTTTCGGTCGCGCCACCCCGGTCGAGCTGGAATTCGGGCAAGTCGAAAAAGTCTAAAAAGTCTAGAAGCGCCAATTCGGAGCGTCGCGGCAGTTAAGCGGAATCCGTCCCGAGGAGCCTCGCCACTGAAATACCGGCGGGGCGCTACTACTCATCCAAGACAGGAGCCATCATGGCAAAGAAAATCATTGGTTTTATCAAGCTGCAAGTGCCAGCTGGTAAAGCAAACCCATCCCCACCGATCGGCCCGGCGCTCGGTCAGCGCGGCCTCAACATCATGGAATTCTGCAAGGCGTTCAACGCGCAGACCCAGGGCGTCGAGCCAGGCATGCCAATCCCGGTCGTGATCACCGCGTTCGCGGACAAGTCCTTCACCTTCGTGATGAAGACGCCTCCAGCGACCTACCTGATCAAGAAGGCCGCCGGCATCACCAAAGGTTCGCCGAAGCCACATACCGACAAGGTCGGCACCTTGAGCCGCGCTCAAGCTGAAGAAATCGCTAAATTGAAACAGCCGGATCTGACCGCTGCCGACATGGATGCCGCTGTGCGCATCATCGCCGGTTCCGCACGTTCGATGGGCATCACGGTGGAGGGTCTGTAATGGCTAAGCTGTCAAAACGCGTTAAAGCAATCAAAGCCAAGGTAGACCGCAACAAGGCCTACGGCTTCGACAATGCAGTTGCACTGATCAAGGAATTCGCAACCGCCAAGTTCAACGAGTCGATCGACGTATCGGTTCAGCTGGGCGTGGATCCGAAGAAGTCGGACCAGGTTGTCCGTGGTTCCGTCGTGCTGCCAGCCGGCACCGGCAAGACCGTGCGCGTTGCGGTATTCGCAACCGGCGAAAAGGCCGAGCAGGCCAAGGCGGCAGGCGCTGACATCGTCGGCATGGAAGACCTGGCCGAGCGCGTCAAGGCCGGCGACATGCCTTTCGATATCGTCATCGCTTCGCCTGACACCATGCGTATCGTCGGTACCCTGGGCCAGATCCTGGGCCCGCGCGGCCTGATGCCTAACCCGAAGGTCGGCACTGTTACCCCTGACGTCGCTACCGCCGTGAAAAACGCGAAAGCCGGCCAGGTCCAGTACCGTACCGACAAGGCAGGTATCATCCACGCGACCATCGGACGCAAGTCGTTCGCCGACGCGGACCTGAAGTCGAACCTGCTGGCACTGATCGAAGCGCTCAACAAGGCCAAGCCTGCATCGTCGAAAGGTGTTTACCTGCGTAAGGTTTCCCTGTCGTCGACCATGGGCGCCGGCGTGCGCGTCGACCAGGCTAGCCTGGCAGCTTAAGGTTATAAAGAATCAAGCCCTGGTGCGGTAATGCATCAGGCACATCTTTGGGCTGGTCGGGATTTCCCGGCCAGACAATCAAAGACCGTTGGGCCGAATGCAGCAGGCAGGCAGGAGGTTAAAAGGACTTACCCAACGCAGATGGTGTACCCGAGCAAGTTTTGTAGTCCATGCTGCGTGAATTCATCCGCTCAGTTCTGTACTTCTTAACTTCGGACGCCGTGTTCGAACCGATGCGAGGCATTTGCCGAGCATCATTTAAGGAGGTTGACCGTGGGTCTCAATCTGAATGACAAAAAGGCCGTCGTCGCCGAAGTTTCCGCAAAAGTAGCAAGTGCGCAAACGATCGTCGTGGCCGAATATCGTGGCATCCAGGTTGGTCACTTGACGCAACTTCGTGCCAAAGCGCGTACCCAAGGCGTGTACCTGCGCGTGTTGAAAAACACACTCGCTCGTCGCTCCGTCGAAGGCACGCCGTTTGCAAGCCTGGCCGATTCCATGACCGGTCCGCTGATCTACTCGATCTCGGACGATGCAGTTGCGGCAGCGCGAGTCATCAATGACTTCGCTAAAACCAACGACAAACTGGTCATCAAGGCAGGCAACTACGCAGGCAAGTCGCTCGATAAGGCGGCTGTTGCAGCGTTGGCAAGCATTCCTAGCCGTGAAATCCTCATCTCGCAGTTGTTGGGCGTGATGCTGGCTCCGGTCTCGGGCTTTGCACGTGGTCTGGCTGCTTTGGCAGCGAAAAAAGGCGAAGGCGCCGCTCCAGCAGAAGCTGCGGCAGAAGAAGCCCCAGCAGCAGCGTAAGCGCCGCACTTTTTTAGTCAAAACCAATCTCAAACCATTGCGGGGCAGTCCGGGCCAGCCCGTCCTGTCCTCAACAAAATAACTGGAGTTTCAAATGGCAATTAGCAAAGACGACATCCTGGCAGCAGTGAGCGAAATGTCCGTAATGGACCTGAACGACCTGGTCAAGGCATTCGAAGAGAAGTTCGGCGTTTCCGCAGCAGCAATGTCGGCTCCTGCAGCCGGCGGCGCAGCAGCTGCAGCTGTTGAAGAGCAAACCGAATTCAACCTGATCCTGTCGGACTTCGGCGCGAACAAGGTTGGCGTGATTAAAGCAGTTCGCGAAATCACCGGCCTGGGCTTGAAAGAAGCCAAGGACCTGGTCGACGGCGCACCGAAGACTGTCAAAGAAGCAATTTCGAAAGCGGATGCTGAAGCCGGTAAGAAGAAACTGGAAGACGCTGGCGCGAAAGCCGAAATCAAGTAACAGTCGTACTTGGCGGCAATTCGGCGCCGGAGTCAAAGCTTGCGGTTCCCCTTCGAAAGAAGGGGAATGCGGCTTTGGCTCTTTTGTCGTCCCCGCCGCATATGTAAAAAATGTGGTATTTATAGTATTTGTGGTAAATATAGTACACGCAGCTCGCAGCATGCAGCACGCCGCACCTGTTGTTCTTCTTTTCACCTGACCGAGAGTTCGAGACTTGAGGCCTTTCCAGTGACCATCGCCACTTTGCCGGCTGTCACGGGAAATTCCTGAATTCTCATCCTTTCTGTCACTCACGGAGTGTCCATGCACTACTCATTTACTGAGAAGAAACGCATTCGCAAGTCATTCGCGAAGCGCGCCAACGTTCACAACGTTCCCTTTCTGCTGGCTACCCAGCTTGAATCTTACGAGAACTTCTTGCAGGCGGATACCATTCCGTCTACCCGCAAGAAC
Organism: Telluria sp.; assembly: GCA_049301315.1. Taxonomy (GTDB): domain Bacteria; phylum Pseudomonadota; class Gammaproteobacteria; order Burkholderiales; family Burkholderiaceae_D; genus JBAQKU01. The sequence continues at coordinate 4,180 of JBAQKU010000212.1, forward strand.
GACGGCCTGCAATCGGCGTTCACCTCGATTTTCCCGATCGTGTCGCACAATGGTTTTGCGCGCCTCGAGTTCCTGTCGTACGTCCTGGGCGACCCGGCGTTCGACGTCAAGGAATGCCAACAGCGTGGCCTGACGTTCGCGTCGCCGCTGCGCGCCAAGGTACGCCTGGTGATCCTGGACAAGGAATCGCCGACCAAGCCTGTGGTCAAGGAAATGAAAGAGCAGGAAGTTTACATGGGCGAACTGCCGCTCATGACGACCACCGGTTCCTTCGTCATCAACGGTACCGAGCGCGTGATCGTGTCGCAGCTGCACCGCTCGCCAGGCGTGTTCTTCGAGCACGACCGCGGCAAGACGCACTCGTCCGGAAAACTGCTGTTCTCCGCACGCATCATTCCTTACCGTGGTTCCTGGCTCGACTTCGAGTTCGACCCGAAAGACATCCTGTTCTTCCGCGTCGACCGCCGCCGCAAGATGCCGGTGACGATCCTGCTCAAGGCAATCGGCATGTCGCATGAGCAGATCCTGGCCAATTTCTTCGTGTTCGACAATTTCAACCTGCGCTCCGAAGGCGCGGAAATGGAATTCGTCGCCGAGCGCCTGCGTGGCGAAGTGGCGCGTTTCGACATCGTCGACAAGTCCGGCAAGACGCTGGTGCTCAAGGACAAGCGCATCAACGCCAAGCACGTGCGCGACATCGAAGCGGCTGGCATCAAGCACATCTCCGTGCCTGAAGACTACCTGCTCGGCCGCGTGCTGGCCAAGAACATTGTCGACTCGGAAACCGGCGAGATCATCGCCAGCGCCAACGACGAGCTCACCGACGAAGTGCTGGGCCGCCTGCGCGAAGCTGGCGTGACGGAAATCCAGACCCTGTACACCAACGACCTGGACCAGGGCGGCTACATCTCGCAAACCCTGCGCATCGACGACACCGCCGACCAGATGGCCGCCAAGGTGGCGATCTACCGCATGATGCGTCCTGGCGAACCGCCGACCGAAGATTCGGTCGAAGCGCTGTTCAACGGCCTGTTCTACAGCCCTGAGCGCTACGACCTGTCGGCCGTCGGCCGCATGAAATTCAACCGCCGCATCGGGCGCGACGAGCTGACCGGCGCCATGACGCTGTCGAACGAAGACGTGCTGGCCGTGATCAAGATCCTGGTCGAGCTGCGCAATGGCCGCGGCGAAGTCGACGATATCGATCACCTCGGTAACCGCCGCGTGCGCTGCGTGGGCGAACTGGCCGAAAACCAGTTCCGCGCCGGCCTGGTGCGCGTCGAGCGCGCCGTCAAGGAACGCCTCGGCCAGGCCGAAGCGGACAACCTGATGCCGCACGACCTGATCAACAGCAAGCCGATTTCGGCCGCGATCCGCGAGTTCTTCGGTTCGTCCCAGCTGTCGCAGTTCATGGACCAGACCAACCCGCTGTCGGAAATCACCCACAAGCGCCGCGTCTCGGCGCTCGGACCTGGCGGCCTGACGCGCGAACGCGCCGGCTTCGAGGTGCGCGACGTGCACCCGACCCACTACGGCCGCGTGTGCCCGATCGAAACGCCTGAGGGCCCGAACATCGGCCTGATCAACTCGCTGGCACTGTTTGCCCGCCTCAACGAGTACGGTTTCCTCGAGACCCCGTACCGCAAGGTCGAAAACAGCATGGTCACCGACAAGATCGACTACCTGTCCGCGATCGAAGAAGGACGCTACATCATCGCCCAGGCGAATGCGACCATCTCGCCGGAAGGCACGCTGTCGGACGAACTGGTATCGGCCCGTGAAGCCGGCGAAACCATCCTGGTCTCGCCGGAGCGCATCCAGTACATGGACGTGGCGCCTGGCCAGATCGTGTCGGTGGCAGCGTCGCTGATTCCGTTCCTCGAGCACGACGACGCGAACCGCGCGTTGATGGGTGCCAACATGCAGCGCCAGGCAGTTCCTTGCCTGCGCCCTGAAAAAGCCTTCGTCGGCACCGGCATCGAGCGCACCGTCGCGGTCGACTCGGGCACCACCGTGCAGGCACTGCGCGGCGGCGTGGTCGACTACATCGACGCAGGCCGTGTCGTGATTCGCGTCAACGACGACGAAGCGCAAGCGGGCGAAGTCGGCGTGGACATCTACAACCTGATCAAGTACACCCGTTCCAACCAGAACACCAACATCAACCAGCGTCCGATCGTCAAGGTCGGTGACCGCGTCGCCAAGCGCGACGTGATCGCCGACGGCGCCTCGACCGACCTGGGCGAACTGGCCCTGGGCCAGAACATGCTGGTCGCGTTCATGCCGTGGAACGGCCTGAACTTCGAGGATTCGATCCTGATCTCGGAAAACGTGGTCAAGGACGACCGCTACACCTCGATCCACATCGAGGAGCTGTCGGTCGTCGCACGCGACACCAAGCTGGGCGCCGAGGAAATCACGCGCGACATCTCGAACCTGGCGGAAAACCAGCTGGCGCGCCTGGATGAATCGGGCATCGTCTACATCGGCGCCGAAGTGCAGGCCGGCGACACCCTGGTCGGCAAGGTCACGCCAAAGGGCGAGACCCAGCTCACCCCTGAGGAAAAGCTGCTGCGCGCGATCTTCGGCGAAAAAGCGTCCGACGTGAAAGACACCTCGCTGCGCGTGCCTTCGGGCATGGTCGGCACCGTGATCGACGTGCAAGTGTTCACGCGCGAAGGCATCGTGCGCGACAAGCGCGCCCAGCAGATCATCGACGACGAGCTCAAGCGTTTCCGCCTGGACCTGAACGACCAGATGCGTATCGTTGAAGGCGACGCCTTCCAGCGTCTGGAAAAAATGCTGATCGGTAAAGTCGTCAACGGCGGCCCTAAAAAGCTGGCCAAGGGCGCCGAGATCACCAAGGACTACCTGGCCGACCTGGACCGCTACCACTGGTTCGACATCCGTCCCAGCGACGACGATGCCGCCGCCGCGCTCGAAGCGATCAAGGAATCGATCGCCGAGAAGCGTCACCAGTTCGACCTCGCGTTCGAGGAAAAGCGCAAGAAGCTCACGCAAGGCGACGAGCTGCAGCCTGGCGTGCAAAAGATGGTCAAGGTCTACCTGGCCGTCAAGCGCCGCCTGCAGTCGGGCGACAAGATGGCCGGCCGCCACGGTAACAAGGGCGTGGTCTCGCGCATCGTGCCAGTCGAAGACATGCCGTACATGGCAGACGGCACGCCGGCCGACATCGTGCTCAACCCGCTGGGCGTGCCTTCGCGGATGAACGTCGGCCAGATCCTGGAGACCCACCTGGGCTGGGCCGCCAAGGGCCTGGGCCTGCGCATCGGCGAAATGCTGAAAGCGCAAGCCAAGGTGCAGGAAATGCGCAAGTTCCTGAACCTGATCTACAACGAGACCGGCAAATCGGAAGACCTCGACAACTTCAGCGACGACGAAATCATGACGCTGGCCTCGAACCTGAAACACGGCGTGCCGTTCGCGACCCCGGTGTTCGACGGCGCGCACGAGTCCGAGATCCACCGCATGCTCGACCTGGCCTACCCGGACGACATCGCCAAGAAGCTCGGCATGACGCCGTCGAAGAACCAGGTCACGATGTACGACGGGCGCACCGGCGAAGCGTTCGAGCGCAAGGTCACGGTTGGCTACATGCACGTGCTGAAACTGCATCACCTGGTCGACGACAAGATGCACGCGCGCTCGACCGGACCATACTCGCTCGTCACGCAGCAGCCACTGGGCGGTAAAGCCCAGTTCGGCGGCCAGCGCTTCGGTGAGATGGAGGTGTGGGCACTGGAAGCATACGGCGCATCGTATGTGCTGCAAGAGATGCTGACCGTCAAGTCCGATGACGTGAACGGCCGTACCAAAGTGTACGAAAACCTGGTCAAGGGCGACCATGTGATCGACGCGGGTATGCCGGAATCGTTCAACGTGCTGGTGAAAGAGATCCGTTCCCTGGGTATCGATATCGACCTGGAACGCAACTAATAGCCGGCGCCGCTTGGCACCGTTACAGACGGCGCCGTCATTCCCGCGCAGGCGGGAATCCCATTGCGTGGCTCAGCTGCGAAACGGGATCCCCGCCTCCGCGGGGATGACGGAGTTCTGAAGATAGCGGTTCAAGCTGAAATATAGAAATTTAATCACCTGGAGTGATACATGAAAGCTCTGCTCGATCTATTCAAGCAAGTTCAGCAAAATGAAACGTTCGACGCGATCAAGATTGGTCTGGCGTCACCTGAAAAAATCCGTTCATGGTCCTACGGCGAAGTAAAGAAGCCGGAAACCATCAACTACCGTACCTTCAAGCCTGAGCGCGACGGCCTGTTCTGCGCCAAGATCTTTGGCCCGATCAAGGACTACGAGTGCCTGTGCGGCAAGTACAAGCGCCTCAAGCACCGCGGCGTGATCTGCGAAAAGTGCGGCGTCGAAGTCACGCTGGCCAAGGTGCGCCGCGAGCGCATGGGCCATATCGAGCTGGCCTCGCCGACCGCGCACATCTGGTTCCTGAAGTCGCTGCCGTCGCGCCTGGGCATGGTGCTGGACATGACGCTGCGCGACATCGAACGCGTGCTGTACTTCGAAGCATACGTCGTGACCGATCCGGGCATGACCCCGCTCAAGAAGTGCCAGATCATGTCGGAAGACGATTACGCCGCCAAGTACGAAGAGTACGGCGACGACTTCACCGCATTCATGGGGGCCGAAGGCATCCGTGAACTGCTGCGCTCGATCGACATCCACCGCGATGCCGAAGCGCTGCGCGTGGAGCTCAAGGAATCGAAGTCCGAAGCGAAGATCAAGAAATACGCCAAGCGCCTGAAGGTGCTCGAGGCGTTCCAGCGTTCGGGCATCAAGCCGGACTGGATGATCATGGAAGTGCTGCCGGTGCTGCCGCCGGAACTGCGTCCGCTGGTGCCGCTCGACGGCGGCCGCTTTGCGACCTCCGACCTGAACGACCTGTATCGCCGCGTCATCAACCGTAATAACCGCCTGAAGCGCCTGATGGAACTGCGCGCTCCGGAAATCATTACGCGTAACGAGAAGCGCATGCTGCAGGAAGCGGTCGACTCGCTGCTCGACAACGGCCGCCGCGGCAAGGCAATGACGGGCGCCAACAAGCGTCCGCTCAAGTCGCTCGCGGAAATGATCAAGGGCAAGGGCGGTCGTTTCCGTCAGAACTTGCTGGGCAAGCGCGTCGACTATTCGGGCCGTTCGGTCATCGTGGTCGGTCCGCAGCTCAAGCTGCACCAGTGCGGCCTGCCCAAGCTGATGGCGCTGGAACTGTTCAAGCCATTCATCTTCAACAAGCTCGAACTGATGGGCCTGGCAACCACGATCAAGGCCGCCAAGAAGCTCGTCGAGATTCAGGAACCGGTGGTGTGGGACATCCTGGAAGACGTGATCCGCGAACACCCGGTCATGCTCAACCGTGCGCCTACGCTGCACCGCCTCGGTATCCAGGCGTTCGAACCGGTCCTGATCGAAGGCAAGGCAATCCAGCTGCACCCGCTGGTGTGCGCGGCGTTCAACGCCGACTTCGACGGCGACCAGATGGCGGTCCACGTGCCGCTCTCGATCGAAGCGCAGATGGAAGCGCGCACCCTGATGCTGGCATCGAACAACATCCTGTTCCCGTCGAACGGCGAACCGTCGATCGTGCCGTCCCAGGATATCGTGCTCGGCCTGTACTATGCGACGCGCGAAGCGATCAATGCCAAGAACGAAGGCATGTTGTTTACCGACGTGTCCGAAGTCATCCGCGCCTACGACAACAAGGAAGTGGAACTGACGACCCGTATCACGGTACGTATCGTCGAGAACCCGAAAGACGCCGAGAGCGGCGAATTCGTGCGCACCGTCACGCGCTACGAAACCACGGTCGGGCGCGCCATCCTGTCCGAAATCCTGCCGAAGGGCCTGCCGTTCTCCGTACTGAACCGCGCCCTGAAGAAAAAAGAGATTTCGAAGCTGATCAACACCTCGTTCCGCAAGTGCGGCCTGCGCGCCACCGTCGTGTTCGCCGACAAGCTGATGCAGTCCGGTTTCCGTCTCGCGACGCGCGCCGGTATCTCGATCTGCGTCGACGACATGCTGGTTCCGCCACAAAAGGTGACCCTGATTTCGGCCGCCGAACAGGAAGTCAAACAGATCGAACAGCAGTATTCGTCCGGTCTGGTTACCGCCGGCGAGCGTTACAACAAGGTGGTCGACATCTGGGGCAAGACCTCGGACGAAGTCGGCAAGGCCATGATGGACCAGCTCAAAGTCGAAGACGTGATCCGCCGCGACGGCACCAAGTCGACGCAGGAATCGTTCAACGCCATTTACATGATGGCCGACTCCGGCGCGCGCGGTTCCGCGGCCCAGATTCGCCAGTTGGCCGGTATGCGCGGACTGATGGCCAAGCCGGACGGTTCGATCATCGAAACGCCGATTACCGCGAACTTCCGCGAAGGCCTGAACGTTTTGCAGTACTTCATCTCGACCCACGGTGCGCGTAAGGGCCTGGCCGATACCGCGTTGAAGACCGCGAACTCCGGTTACCTGACACGCCGCCTGGTCGACGTGACGCAGGATCTGGTCGTGATCGAAGACGACTGCGGCACCAGCAACGGCACCCTGATGAAGGCGATGGTCGAAGGCGGTGAAGTGATCGAGGCGCTGCGCGACCGTGTATTGGGCCGCGTCAACGTGCACGACATCGTTCATCCCGAGACCCAGGCGACCCTGTACGAAGCGGGCACCCTGCTCGACGAAGACATGGTCGAAGAGATCGAGCGCCTGTCGATCGACGAAGTCAAGGTGCGCACGCCGCTCACTTGCGACACGCGCTTCGGCCTGTGCGCCAAGTGCTACGGCCGCGACCTCGGCCGCGGCGTGCTGGTCAACGCCGGCGAAGCGGTCGGCGTGATCGCAGCGCAGTCGATCGGCGAGCCTGGTACCCAGCTGACCATGCGTACCTTCCACATTGGTGGTGCGGCATCGCGTGCGGCAGTGGCCTCGTCGGTGGAAGCGAAGTCGAACGGCACCATCCGTTTCACCGCGACCATGCGTTACGTCACCAACGGCAAGGGCGCCCAGATCGTCATTTCCCGTTCCGGCGAAGTGCTGATCACGGACGACCATGGCCGCGAGCGCGAGCGTCACAAGGTGCCGTACGGCGCCACGCTCAACGTCAGGGATGGCATGGTCATCAAGGCCGGTACGGCCCTGGCGACCTGGGATCCGCTGACCCGTCCGATCATTACCGAGTACGCCGGCGTGGTGCGCTTCGAGAACGTGGAAGAGGGCGTTACCGTCGCTCGCCAGGTGGACGAAGTGACCGGCCTGTCGACCCTGGTGGCGATCGACGCGAAACGTCGCGGTTCGCTGACCAAGACCTTGCGTCCGCAGGTCAAGCTGCTCAACGAAGCTGGCGAAGAAGTCAAGATCGCAGGCACCGAGCACTCGGTGGCGATCGGCTTCCAGGTCGGCGCGCTGATCATGGTCAAGGATGGCCAGGCAGTGTCGGTCGGCGAAGTGCTGGCACGTATCCCGACCGAATCGCAGAAGACGCGCGACATTACCGGTGGTCTGCCGCGGGTGGCCGAGTTGTTCGAAGCGCGTTCCCCGAAAGACGCCGGCATGCTGGCCGAAGTCACGGGTACGGTTGCGTTTGGTAAGGAAACCAAGGGCAAGCAGCGCCTGGAAATCACCGACATGGACGGCAACAAGCACGAGTTCCTGATCACCAAGGACAAGCAAGTGCTGGTGCATGACGGCCAGGTGGTGAACAAGGGCGAGATGATCGTGGACGGCCCGGCCGATCCGC
>JBAQKU010000213.1:0-2697 GCA_049301315.1 Telluria sp.
GGCGCGCCGGCCCGCACCCCATCAGATCTGATAGGTTCGTTGTGTAATTGCAACTTTCGTTGCCAGCGGCAAGCCGGCGCTGCGTTGCGGCTTACAGCTTGTGCAGCAGCTGAATGCTGATCGCTCGCCCGGCCAGGGGCAGGTCGAAGGGAATGTTGCCGGGGGCGGCACTGGGCTCGCGCGCGTCGGCGTTGAACAGGTTGGTCACGCTGGTGCGCACTTCCCAGGCGCCGGCGAACTTATCGCGCTGCAAGGTCAGGTCGACCGTGGTGTAGCTGGCAATCGGCGCGCGCAGGTCGAGCGCTTCACGCTTGCGGTCGGCCACGTGGTTGACGGTCGAACCGAACTGCCAGGACGGGCCAAGGCGCCAGTCGGCGCGCGCGAAGATGCGCCGTTGCGGTGCCAGGCCGACCGCCTTGCCGCTCGCTTCGTCGGTCGAATGCTGCAGCGCGTAACTGGCCGAGAGGCGCAAGCTGCGGTTCACGTCCCATGCCGCTTCCAGTTCGAAGCCGTTGCCGGTCTGGTCGCCCGCGTTGCGGAACGTCTTGCCTGTGCTCGGGTCCGGATTCGGCGTGAGCACGATGACGTCCGACATGCGGTAGCGGTACAGACTCAGGCTCGATTGCAGGCCCGAGGCGAACTGCCAGGCCAGCGCCAGTTCGCTCATGCGCATCTTCTCCGGCTGGATGTCCGGATTGCCGGTATTGACCGGGTTGTTGAGCGTGCGCTGTTCGACGAACGACGGCGCGCGGAAGGCGCGCCCGTGCATGGCCTTGACCACCACGTTATAGGCGGCGTCCCACACCAGCGCCAGGCGCGGGTTGGTGGTCGCGCCGAAGTCGTTGTAGCTGTCCTGGCGCAGGCCTGCGGTCAGGGTCCAGTCCTGCGCCAGCGACCACTCGTCCTGCACGAAGGCGTAGGTGAGGGTGCGCTTGTGCGGCTGCGCGTAGGTGAGCGCGGGGTTGCCGCTCGACTCGACCAGCGCCGGCAGCGGCACGAACGTCGGTCCCAACCCGGGCACCACCACCAGGCTGAAGTTCTTGTACTCGGGAGTGGCGTACAGGTCTTCCACCCGGTAGCCGGTGCCGACCCGGACCCGGTGCTTGTCGAAGCCGGTATAGAAGGCCGACAGGGCCAGGTTGGAATGGCGCTCGAAGTGGCCGGGATTGCCGATCACCCCATTCGGAAAGGCGCCGCCGAAGGCGCCGGCCGGGAACAGGGTATAGGCCGGGTCGCCCGGCCTTTCCTTCATCTGGTAGAAACCGAGCACGGCGGAAACGTCCCAGTGCGGCGCCCAGTTCACTTTCTGGTACGTCAGGTCGCTGTAGAGGCGTGTTTCGGGGCTGCGCCCGCGCGCATCGAGGCTTTCGGCCAGGCCGGCGCCGATGCCGATATCGCGCTTTTGCAAAGCCAGGCGCAGGCGCCAGTCGCCATAGGCGAAGTCGGCGCGCGCATCGACGCTGTCGCGCACCAGGTTGACCGGCCCGGGCGCGAGCGAGGCGTGGGTGCCGAACAGCGCGTCCAGGCCCGATTGCGCGTCCTTCTCGATGATGCGCTTGTGGCCGTCGGTGTGGCCGGCGCGCAGGTACAGCGCGGCCTGCACCGGTCCGAGCTTGCCGCCGTACTGGACGAAGGCGTCGCGCGTCCCGAAGCTGCCTAGGCGCACGCCGTATTCGGTGCCATTGATGTCGGACGCGGTCTTGGTGATGATGTTGATGACGCCCGAATAGGCGTCCGCGCCGTACAGGGCCGAGCCCGGCCCGCGGATCACCTCGATGCGCGCCACGTTTTCGAGCGGCATGCCGCCCCACGCGAAGCTGCGGTGGCCGCCGAAGATGGCGGTGATGGGCAGGCCGTTGACCAGCATCAGCACCTGCGGGTTGTAGCCGGTGTGGATGCCGCGGAAACTGTAGATCGGATTGTAGGCGATCGGGGACACCGACACGTGCAGGCCGGGCACGCTGGCGAGCGCCTGGTCAAGGTCGGTCGCGCCCATCGCTTCGATATCGCCGGCCGTGATCACGGTCGCGGTCGAGGGCGCGCGGCTGATCGCCTGCTGGCTGCCGGTTGCGATGCTGACGAACGATTTGTCGCCATAAGCGAGTGCCAGTTCGTCTTCCTCGGACGGCTGCTGCGCCGCGACCTGGCCGGCGCCGATCAGGAGGGCCGTTGGCAAGAGGATGGAACGCCATTGCTTCGTCATTGTTATCTCGTTCTGTGTTTTGGTGCCGCCAGCCCCAGAATTTAGCTGATATTGTTGCCGTTGGGAAGCTCGGGACCGATTGTTTTAACTTTCCAGCCATTCGCGCGGCGCGGCGCCGCTGTACGCAATGCGTTCGCAGCGCAGCGCGAAGGTGGCGCCGGGCGGGCGTTCGGCCGCTTCCAGGTGGCAGGGCGGCATGCCGGCCATCAGGCAGGGCGTCACGAACAGGTGCAGCTGGCGCAGCGACAGGCCGAGGTCGAGCGGGATCGCGGCCAGCACCGGCGCATAGTTCATGCGCAGCGCGCGTCCGGTCGCGAGCAGTTCGGCCTCGACCGCGAAGGCCAGTTCCAGGCAGGGGCCGGCGGGCAGGTCCAGGCGCGCCATCAGGTCCTGCAAGAAAGGAATGCGTTCGTCGACCTGCAGCGTCGCCACCGGGCGCCCGTAGCCGCCGATGTGCTTGTGGCGGGCCAGTTCGCGCGCCACCACCTCGGGCA
>JBAQKU010000214.1:0-6276 GCA_049301315.1 Telluria sp.
GTGCATGGGCGTGCTGCGAAACGATGCGAGCGCCTCGGCCGGGGTTTCGACGATCGGCTCGTCGCGGCGGTTGAACGAAGTGTTCAGCAGCACCGGCACGCCGGTGCGGGCCTCGAAAGCGAGCAGCAGCGCGCGCAGGAACGGGTCGTCCCGGGGGCCGACCGTCTGCAGGCGGGCAGTGCAGTCGACATGGGTGACGGCGGGGATGACATGCGCGGCTTCGGGAAGCACCGGTGCGGCATACTGCATGAACGGCGAGGGGCAGCGGATATCGAAAAATTCAGCGGCGCGTTCGAGCAGCACCACCGGTGCCAGCGGGCGGAACCATTCGCGCGACTTGACGCGCGCATTGATCCAGTCGCGCACCTGGCCATTGCGCGCATCGCCCAGCACGCTGCGGTGCCCGAGCGCACGCGGCCCGAACTCGCTGCGCCCCTGGTACAAGCCGACCACCTTCGACGCGCACAGCAGCTCGACCATGCGCTCGCACATGGCGGCGCTGTCCTCGATGCGCTCGACGGCCAGGTCGGCGGCGTCGGCCAGTGCCGCCTCGATGTCGGCCAGTTGCGGTTCGGGGCCGAGGTAGTCGTTTTCCCAGCGATACGCGCATGGGGCCCCGGCCAGCTCGCTCAGCCCGTACAGCGCGCACCCAAGCGCGGTGCCTGCGTCGCTCGGGGCCGGTGGAATGAAGATGGCGCGAAACGGGGTTTCGCGCAGCAGGCGGTCGTTGGTCGAGCAATTGAGCCCGGTGCCGCCGGCAAAGCACAGGTGCTGCGCGCCGGTGCTCGCATGCAGCCAGCGGGCGACCTCGAGCACGGCGTCCTCGAAGGCGCGTTGCCCCGCGGCGGCCAGGTTGGCGCTGTCGGTAAAGTGGGTGTCGCTCGCGCCGCTGTAGCGAAAGCGCCCGCGCTCGCGCATGAGCTCGCGCCAGCGGGCCGGAATCGTCACCTGTGGCCCGTCCACTTCGAGTGGCGGCAGGCCAAGCGCGTCCGGGTTGCCGTGCGGCGCCAGTCCCATGACCTTGCCTTCGTTGCCTTCACCTGGAAAAATCGCCTGCGTCAGCAGGAAATAGAACATGCCGAGGCCCACCAGCCGTTCATCGTTGCGGTCCCACAGTTGCTTGCCGATACACTCGATGCGTTCGCGGCTGGCCCGGTAGAACGAGGACACCTCGCGCCAGTGGCCGGGCACGCCGGCGGCCCCGCTCCAGCTCTCGGTCAGGTCGGAGACGGCGCTGCCCTGGCCGTCGATGACCATGACGGCGGCTTCGTTGAAGGGGGAGGGGTGGAACACGCTGTAGACGTGCGCCATGTGGTGCGAAATGCGGGCGCGCTGGAAGCCCGGGGCAAAGTCGAGCGTTTCGGCAAGTTCGCGCTCGTAGGCGGCCAGCTTGCCGTGCTCGGGATCGGACGAGAAACACTCGACCAGCACGTCGATCGGCCGCTCGAGCCCGGCAAGGCGGGGCAGGTACACCTGGCCCATGTCGCCCAGCCTGCCCCAGTGGTGCTTGTGGCGCGTAAGACGTTCCTTTTGTATGGCCCACACCAGCTGCGAGCCGTGCATCAGGCAAATGCTGGCGTCCTGCGTGCGGTTCACGCCGAGCACAACGGGCACATCGTTCATGGTCTTCTCCTCATGCAGCCCTGCCAACATTTTCCGCCCGGTGGCACGCCTGGCATATCTATTGGAGCGCCGGGTCCGGCAATTAGTTCTGTGCACGCGGCCGTTTTACGGGCCGGAAGAACTGGCCCCGACGCCTGGCCAGAAAAACGGTATGATCTTTGGTAACGCTTTTTCGGAACTTCTTCGACACCATGTTACAAACGCCCGCCTCCTTCACGCCCCTGATTGCGCCGCAAGCGCATCCCGACCCGCTCACGTTCGTGTTCCACAAGGGCCGCCTGCTGGTGCGCGAGCACGATCTGTCCTTGCCCGCGGCGGAGCTGGTCGATGCGATGGGATTCGATGCCGGCGACCTGCACCCGGTCGGGCTGCTGGACGGGCGCTACTGCCAGGCAACCTGGAGCACCAGCGACGCGCCGCCGCAGGCCGGCTTCGCCTACCGCGGGCTGCGCTCGATGTTCGGTTCGATCGACGAGCACCTGCTGGGAGTGGCCGGGCGCGCCTCGCAGATCGCCGAGTGGGCGCGCACGCACCGCTATTGCGGCGCCTGCGCCAGCCCGATGCAGCGTGCCGCCGGGGAACGCTGCTTCCAGTGCGCCGCCTGCGGCAACCTGGCGTATCCGCGCATTTCGCCGGCCATGATGGTCCTGATCCGCAAGGGCGATGCAGTGCTGCTGGCGCTGCACACCACCTCGCCCAGCGGGCGCTTCAGCCCGCTCGCCGGTTTCCTGGAAGCGGGCGAATCGATCGAGGAAGCGGTGCACCGTGAAGTGTTCGAGGAAGTCGGCCTGCGGGTGCACAACCTGAAATATTTTTCGAGCCAGTCATGGCCCTTCCCGCACTCGCTGATGATCGCCTTCACCGCCGATTATCTCGACGGCGAGATCCGCGTCGATGAGAGCGAGATTGCCGAGGCGCGCTGGTTCGGCCCGGGCGACGCCTGGCCCGAGCCGGTCCCGCACGTCTCGGTATCGAGCGTGCTGGTGGACGCGCACCGCCCTTAAGGCGCGAGCTCGGGCCGGCGCGTCTCGGCCACCGCATCGAGCGCGGCCGCACGCGGTGTCTCGGCCGGCTTGTTGCCGGTGCCGCGCATCTGTATCACGCGCTGCAGCAGGTCGAACCAGAACGAGGCCCCGAACAGCGCGGTCGACGCGGTCAGCAGCCAGCCGGCCACGGTGAGCAGGAACTTGGCGTCCGCCGCCGGCGGGAAACTCTGCCAGCCGATCGGCAGCGTAAACAGCATGTTGATGGTCTGCTGGTCGAGCACGGGTGCGGGCATGCGCAACTGGGCGGCCAGCGCCGGCTGCTGCCACAAGGTGCGGAACAGGTGGATGCTGTCGATGTTGAACAGGATCGCCAGCAGCAGCGACAGCAGCAGGCTCACCAGCAGCGAGCGCCGCTTGTAGGAGCCCGAAACACGCTCCATCGCGCTGTCGAACCAGCCCTCCACCGACCCCAGGAACACCTTCATGTCGCCGCCGGCGCGCTGGTGGATGCTTTTCAGGGCCCGCTTGACCTGCGGCGCGACGTCGATGGCGTCGATGTCGCGCCCGAGCTGCGCATAGTCGCCCGGAACGCTCTGGATCGAATCGATCAGCGCAATGGCGAAATGCTTGGGCTCGATGTAGGATGGCTTGCACTTGATCTCGCGCTCGTCGCTCGCCTGGCCGTCGTCGTGCGGGTTGACCAGCGCGTGGTTGTAGACCGCGCGCGCCAGCGAGTCGAAATTCGGGTCGTTGAGCATGGTCTTGACGCCGTCGAGCAGGGTGCGCGCGCGCAGGCGAAAGAGCGACGCCAGCGCCTCCTGCACCGTGCTGACGATGAGCGCCAGCGAGGCATAGCAGAAGGTGAGGCCGATAACCACTTCGAGGACGTTGCTTCCAAACATGATGTTCTCCCCAAGGAAAGGTATTGACTACGCTATCCCATGCGGCGGCCCGATGAGTTCGGTTTGCTCAAGGAACTTGCGCGCGGCTATCGGGGCATGCAGAGGGTGAAATGTTGCCTGAATTGCCAATTTAATGCGGGGAAAATGAGGCCTGGTGAGATTGGCCCGGCGCCGATGGGGCGGCGACATTTTCTATATACTGACAGCAATTGAAAAATTCAGGGTTTGACTATGTCCCAAGAAGCATTCAGCGAACACGACTGGCGCCGCCTGCTGGTCAGCCTCGGCGAGGACCCGAGCCGCCCCGGCCTGCTCGAGACTCCCGCGCGCGTCTCGAAGGCGTGGAAGCACTGGACCTCCGGCTACCAGCAGGACCCGGTCGAGCTGCTCAAGGCCTTCGAAGACGGCGCCGAGCAGTACAACGAACTGATCGTGGTGCGCGGCATTCCGGTCTACAGCCATTGCGAACACCACCTGGCGCCGTTCTTCGGCAAGGCGACCATCGGCTACCTGCCAAACGGGAAGATCGTCGGCCTGTCCAAGCTCACGCGCCTGGTCGACTGTTTCGCCAAGCGCCTGCAAGTGCAGGAACGCATGACGATCCAGATCGCCAATGCGCTCATGGAAGTGCTCGAGCCGAAAGCGGTCGGGGTGGTCGTCAAGTGCCGCCACCTGTGCATGGAAAGCCGCGGCATCCGCACCCCGGGCGAGGAAACCATTACCTCGGCCATGTTGGGCGAGCTGCAACCGAACCTCGCCCTGCGCACCGAATTCCTGGCGCTGGCACGCGACTCGTAACGCGCCATGGCCGACATCGACTGGCACGGTGGTGGTCCGAACGGCGCGTTTGCACAGGCCAGGGCGAGCGGCCGGCCGCTGTTCCTGTATTGGGGCGCGCGCTGGTGCCCGCCTTGCAACCGGCTCAAGGCAACCATCTTCAGCCGGCTTGACTTCATCGAGCTGGCGCAGTCGTTCGTGGCGCTGCACATCGACGGCGACAGCCCGGGCGCGCAGAAAATGGCCGAGCGCTTCAATGTGCGCAGCTACCCGACCCTGATCGTATTCCGCCCCGACGGCACCGAAGTGACGCGCCTGCCGTGCGAGCTCGATGGACCGCGTTTCGTGAAGATGCTCAGGCTCGCCCTCGGCGCGCGCTTCACCGCGGCGCAGTCGCTCAGCGTGGCGCTGTCGCGCGAGCGCGCGCTGTCGGACGACGAGTGGCGCCTGCTCAGTTTCTACTCGTGGGACACGGACGAGCGCCAGATCCTCAAGAAGCTCGACTTCGCAGCCATCCTGGCCAGCATGACGCGCGCCTGCACCCTGCCGAAAGCGGCTTTGCGCTTCGAATGGCTGTCGCTGCAGGCGGCGGCCCTGTCCGGCGAGGGCGGCATCGACAGGCGCGCCGTGAGTGCGCGCCTCGAGCAAATGCTGGCCGACCCGCGCGCGGTGCATGCCCAACTGGACCTGGTCACCCATGTTGCGGTCGATCTGGTGCGCTACCTGACCGAGCCGCATACGGAGGCGCGCCTGCGCCTTGCCAGCGCCTGGGCGGGCGCGCTCGAAGTCCTGGAGTCTGCCCCTGCGCTGAGCCTGGCCGACCAGCTGGCCGCCCTGCGCACCCGGGTACGCCTGGCGCGCCTGGGCGCCCCGATCGTGCAACTGGAGCAACTGGTGCGCACGCGCGTTGCCGGCGCCAGGCATACGGAGCTCCAACCTGCATTGCGCCACGCCGTGACCAATACCGCCAGCGCCCTGCTGTCGGACGCCGGCCTGGTCGACGATGCCGAGCAGTTGTTGCTGTCCGAACTCGAGCGCTCGCACGCACCGTTCTACTTCATGCACAGCCTGGCTGACATCGCGAAAAAGCGGGGCGACCCGAGCGCTGCGCTGCACTGGTACGAACAGGCATGGCAGCGCGCCACCGGCCCAGCCACGCGCCTGCAATGGGGTGCCACCTACCTGCAGGGACTGGTCGATTTCGCGCCCCACGAAACCACGCGTATCGAGCGCTTCGCCGAGCAGATGCTGGGCGAACTGCGCGCCATGCCCGACGCGTTTTACCAGCGCAACCACACCCACATGCAGCGCATCGGCGCCAAGCTGGCGCTGCTGGACGGCAGCTGCGAGCATGCGGCCGCCCTGAGGCAAGCTGCGCGCGGCGCGCCGCACTGATCTAGCGCGTCGGCTCACAGCTCAGGGATGGCGGGCCCCTGCGCAGAATGCGGGAACCTGTTCCGAATCGGCGCCTCCAATGTCATTTGGGACAAACAAAATGGCAAGGCAAGGATTCGCGACCGACGTATCGCGCGAACAGTTCGAGAGCGTGCGCGGCATGCTGGAAGAGGCGCGCAAAAAGACGCGGCCGCGCAAGCACGACCTGTACGACGTGTTTTGCGCGGTGTTGTTTTTCCTCGACAGGGGCGGCGCGTGGCGCAGCCTGCCGCCGGAATTTCCGCCTTGGCGTACGGTGCATGAATACTTCACGCAGTGGACCATGGCGCGCGAGGGGGCGCCGACCTTGCTCGAGCAGGCTTTGCAGCGGGCCGGCAAGCCCGAGGCAGTGCAGCAACTGCACAAGCTGCTCGAACGGCGCTAACTTCCGAGCATGCCCAGGAGAGGGGTGCGAAAGGGATGACAGAGTCTAGTCAGCCGCCGTCCGTCGTTCCCGCGAAGGAGGCTGTCGCAAAACCCCAAACGAGCTTCGACGAAGACCAAAGACCCGTCGTTCCCGCGGAGGCGGGAACCTAATTTCGCCACGTCACAGC
>JBAQKU010000215.1:0-28168 GCA_049301315.1 Telluria sp.
CGCCAAGGCTGGCGCCGTTTGCGGTCGAGGCGCGCGCCGAACCTTACCAGTTGCCCGGCCCCGCCTTGCGCGTGCCCGAACTGATCCTCAACAACGGGCTGGGCGGCTTCACGCCGGACGGGCGCGAATACGTGATCCGCACCGACGCCGCCACCCGCACCCCCGCGCCCTGGGTCAACGTGCTGGCCAATCCGAACTTCGGCAGCGTGGTCTCGGAAAGCGGCCAGGCCTACACCTGGAGCGAGAACGCGCACGAGTTCCGGCTCACGCCGTGGGACAACGACCCGGTCTCGGACCGCGGCGGCGAGGCCTTCTATATCCGCGACGAGCAAAGCGGCAAGTTCTGGTCGCCCACTCCCCTGCCGGTGCACTCGAGCGGCGAATTCCTGACGCGCCACGGTTTCGGCTACAGCGTGTTCGAGCACAGCGAGGAAGGCATCCACAGCGAGTTGCTGACCTTCGTCGCGATGGATGCCTCGCTCAAGTATTCGGTGCTGCGCATGCGCAACGACAGCAACGTGCCGCGCCGCCTGTCTGCCACCGGCTACGTGGAATGGGTACTGGGCGACCTGCGCGCCAAGTCCTCGATGCACGTGACCAGCGAGGTCGATGCGCTGAGCGGCGCGCTGTTCGCGCGCAACGCCTACAACACCGAGTTTTCCGGACGCGTCGGCTTCTTCCAGGTCGAGGCGCAGAACCGCTCGGTGACGGCCGACCGCACCGAATTCATCGGCCGCAACCGCACCCTCGCCAACCCGGCCGCGATGGGGCGTGCGCGCCTGTCGGGCAAGGTCGGCGCCGCGCTCGACCCGTGCGCCGCGATCCAGGTCACGTTCGAACTGCAGCCCGGCCAGGAGCGCGAGCTGGTGTTCGTGCTGGGCGTGGGCGGGCGCCGCAACGCCGACGCCAGCGGCATGATCGGACGTTACAGCGGCAGCGATGCGGCGGCCGCCGCGTTCGAAAAGGTGCGGGCGCACTGGGATTACACGCTCGGGGCGATTCAGGTCGAAACGCCCGACCCCGCGCTCGACGTGATCGCCAACGGCTGGCTGATGTACCAGACCATTGCCTGCCGCATGTGGGCGCGCAGCGGCTACTACCAGTCGGGCGGCGCGTTCGGCTTCCGCGACCAGTTGCAGGACGCGATGGCGATGATCCACACCGAACCGCACCTGCTGCGCGAGCACCTGCTGCTGTGCGCGGCGCACCAGTTCGTGGAGGGCGACGTGCAGCACTGGTGGCACCCGCCGTCGGACCGCGGGGTGCGCACCCACTGCTCGGACGACTACCTGTGGCTGCCGCTGGCCACGCATCGCTACGTGATCGGCACGGGCGACCGCAGCGTGCTGACCGAGCCGGCGCCGTTCCTCGAAGGGCGCATGCTGCAGCCCGAGGAGGAGTCCTACTACGACATGCCGGGCCACTCGACCCAGAGCGCCGACCTGTACGAACACTGCGTGCGCGCGGTCAAGCGCGGCCTGCGCTTCGGCGTGCACGGGCTGCCCCTGATCGGCACCTGCGACTGGAACGACGGCATGGACCGGGTCGGCAACGAAGGCAGGGGCGAGAGCGTCTGGCTTGCGTTCTTCCTGTACGAAGTGCTGCAGCGCTTCGCCGAAGTGGCGGTCGTGTACGGCGACCATGAATTCGCCGCCAGCTGCCGCGAGGAGGCGAAGCGCCTGGCCCACAACATCGAACAGCATGCGTGGGACGGCCAGTGGTACCGGCGCGCCTACTTCGACGACGGCACCCCGCTCGGCTCGAGCAGCAACGACGAATGCCAGATCGATTCGATCTCGCAGAGCTGGGGCGTGCTGTCCGGCGCGGCCGACCCGCAGCGCACCGCAAGCGCGATGAAAGCGGTCGACCAGCGCCTGGTGCGGCGCGATTACGGCCTGATCCAGCTGCTCGACCCGCCGTTCGACAAGGGCGTGCTCAACCCCGGCTACATCCGCGGCTACGTGCCGGGCGTGCGCGAGAACGGCGGGCAGTACACCCATGCCGCGATCTGGACCGCGATGGCGTTCGCGAAGATGGGCGACAGCGAACGCGCCTGGGAGCTGCTGCGCATGATCAACCCGGTGCATCACGGCAGCACGCCGCAGGACAGCGCCGTGTACAAGGTCGAGCCCTACGTCATCGCCGCCGACGTGTACGCGGTGGCGCCGCACATCGGGCGCGGCGGCTGGACCTGGTACACCGGCTCGGCCGGCTGGATGTACCGCCTGATCGTCGAATCGCTGCTCGGCGTCGGCCTGGCCGGCGAGCGCCTGACGCTGGCGCCGCACCTGCCGGACGACTGGCCCGGCTTCACCCTGTATTACCGTTATCGTAAAACGATTTATACGATTTCGGTGAGCGTTGGCGACGTGGCCAGCATGCAGGTGGACGGCGTGCCGCAGCAGGGCAATGTACTGGCACTGCGCGACGACGGCATCCCGCACAGCGTGCAGCTGCGCGTGCCGCGCAGGGAAGCGGGGCGCGAGCGGCTGCCGGAGGCGGCCAGCCGCTAGCGGACACGGCTTCCCGTCGAGATCATTGCTGATAAGAAAACAACCTTCTCGTCCGGTTAATTTTTATCAAAAAGACATCAAAAATGGGCTCGGTTGGTGTTGCGCAAGCCTTTCCGTTGCCACACGATGAGGTTGACGCAATGACGAGGAAGCGAGCACCCCATGCATATCGCGCGCAACACACTCGGGCATCGGCTTGGGTTCGTGCTGGCCTGCTGCGCCGGCAGTGCCGGCCTTGCCTCGGAAGCGGACCACCGCGAATTCGAAGCCATGCTGCATGTGCCCTACAAGGCAGAGAGCACCAGCGCCGGTGTGCCGCGGCAAGCGCGCACCATCACGCTGGCCTTCGACTACCCGTTCGTCGAGACGGCGCAGGACGTGAGCTGGCGCGTCGAACTGCTCAGCCCGGCCGGGCAGCCGGTGCAGCGCTGGCGCGGCGTCGAGCGCCTGTTCAGGGAGCCGGTCAAGGTCCGCCTGCACTGGGACGGCCGGGTCGACGGGGCCGAGCTGCCGGACGGCATTTACCAGGTCCGCATGCAGGCGCTGGCAAGCCCGGCTGCGCACAGCGCGCCGCCCGCCGGCATGCCCGAAGAGGCCATCGACAACACGCTGGCAGCCGGCGCAGGGGAGCTGATCGAGCAGTCGTGGGAGATGTCGGTGGGGGCGACCGGAACTGCACGCATGCCGGCGTTCAATGCAATGCCGTACGGCATGGCGGAAGCCACCCCGGCGCTCGCGCTGGCAGCTCCCGCCCCGGCCTCGCTGCCGTACACGGTCTACCTTGGCAACCTGCACAGCCAGACCAACCACAGCGACGGTGGCGGCGCGATCGCCAGCTGCGCCGGAGCGCAGGGGCCCCAAAGCGGCGCCTTCGGCCCCAGCGACGCTTACCGCTATGCGCTCGAGCGCGGGCTCGACCTGCTCGTCGCGTCCGAGCACAACCATATGTTCGACGGCTCGAGCGGCGCCAACGGGCAGGCCAGCCCGGCGGCCGCCAAGGCGCTGTACCAGGCCGGCCTGACGGCCGCATCGGACTTTACCGCCGCCCATCCCGGTTTCCTTGCCGTGTACGGCCTCGAGTGGGGCGTGATCAGCAACGGCGGGCATTTAAATATTTTCAATACGCCGGAACTGCTCGAGTGGGAAATCAACAGCGACGGCCAGCCGATCGGCGATATCCACACCGCCAAGGGCGACTACGCCGCCCTGTACACCCTGATGCGCCAGCGCGGCTGGCTCGGCCAGTTCAACCATCCCGCCTTGAGCGGCCAGTTCCTGGTCAACAACGTCCCGTTCGGCTACACCTCGGACGGCGACCAGGCGATGGCCCTGTGCGAAGTGCTCAACACCTCGGCGTTCTCGACCAACACCAGCGAGACCGAAACCGGGCGCAGCACCTACGCGGGGGCGTGCAACAAGGCGCTTGAAGCCGGCTTTCACATTGCCTTCAGCAGCAACCAGGACAACCACTGCGCCAACTGGGGCGCTTCCTCCAGCAACCGCACCGGGGTCCTGATCCCGAACGGCGTGCCGCTGTCGGCCACCAGCTTCCTCGACGCGCTCAGGGCGCGCCGCGTGTTCGCAAGCATGGACAAGAACTCGCAGCTGGTGCTCACCGCGAACGGCCACATCATGGGCGAGCGCTTCACCAACAGCGGCACGCTGAACCTGGTGGCCAATTTCGCCAGCAGCACCGGCATGACGGTGTCTTCCGCGGTGATCTTCGAAGGCGTTCCCGGGCGCAACGGCAGTGTCAGCCAGCTGGCGGCCACGGCCAACACCACCATCACGCCGGCGCCGGGCGAGCACTTTTACTACGCCCGGCTGACCCAGAACGACGGCAAGATATTGTGGTCGGCGCCGGTGTGGGTCACGCAGTCCGATTCGGGCGACATCATGGCGCCGCTCGTCACGGCGGCCCAGTCCGCGGCGCGCGGCGGCATCACCGTCTCGGCCGATGCCAGCGACAACGTGGCGGTCACGGCCGTTGAGTTCTACCTCGACGGGCAGTTCAAGGCCAGCAGCAACGTGCCTCCTTACACGGCCAGGCTCGGTCGCATCGCGCCGGGCCAGCACACGCTCGTTGCCAAGGCCTACGATGCGGCCGGCAATGTCGGGGTCTCGCGCGCGCTTGCCTTCACCGTCAGCAACTGACGGCTGCGTCAGCTCACCGCAAATACGTCGTTGCGCCTGCTTACCTGGAATTTTCCCGAGCCTGACGAGGAAGAGCCGCAGCAGTACTGACGGGCAGTGATCTGGCAAGCGCAGCTAATCGCAACGCTAGCGGCGCCGAATTGCGCGGGCATTTTCGAGCACTGGCCACGCTGTAACGACCAACCTGGCGGCAGAACAACGCCCAGCATCGCGCTTTGCATGCATGCTTTTTCAGTTTAATCAAACCCGCCTCCGAGATAAAAGCAAAAAAACGCGATCGGCCGCGCGCCGATTGAAAGGCTGTCGCCCATATTGCTTATTGATAATAATCAAAGCGAGTCGGATGGTGCGGCGTATCGTTGCGCACACATATTTAATAAAAACAACTCCTCCGCCACCCCCTCACTATTCTCAGGACCTCCATGTCATTGTCCATTCCAGGTTCGTTCCGGCGCAGGTTCGTCAGCATCATCCTGACCGCCTGGTTGCCTGCGCTGCTATGCGCGCCGCGTGCTGATGCGCAGGACACGACGACCGCGAAGGAGCATGTAAAGTTGATCCGCGCACAGCGCGACATGGCTGTTCTCGGGAAGGACCTGTTCGGCGACCGGGTCAACTTATATACCGGCAGTCTTGAATTCGTGCAGACCGACGTGAGCTTGCCCGGCAACAGCGCATTGCCCGTATCGGTGGGCCGGCGCCTGGTGGCCGGCGACAATCCAATTGTCGGCACGCTGTTCGGCCGTTGGGATCTGGAGATCCCCCACTTGCACGGTATCTTTTCCAAATCGCGCGGCTGGGTATCGAGCGGCGATAACTCCGGTGCGCGCTGCAGCGCTTTTGGCGAGCCGCCGCAGGTCAATGGCTCCTACGGCTCCGTTTCACGCTGGAAGGGGACCGAGTATTGGCATGGCAGCTTTCTCTACGTACCGGGAGTCGGTGACCAGGAAATGCTGGGCCGCACCGCGAACTACATGCAGGCGCCTGGCAACCAGCGTTCCATCTATCCCATTGTGACAAGAAACAACTGGGCAATCCGGTGCCTTGCGGCGATGGATCCGAAGAACGGCGGGACAGGCGAGGCCTTCGTGGCGGTAGCGCCGGACGGCACCGAGTACCGGTTCGACTGGATCGTATCGCGTCCTGCTCCCGAGCTCAGCAAGGCAAGCTCAGGACCGGCGACATCGAAGTTGCCAGCCCCCGGTGCGGCAGAAGCGTCAGAACTGGGAGCCAATAAGGGTAAGCCTTCGCCGGATCCCAGTGTTGTCGAGGGCAATGTATTAGCGCGTCAAGAAGTCTGGATCCTCCCGACGCTCATCACCGACCGGTTCGGCAACACCGTGAGCTATACCTACGACACGACCAACAAGTGGCAGTTGACGAAGATCGAGTCGAACGATGCGACCGGCAGTCCACGCGTCATCAGCCTCACCTACGAAACGCCTGCGTCGGTGGCGTCGAACCTGGTCTCCTCAGTGAACGACGGAACGCGCACGTGGACTTACAGCTATGACACGACAATCGCAGAGAACGCCAATCTGACCGGGGTGACCCTGCCAGACCAGTCGCGCTGGGATCTGACGGGAGTGGCGCCGCTGCTCTTCAGTGTCGATTATCTCGGGAGTGGCAGTTGCGATACGCCGGGAGTGCTGAACCCGGTGCAACTGTTTGGATACATGACGCATCCCTCGGGCGCGCGCGGCGACTTCACCTTGACGCCCACCTACCACGGCAGGTCGGGCGTCGAGGAACAGTGCGATTACGATGTGGAAACCGAAACATACTCTCCCTACTACCCCAAGATTTTCTCAAGCAATGCGCTGACCCGGAAAACATTGAGCGGCCCCGGCCTGTCACCGATGGAGTGGAGCACTACGTATTCGGCCCAAGCGTCGAGCTGGGCCCCGTGCAACGCTTGCGAGACCACCAAGCAGGTGCTGGTGACCGAACCGTCCGGAGACAAGACGCGGTTCACCTTCGGCACCTTGTTTCGCCAGACCGAAGGCCAGCTTCAGCAGACCGACGTAATCGAAAGCAACGGATCCGTCATACGCTCGACCCAGCAGCGCTATGCCGAACCGGTACCGCCGTTCGGCGTGAGCTACCAGCGCCGTGGGGATGGCGAACTCGCCTCCCGGGTAATGGAGACGGACAGGCGCATCATCAGCCAGCAAGGCGTCGAATTCACGTGGCTGGCAAGTCAATTCAACAGCTTCGCCCAGCCAACCAACGTGACTCGATCAAGCCCGCTTGGGAGCCGGGCCGAAACCACGGAGTACGAGAACAATTTGTCGAAATGGGTGCTGGGGCAAATCAAGCAGGTAAAGGAGAACAGCACAGGCAAGGTAATGGCGCTCAATGAATACGATCCCGCCACCGCCACCCTCAACAAGGTGACCAGATTCGGAAAACTTGAACAAACGTTGGCGTACTACGCGGATGGCACGCTCGACACCCAAATGGACGGACTGAACCAGAGCACGAAGTTCAGCAACTACAAGCGCGGACAGGCACAGGCCGTCCGCTACCACAACGGGTCGACTGAAAGTGCAGTCGTCAACAACATCGGCGCGGTCGATTCCGTGACGGATGCGGCGGGCTACACCACCGCCTACGGATACGACGCGATGGGACGCCGGAACCTGATTACGCCGCCTGCCGGCGACACGGTGATATGGAACCCAACCAGGATCGTCTATTCACAAGTGCCAACGGTCCCGTTTGACTTGAGTGCAGGGGGGTACTGGCGCCGCCAGGTCACGACAGGCTCTGCCTACACCACGACGTACTATGACGCGCTATGGCGGGAAATTTACGATGAAAGAGCCGACAACGATCATGTCAACGAAACCAGGCGCATTACCAAACGCCAGTACGACGCTGCCGGCCGCCTTGCTTACGAATCGTATCCCAAGCGAAGCTATGGCGAGATAGCGGACGGCATTTACTATGAGTACGACGCACTCGGCCGCCCT
Organism: Telluria sp.; assembly: GCA_049301315.1. Lineage (GTDB taxonomy): Bacteria > Pseudomonadota > Gammaproteobacteria > Burkholderiales > Burkholderiaceae_D > JBAQKU01. Next base: position 7,643 of record JBAQKU010000215.1, read on the forward strand.
ACAGTCACGGGCACCATTACCGAACTGGGGATAGTGTATTCAGGCTTTTCCTACCAATCTGGCTTTCAGAAAACGTATACGGATGCCCGCCAGCACAACACGACGTACAGCTACCAGGCGTTTGACGCGCCTGACGAAAGCGCGATCACGAGTATCGTTGCGCCTGAGGGGGTGAGCGTCGCGATCGCACGCGACCTGTTCGACAAACCGCAGACGATTATCCGTAGCGGCAATGGCAAGAGCGCCACGCGCAGCTACGTCTACGACACCTATGAGCGGCTGTGCAAGACGATCGAGCCAGAAACGGGCGCCACGGTACAGCACTACGATGCGCGGACAACGTGGCCTGGCGCGCGAGCGGCCTGAGTCTGCTCTCGACGAGCGATTGCAGCACGGTCAGCGTGCTGGCGGCGAAGAAAACAGGCTTCTATTACGACGGCCTGAACCGGCTGACAACGACCACCTACGGTGATGGCAGTGCCTCGATTTTCCGTACTTACACCGCCAACGGCTTGCCCGAAACGATACGCTCGGGCGCCGCCACATGGACCTACACCTACAACAAGCGCCGCCTGATCGAACTCGAGAGGCTGGACTACGGTCGGGCATATACCATCGCTCGCCGCTACGACGGGAATGGCTCGCTGCGCCAGCTGCAATATCCGGTCGACTACCTCACGCTCAGCCTCAATCCGAACGCACTGGGCGAACCGCGCCAGATCGGCGCCTATGCCAGCCTGATCACCTATCATCCGAACGGCGCGCTCGCCACTTTCAAGTATGGCAACGGCATCACCCACACGCTGACCCAGAACAGGCGCGGCCTGCCGGAGCAGTCCACCGATGATCATGGCGTGCTGAGCGACCGCTATACCTACGACGCGAACGCCAACGTCGCCGGCATCGCCGACCTGATGCCGCCGAATGTGACGAACCGGACGATGGGCTACGATGGCCTCGACCGTTTGAAGACCGTGAGCGCACCGAACCTGTGGGGGAACGCGAGCTATGAATACGACGCGCTCGACAATCTGACGTCAACCACGATCACGGGTGGCGGCACTGCGCGCAATAGCATTCATAGCTACGACGCAAGCAAAAACCGGCTCGACAGCATTACCGGCGGGCCCGCGCAATACAACTTCGCATATGGCTACGACACTCAGGGGAACATCATCAAGCGCGGCGCGCAGGAATATGTTTTCGACCTGGGCAACCGGATGAAGAGCGCGACCGGCAAGGGGAGCTATGTCTACGACGGCCTGGGGCGGCGGGTCAGTGCGGTCGGCGTCGATGGTGTCAACCGCGTGCAGGTGTACAGCCAGGACGGGAAGCTGATGTATGCAGGGCCGACCGGCAGCACCGGCACCAAATACATCTACCTGCACAATCACCTCATTGCCGAGGTGGGCGGTGCAGGCACGCAATACGATCACACGGACGGCTTAGGCAGTCCGGTTGCGATCACAAACGAGGTACGCGGCATCGTCAGCCGCACCCGATACGAGCCGTATGGTGCGACGGCGCAAGGGGCGACGCCAGCGCTCGGTTTCGCTGGCCATGTGAGCGCTCCCGATCTCGGCTTGGTGTATATGCAGCAGCGTTACTACGATCCGATCGCTGGTAGGATGTTGAGCATTGATCCGGTGGTGGCCGATGCGAATACGGGGAGCAGTTTTAATCGCTACAAATACGCCGAAAACAATCCGTATGCATTTGTTGACCCAGATGGTAGACACGCTGTTGCGGCTGTCTTCACTGGCGGCGTCATCCTTATGGTTGGGGCATATAAATATGCCACGGACCCTAAGGCGCGAGCGGTTATTAATCGCGCTATCGCATCGGCAATTGGCGGTGGAGGGAAAAATGATACATTGCGGCCTGGGCCTCATGCCGGCGAGTCGGTTCCTGCTCGCGGTCCAGATCGGGATTTCACGCCAGGAGAGCGCGACAAGATCAATCAAATTGGTGGATCAAGCGGTTGCCATACGTGCGGAACTACCGAGGCGGGCACTCAGTGTGGAAATTTCATTCCGGACCATCAACCGCCAAACGCGATCAATCCTACCGATGGTCCGCAAGAACTATACCCTCACTGTTTGACTTGCAGTAGAACGCAAGGCGGTCAAGTGCGGGCAGATCAGATTACGAATCCGAAACCGCCACCTCAAGAGCCAAAGAAGCCTGAAGAACCGAGCAAGCAGTAGTGCAAAATACAGGAGCAGACAATGATTAATATCGTTTCCAGTGATAGCGGGTTGAGCTTCGAGTCAGATGGATTGCGCGCCACGCTCGGCTACGAAATTTTTGCTGCGGTAAACGAGCCAGAACTTTCGAATGAATGCAGGACGTTTGTTCGCTTCGTTTGCGATTGCGTTTTAGCCGGGAACTCCATACGGCCTGATGAAACTCTCGGATATGGCTATTGGATTACGAAGGCTGTAGCCAATGATCGAGGGTATTTGGAGTTCTGGGAATACACGCCCGAGGCAAGTCACTATGTGCCAGGTGTTTCCAATACCCTTCGCTACTGGCACGATCAGCATCAAGTGTGTGAACGCGCCTCATCAGTATTTGCACCGCCTAAGGCTGATCAAATGATCGTTATTTCAGATGGCGTGTACGAGGGCGATCATGTGCAGGGTGTGCGATATCCGTCGCCGCCACATATGTCCGGTTGGTGGCTGACTACAGATCGATATGACGGCAACGCAGACAGTTTGAAGACGGTCCATTTATATCATCTGACAGAGCGGCGACCTGACTTGACGAAGTTTATTGCGCTGTCGCCTGGCTACCGTTTTTACTCGGATAACGGTGAGGTGAAATTTGATCAGAAGGTTTTCAACAGCACTCCATGATGGGCAAGTTGCTCTAACTTCAAAGCTCTTCTTCTAATCTAAACCGCGATCGAAACGGTGCGACGATTATTGATACGTATCCGAAGGATGATGATAAGGACGAACGGAGACGCAAAGAGCAACAAGCATTAAATGATATAGGCGGCGTTGCTGAGACTGACAACCGTGGAAACGAAATTGCCGAATCGAAGTGGCCAGCGAGCGGCGTACAACCGCCTGAGCCAAGAGTTGAACCGGAGCAGAAGCCGCCGGAAGCGAAATAACCTTATTTGGAGAGTATGAAATCATGGCTATGAATGAACGCCCAATTCCTGAGGCCGCGCTACGGGACGAAAATTCTGTTGAAATGTTGCGAGTGTGGATTGCAGAACAAAAGATCCATTGCTCGATAAAAATCGGCATGTACCGGGAATCGATGGACATAGATGAAGCTATCGCATGGGGAACGATCCTGGCCGACGCGACGCGGCATATTGCCAAAGCTTTACAGGCTGGATATGGTGAAGCGGAGGAGATTTCGGTCGCAAAAATACGCGCAAAATTTAGCGAGGAGCTTGACGAACCTACATCTGATGCGCAAGGAGAATTTGTAACTAGCCAGCCGGATTAGGTGGGCTGATTGAGCGCGGCAAGCGCGCGACCGTTCGTAATCCGCCGGGTGATCTGGCGCACGAGCGGGGCCGTGAGGCCTCGAAAGGGTACAGTTACGAGCAATCGAATTTGCAGGACCGCGCCTTGCACCGTTTGCAGCACAAGCACGACGATTTTGGACGTGCTAACAAAGAGCGTCCTGTCGAGCAGCCGTTCGTCCGGGTGACGAGCGGATGGGAACGGCATTCTTGAGGGTAATGATGAATCCAAATCAACTTGCAGCCGTATTCGCACTGCCTGCTAGCAAACGCGTTGAACATTTCGTCAAGGTCGTCGCAGACCGCCAGGAAGCTTGGGGCCTTTATCAGGACGGTTGGGCCATGGCGGGCGCGGAAGATGGCGGCAGCATTTTCCCGCTGTGGCCCCACAAAGAGTACGCCGAGGCATGCGCGATCGACGAGTGGGCTGGATATCAGCCCAAGGCGATTTCGTTGGACGACCTGATGGAAGTGGCTCTTCCTCAATTAAAAGTGGAAGGCACCTTGCCGGGGATCTTGCCCACACCCGCCAGCAAAGGCGCAACGCCATCGATCGACGAGCTGGTGGCCGCACTCGAGGAAGAGCTTCAGCAGTACTGACGGGCAGCATCACGTTCCGATCAGCCGCGAATGCCTGCGCAGCGGCGGCCAGTGAGACGACCACTCTGCCCCCTATAAGTGACGAAACTTATAGGATTTTTTATTACGCTTGTTGGTATTGATCGTGGCAAGCACAGCTCATCGCAACGCTAGCGCCACCGAATTGCGCGGGCATTTTCGAGCACTGGCCACACTGCAACGACCAACCCTGCGGCACAACAACGCCACCCCAGCATCAGGCGCAGCGCCACCGCACGGTCCGGCACGAGTATCGTTAACCAATCGAAAGTAAGCGGTAACGCACGACGTAGGACGGCGGTCATCAGCCTTGTGTATAAGTGGCGTCAGATGCCAGGGCGGCGCCTGCGCCCAGCAGGGCCGAAACGAGGAAGGCGTCCATGACGAGCGTTTGGTTAACAATGCGCCGAATGATAAAAGACTGAGGTGTCCAAGCCCTGCCGCTTTCGTTACATAATCGAAAGTGATATTCTGCTCGGTTCTGAAACCGCAGAGCTGCCGAGCCGAGAAAAGCATGATAAGACTTACACTGTTGCGCGTCGCCGCCTGCACCCTGATGCTGCAATGGAGCGCATTCGCGTTTGCGCTCGACCCGCTCAGCTACGCGCGCTACGACCAGGTCAAAACGAGTGCCCTGCACTTGGACCTGAAGGCCGATTTCGAGCGCAAGACGCTGTCCGGTTTTGCCGAACTGTCGCTCGAATGGATCGACAAGGACGCGCGTTCGCTCGACCTTGACACGCGCGAACTGACCATTCACAAGGTGCAGGCGAAGAACGCGCGCGGCGCATGGACCACGCTCGCTTACAGCCTCGGCAAGTTCGATGCGGAAAAAGGCCAGGCGCTGCACGTGGCGCTCGAGGACCAGCCGGCCAAGGTGCGCATCTACTACCATACCGCGCCGAGCGCGAGCGCGCTGCAGTGGCTCACGCCGGCCCAGACCATGTCGGGCAAGCGCGCTTTCATGTTCAGCCAGTCCGAGACGATCAACGCGCGCTCCTGGGTTCCGCTGCAGGATACGCCGGCTGTGCGCTTTACCTATAGCGCACGGATCGAAGCGCCGCGCGGCCTGCGCGTGGTGATGAGCGCCGACAACGACCCGAAGGCGACCGGCAAGGGCGGCTGGCGCTTCGCCATGCCGCAGCCGATTCCGGCCTACCTGCTGGCGATCGCGATCGGCGAACTGGAAGCGCGCACGCTCGGCCCCCGCACCGGCGTGTACGCCGAACCGCTGCGCATCAAGGACGCCGCCTACGAATTCGCCGACACCGAAAAAATGGTGCACGCCGCCGAGTCGCTGTATGGCCCGTACCGGTGGGGACGCTACGACATGCTGGTGCTGCCGCCCTCGTTTCCGATCGGCGGCATGGAAAACCCGCGCCTCACTTTCCTGACCCCGACCATGATCGCGGGCGACCGCAGCCTGGTCGACCTGATCGCGCATGAACTGGCGCACAGCTGGTCCGGCAACCTGGTCACCAACGCATCGTGGAAGCACTGGTGGCTCAACGAAGGCTTCACCACTTACGTCACCACCCGCATCCTGGAAGCCATTTATGGCGAGGAAGAGGCCACCATGAACCTGCAGCTCGAGCAGGAAGAGGCACTCACGTCGCTGGCGGACATCCCGCTGGCCAAGCAGGCCTTGCTCACGCGCGACGCCGACACCTCGTCCGATGCCTATACCGACGATGGCCTGGCGTATCCGAAAGGCGCGTGGCTGCTGCGCACGCTCGAGCAGCGCGCCGGGCGCGCCGTGTTCGATCCCTTCCTGCGCGGCTGGTTCGACCAGCACGCCTTCCAGAGCGTGACCACGGCCCAGTTCATCGGCTACCTGCGCCAGAACCTGCTGGCACGGCACCCCGGGGTGATGGCCGATGCCGAACTGGACGAGTGGCTGCACGGCCCCGGCATTCCGGCCGGCGCCGCGCGCGTCGTCTCGGCGCGCCTGGCCGCCCTCGATGCGACACGCAGCGCCTGGCTCAAGGGCCAGCTGCCGACCGCCCGGCTGGGCAGCGCCAAATGGAATGCCGCCGAGTGGATGAAATTTCTCAACGATATCGACGCCAGGGCAGGCGTGGCGCAGCTCGAAGAGCTCGACCGCGCCTTCGGCCTTGGCAAGACCCGCAACAGCGAAGTCGCGTTCCGCTTCTACCGCGCCAGCATCAAGGCCGGCTACCGCGCCGTGCGCGAGCCGCTGGGCGCCTTCCTGATGAGCGTGGGGCGCAAGAAATTCGTGGTGCCGCTGTATGCCGCGCTGCTCAAGAATCCGGACGACAGGGCCTGGGCCGAAGCCGTCTACAAGAAAGCGCGCGAGCGCTACCACCCGGTCACGCAACAAAGCGTCGATAAACTGATGGCCGCCAAATAAGGGAGATCCGCCTGTGCAAACCATGAACCGAATTGCGGCGGCGCTGCTGCTCGCGCTGGGCGCTGCCATAGCCCCCGTCCACGGCTTTGCCGCGGAGCCGGCGGCCGGCGCCGCGGTGCGTGCCTTCGACCTCGAGGCCGACGTCACGCGGGTCATGAAGACCTTCGACGTTCCTGGAATCGCGATCGCCGTGGTCAAGGACGGCAAGCTCGTCGTGGCGCGCGGCTTCGGCGTGCGCAAGCTGGGGGAGCCGGCGCGGGTCGATGGCAAGACACTGTTCGAAGTCGCATCCAACTCGAAGGCGTTCACCGCGGCCTCGCTCGCGATGCTGGTCGACGAGGGCAAGCTGGCATGGGACGATCCGGTCACCAAACACCTGCCCGACTTCCAGATGTACGACGCCTACGTCACGCATGCAATGACGGTGCGCGACCTGCTGACCCACCGCAGCGGCCTTGGGCTGGGCGCGGGCGACTTGCTGTGGTGGCCGACGACGACGTTTACGACCGACGAGATCATCGAGAAGCTGCGCTACGTGAAGCCGGCCACCAGTTTTCGCAACAGCTACGCCTACGACAATCTGCTCTATATCGTGGCAGGCAAGATCGTGGCGCAGAAAGCAGGCAAGCCGTGGGGTGATGCAGTGCGCGAGCGCATCCTCAAGCCGCTCGGCATGAACAGCACCACCACCAGCCTGGCGGAAAACGCGGGCAATCCGAACGTGTCGAACGCGCACAGCAAGATCGACGGCAAGATAACGGCCGTCAAGGCCATGCCGGTGGCGAACGCGGTCGGCGCGGTCGGCATCAATACCAACGCGGAAGACATCGCGCGCTGGATGAAGCTGCTGCTTGACGGCGGCAAGATCGCCGACGCGCCGGCCGGCACGGACAAGGAGCTGCGCCTGTTCAGCGACGCGCAGGGGCGTGAAATGTGGACCGCGCAAACGCCGATGCGCATCAGCGAGCCGAAGCCTGGCCTGGCCGCGACCAAGCCCAATTTCTTCGCGTACGGGCTGGGCTTCCAGCTGCGCGACTACAGGGGCAAGAAGCTGGCCATGCACGGCGGCGCGCTGCAAGGTTTCTATTCGCGCCTGGTGATGGTGCCGGAAGCGAAGCTTGGCATCGCCATCCTGACCAACGCCGAAAGCGGCTCCGCGATGACGGCACTGCAATACCGCCTGCTCGACCACTACCTGGATGCGCCGCCGAGCGACTGGATCAAGTTGATCAGCGACGTGGAGCACGAAGCGCACGCCAAGGAGCTCGAGCGCCAGAAGAGCGCCTCGAGCGCGCGCGCGGCGAAGTCGCGGCCGTCGCTGCCGCTGGCGGCTTACGATGGCGAATACCAGGACGCGTGGTATGGCAAGGTGACGATCAAGCCGGACGGCGCCAGGCACGTGATGAGCTTTTCGAAGACGCCCGACCTGAGCGGCGAGCTCGAGCACTTCCAGCACGATACCTTCATCGTGCGCTGGAAGGAGCGCAACTTCAACGCCGACGCCTACGTGTCGTTCTCGCTCAATCCGGACGGCAGCATCGAGCGCATGCGCATGGCGCCGGTGTCGACCGAAACCGACTTCAGCTTCGATTTCGCGGACCTGTCGTTCACGCCGCTGAAGAAGGAAAAAGCGAAGTAAGCGCGAGCTTCGTCACGGCGGCGCCACCCGGCACAAGTCTTCCTGCAAATGCGCGCATTCCGCCGTGCCGGCGAATTTTTCATGCGCCATCGCCATGTCCAGCGTTTCCATTCGGCGCGACGAGAGCGCAACCGCGTCGTTGCCCCGGTGCCTGCGGGACGGATAGCGAAATCCGTGCAGCCGCCTTGGCGCGAGCGCAATGACGGCATCGAGCATGCAGCCGAACCATTGCGACCACTCATGGTCGGGATCGGAGATCTCGTCGGAGATCCCGAGCTTGGCCATCGCCAGCCCGTTCAGGTCGAGCAGCACCAGCGGGGCGAGCATGTCGAAGCGTGCGATGAGCGCCTCCGGTGCGCCGTGCGCGACATAAAACGATCCCGGCTGGGTGACGTCGTTGCGGCACAGCCCGGCCTCCCAGACCGCGGTCATGGTGTCGAACGCGGCGTAAATCCAGTGGAAGGGATAACTGCCGTCGCCGTTCCTTGCCTCCTGCGGCGGGCCGAAGCGATGCGTGATATCGACCCGGCGCGGGAAGATCGAGGCGTGATTCCATGCCGCCCGCACCAGTGTGCTGCCGACCGGCAATTCGACGACATTATTGAGCAGCGTGTCGTACAGGGGGCCTGCCAGCGGCAAGCGCCTGGCGATGTGTTTCGGTGGTGAGAGGTCGGTTCGGTTCGGCGGCGGCATTCGCTCAGCCTATTACGTCTGCGCTACTCCCGGACTGTCTTGCCGCAAACTCTTTGACCTTCTGCTGGCGCTGGCGCGCGGGCAGGGCGAGAAGCGATTGTTGATTGGGGTGAAGCTGGCCCCTGGTGTCGAACGGCTTTCCTGCGAGTAGCTCGGCGGGACACAGTTCGTTCAGTTGCTCGGCCGCCGTGACCCAGAACGCATGCACTTCGCTGCCCGGGTGGTCGGCCAGCACGGCCAGCACGCTGGCGATCAGTTCCGGCACCGGGTCTACAAATTGCCAAGCGGGAAATACCTTGCCGATGCTGCGTCCGCCCGGCGTGGTGCAATAGAAGCGCCCCTGGTCGGCGGCGCGGTACAGCGTGGCCGGCGACATGTCCACCTTGCCCTGGGAAATCACCTGCGCGGCCTTCAGTCTTGCCACCGGCAGCGTGCTGCCGTGGCCATCTTCCGTGGCCTTGAGGGAATCGATGCTGTCGCTCAGGGCGCGCCGGATATTGGCGATGGCGACGCGCTTGAACTGCTGTTGCTGGGGCATCGATGCGGCGAGGTGGTCGCTCACCTCGAGGGTGAAGCGTTCGACCAGTTGTTCGGCCCAACCCGTACCGGCGTCGAGCTCATTTTCCCAGTTGTCCATGGCGTTCCCCCGTCAGATACCTATAAGGTAGCAGGTTCTCGCATCTTTATCAAGATTCTCATCCCTATCATGCGCGGGCCAGCGCAAGTCTCGGGGCAATAATGTTGATGCCCGTCAACCACAGCGTGGACGCCTTACTTGCTCGCCTTGCCGTTCCAGACTTCCATCATGTCCGGGGTGCCTTGCAGGCGGATGCCGTTATCGGACAGGATGGCCTCGGTCGCGGCCAGCATTTCCTTGCGCGGCAGGACCATGGTTTCGCCGGCGCGCTGGTCGAAATGGATCACGATCAGCTCGTCCTTGAGGTCGCGCAGCAGTGCAACCAGGTGGCGCAGGCTGCGTACCGGCACCCGGTTGATCGAGTAGACCACCGAGCCGAAACGGTTGCTGTAGCCGGTTACCAGCTTGTGCGGGAAGAACGGCGAGGTGAGCACGACCAGCTCTTCGCGGCTGACGTCGGGCTGCTCGCCACGGCGCGTGACCAGCGGGCTGCCGTTGAAAGCGTAGGCCGACATGGCGTTCGCGTTCGAGGTGATGAAGGAAAGGAATTCGATGGTGGCGCGCCCGAACACCATCGGCCCGTAGATGAAGTACGAGGGATAGCCGCCGTCCAGGTCGGGGATCAGCAGGGGGCGCGAGCGCGCCACCGGCAGTTGCACCTTCATCGTCTTGCCGCCACGTATGATCGTCAGCGGCACCTTGCCGTCCTTGCCAAGCTGCTGCACCCGGTACTGGAAGCGCACCCGCAGGTTCGACCCCAGCTTGACCATCGCCTGGTTGTCGATCGGCGAGTCGCCGATGCGGGTGACCACGTCCCATTCCTTGAGCGGATAGGCCGGGTCGTTCATGAACGGGTGCTGGACGATCGCGCCTTCGACCGATTTGTCGAGCTTGAGGTAGTCGCGCAGCACCGGGTTTTCCAGCGTCTGGATGTCGTCGAGCATGGCCGGCTTGCCGTCGTAGCGGCCATCGGCCACATCGCGCAGGAACAGTTCGACTTCTTCGTTGGGGATGATGTAGCCGATGTTCTGCGCGTTGGTGGCGGTGGCGAACGCCAGCCCGACCATCTTGTCGCCGGCGATCGCCGGACCGCCGCTGTTGCCGGGATTGATGGCGGCATCGATCTGGATACGCAGGCCCGAGGTGCTGTAGGAGTAGCGCACGAACTCGATGCGCGAGACGATGCCCTTGGTGATCGAGAGCGAGTTGCCGCCGGTGGGGTAGCCGTAGGCGAATACCTGGTCGCGCACATCCGGCAGCACGCTGGCGCGCGCGGCCGGCGGGTGGCTGTCGAAGAACGATTCGTCGTCCAGCTTGAGCAGCGCCAGGTCCATCCCGCGCGCCACCGCCACCACCGTGGCGGACACCTTGTCGCCGGCCTGGTTGGCCTGGATCTGCACCTGGCTTGCATAGCCGACAACGTGGGCATTGGTCAGGATGCGCTTGCCCTCGATGACCACGCCCGAGCCGGTGATCTCGGCCGGCGCCGCCTTGCTCCACGGTTTGAACGGGTCCGGCCGGCGGATGGTGGAAAACACCTTGACCACGGCGTTTTCCAGGTTGGCGGGAACGACGGCGGGAACGCCGCCCGGGACGATGTCCGGAGCGCCGCCTTGGGCGTGGACCAGCAGGCTCGATGCGGCCAAGGCCACGGCGACGGCGAAACGGATCATGTTCATAGTTTTTTTTAAATGGAGTCGACTATCGGGGAAACGGGTGATGCAATACTACAACGACGCGCAGCGGGAAAATGCGTGGATTTTAACAAGACAGCCAGATTCATCATGTGCTGGCGAAAATTGTAGCCTTGTGATCGGGCCGGCACCTTGCGGCTGGACAGGTCCGCAAGGTGGCGGCCCTGTCCACGCAGTGCGCGTTTGCCTTATGGTTTGACAAACTTGAGCGTCATGCGGTCGCTCTCGCCGATCGCCATGTATCTGGCGCGGTCCTGGTCCTTGTTGGCCAGCGTCGGCGGCAACGCCCACACGCCGCGATTGTGGTTGGCGCTGTCTTTCGGGTTGGCGTTCACTTCGGATTTGGCGGCCAGCTTGAAGCCCGCCTCCTCGATCATCGCGATCACGGCCGCCTCGTGCATGTAGCCGCTCGACGCGGTTGCGTCCTGCGTCATCGCGACCGGCAGGCGGTGCTCGACGACGCCGAACACGCCGCCCGCTTTCAGGCTGTCGTACACGCTCCTGAACATCGCCTTGCGCTGGGCTGCGTCAAGCGCCATCCAGTTGTGCACGTTGCGGAAGGTAAGCACCATGTCGACGCTGCCCGCGGGCGCGAAATCATACTTGGCCGGCGGCTCGAACACGCCGATCTGCACCTTGTCGAACACGGCCGCATTCGAGTCCAGTTTTTTCTTGAACAGCATGGCGTAGCGGTTTTCCGGCTTGATGGTTTCGCCCGCGCCGATCAGCTTGCCCTTGGCGCGCAGGTAGGGCGCCAGGATTTCGGTGTACCAGCCGCCTTCGGGCGAGAGTTCGACCACCGTCATGGACGGCTTGATGCCGAAAAATTCGAGCGTCTGGGCAGGGTGGCGCGCCGCATCGCGGGCGCTGTTGGCGCTCGCGCGGTGGGTGCCTGCGATCGCTGCCTTGAGCGCGTCGTCGGCATGCGCGCCGGCAGCGACGGTTGCCGCCAGCAGCGCGGCCAGGATCACTCGTTTCATAGGTGGGTCTCCTCTTTGCAATGCAATCAGGGTTGTCAGGTTTGTACGTTTGCCGCAGCTGCGGATCATCCGGCAAGCGACCTGTGCGGTCAAGCGGAATCGTGCGTGTATTTACTGTCCGGCAGGCAGGCCGGACAGTGCAGCGGACACTGCGGACAGTACGCTCTTGCCAGGCCCGGTTTGAGGAATCAACAACTTAGCCTGTGGCATGAAGATTGCGTTCCCTGTTCCCCATTTTGCTGTTAATGTTGCGAGCAGTTTTTGGCCGCAAACAAGAGGCCGCCGCGATCCGGCGTGCCGCTTTTCCTCAGGTGTGAGTGTCAGGAGATACGATGGAACGACGTGCTTTTCTCAATATCAGCGGACTTGCCCTCGGCACCATGCTGATCCCTGTATTCGGACGCGCCGTTGCCGCCGAAGAACTGCTCAACCCGCTTGCCGCAAAATTCAAGAAGACGCTGGCCGACACCGCGCTCAACGCCGCCACCGGCGCCGGCGCCTCGTATTGCGACGTGCGCATCGGCCGTTACCTGAACCAGTTCATCACCACGCGCGACCTGAACGTCGAGAACGTGACCAATACCGAGTCCGCGGGCGTGGGCGTGCGCGTGATCTGCAACGGCGCCTACGGTTTCGCCGCGACCGGCGACATGTCGCCCGATTCCGTGGCCAACGCCGCGCGTCAGGCAGTGGCGATCGCCAAGGCAAACGCGAAGCTGCAGTCCGAGCCGGTACGCATGGCTCCTGCAAGCGGGGTTGGCGAAGTGTCGTGGGCCACCCCGATCAAGAAGGACTGGCGCACCGTGCCGATCAAGGAAAAGGCCGAGCTGCTGATCGCAGCCAACAAGGCCGGCATGGAGGGCGGCGCGAGCTTCATGCAGTCGCTTATGTTCCAGGTTAACCAGCAAAAGTATTTTGCCTCGACCGACGGCTCCTACATCGACCAGGACATCCACCGCATGTGGATGCCGATGTTCGCCACTGCCGTCGACAAGGCGACCAACAAGTTCCGCTCGCGCCAGGGCATGTCGGCGCCGGTCGGCATGGGCTACGAATACCTCGACGCGCGAGCCGAGCACAAGGTGCAGGCGGCCGGCGGCGTCGCCACGCTGTACACCGGGTCGTACGACCTGATCGAGGATGCGCGCGCGGCCGGGCGCCAGGCGAAACAGAAGCTGACGGCAAAATCTGTCGCCCCCGGCAAATACGACCTGGTGCTCAGTCCCGAGCACCTGTGGCTGACGATCCACGAATCGGTGGGCCACCCGACCGAGCTCGATCGCGTGCTGGGCTACGAGGCGAACTACGCCGGCACCAGCTTCGCCACGCTCGACAAGTGGCAGTCGAAGAAATTCAAGTATGGTTCCGAGCGCGTCAACATCGTGGCCGACAAGCTCACCCCGGGTTCGCTCGGCGCGGTCGGCTACGACGACGAAGGCATCAAGTGCAAGCAGTGGGACATCATCAAGGACGGCATCCTGGTCAACTACCAGGCCACGCGCGACCAGGCCCATATCATCGGCGAGAAGGAGTCGCAAGGCTGCTCGTACGCGGACAGCTGGAGCAACGTGCAGTTCCAGCGCATGCCCAACATTTCCCTTGCGGCCGGCAAGCACAAGCTCACGCCGGACCAGATGGTCAAGGATGTCAAGAAAGGCATCTATATCGTCGGCGACGGCTCGTTCTCGATCGACCAGCAGCGCTACAACTTCCAGTTCGGCGGCCAGCTGTACTACGAAATCAACAACGGCAAGATCGGCGCGCAGCTTGAAGACGTGGCCTACCAGTCCAACACCCAGGAGTTCTGGAACGCCTGCAGCGCAATCTGCGACGAGAGCGACTGGCGCATGGGCGGCTCCTTCTTCGATGGCAAGGGCCAGCCGGCCCAGGTCAGCATCGTGTCGCATGGTTCGAGCACCACGCGCTTCAATGGCATTAACGTGATCAACACCGCTCGCAAGATCGGCTAAGGCAGGAAATCGCAAATGAAAATATTGAATCAGGAAGAAACCCGGCGCATCTGCGATCGCGTGATGGCGCTCACCAAGGCCGATCAATGCATCGTCAAGCTGAACGGCAACCGCACCGGCAATATCCGCTACGCGCGCAACAATGTGTCGACCGCCGGCTTGCTCGAGGATACGCAGCTGTCGGTGTCGGTCGCCTATGGCAAGCGGCAGGGCACCGCTATTATCAACGAGTTCGACGACAAGTCGCTCGAAAAGGTGGTGCGGCGCGCCGAGGACCTGGCCCGCCTGGCACCGGAAAACCCGGAGTTCGTGCCGGCGGTGGGCAAGCAGATTTACAAGGCAAGCGACACCTACAGCAAAAAGACGGCCGCCATCGATCCTGAATTCCGGGCCCAGACCGCGGCCTACAGCATCGAGGCCAGCCGCAAGAGCAAACTCGTATGCGCCGGATTTTTCACCGACCGCACCTCGTTTACGACGATTGCCAATTCGAACGGGGTGTTCGGGCACCAGGAAGAAACCAGCCTCGATTTCACCTGCACCGTGCGCACCGAAGACGGGCGCGGGTCGGGCTGGGTCAAGCGTTCGGCCACCGACGTGTCCAGGTTCGATGCGCGCGAAGCATCCGCCGTGGCGATCGAAAAGGCGCTGCGCTCGGTCGACGCCAAGGCGCTCGAGCCGGGCCGCTACACCGTGATCCTGGAGCCGGCCGCAACCTCGGACCTGATCGGCTTCATGCTGTCGGGCTTTAACGCGCGCAGCGCGGACGAGGGCCGCAGCTTCCTGTCGAAAAAGGGCGGCGGCAACCGCCTGGGCGAAAAGCTGTTCGACCAGCAGGTCAACATCTGGGCCGACCCGTGGAACCTGGACGTGCCGGTGCTGCCGTGGGACGACAACACCATGCTGCCGCGCGAGCGCACCGCATTGATCAAGGACGGACGCGTCGCGGCGCTCGATTACTCGCTGTACTGGGCCAGGAAGCAAGGCGTGCGCCCGATCGGCGGACACGGGAACATGATCATGGCCGGCACCAGCAAATCGACCGCGGAGCTGATCGCCAATACCAAGAAAGGCGTGCTTGTCACCCGCACCTGGTACATCCGCCTGGTCGATCCGCAATCGGTGCTGCTGACAGGCCTCACGCGCGACGGCACCTTCTATATCGAGAACGGCAAGATCAAGCACCCGATCAAGAACTTCCGTTTCAACGAGAGCCCCGTCTCCATGCTCAACAACATCGAGGAAATCGGCAAGCCGCAGGTCATCGCGGGCGACGAAGTGCAGTATTCGATGCTGATCCCGCCGATGAAGGTGCGCGACTTCAATTTCACCTCGCTGTCGGACGCGGTTTAACCTCCTGGAGTCAATGTGGAACGACGTACCTTCCTGAAAATCGGCGGCGCCGGGGCCGGCGCGATGCTGGTGCCGGTATTCGGCAACGCCATCGCCGCCGAAGAACTGATGAATCCGGTAGCGCCGGCTTTCAAGAAAGCGCTGGCGGACGCCGCGCTCGATTCGGCCACCAAGGCGGGAGCGAGCTACTGCGACGTGCGCATCGGCCGCTACCTGAACCAGTTCATCACCACCCGCAACCTGAACGTCGAGAACATCGTCAACACCGAATCGTCCGGGGTCGGCGTGCGCGTGATCGCCAACGGCGCCTACGGCTTCGCTTCCACCAACGACATGTCGCCCGACGGCGTGGCCAATGCCGCGCGCCAGGCGGTTGCGATCGCGCGCGCCAACGCCAGGCTGCAAACCGAAGCGCTGCAGATGGCGCCGGTCCGGGGTGTCGGCGAAGTGAGCTGGGCCACGCCCTACACCAGGGACTGGCGCACGGTGCCGATCAAGGAAAAGGCCGACATGCTGATCGCGGCCAACCAGGCGGGCCTCGATGCCGGCGCCAGCTTCATGGAATCGCGCCTGTTCCAGGTCAACCAGCAGAAATACTTTGCCTCCACCGACGGCTCGTACATCGACCAGGACATCCACCGCCTGTGGGCGCCGCTGACGGCCACCGCGGTCGACAAGGCCACCAATAAGTTCCGCACCCGCGACAGCCTGGCTGCGCCGGTCGGGATGGGCTTCGAATACTTCGATGCGCGCCCCGAGCACAAGGTGCAGGCGGCCGGCGGCGTCACCACCCTGTACACCAGGTCGTACGACCTGATCGAGGACGCGCGCGCAGCCGGGCGCCAGGCGCGCGAAAAGCTGGGTGCGAAATCGGTCGAGCCGGGCAAGTACGACCTGGTCCTTAGTCCGGAACACCTGTTCCTGACGATCCACGAGTCGGTCGGGCATCCGACCGAGCTCGATCGGGTGCTCGGCTACGAGGCCAATTACGCCGGCACCAGCTTCGCCTCGCTCGACAAGTGGCGCACCAAAAAATTCAAGTTCGGTTCCGAACGCGTCAACTTCATCGCCGACAAGACCACGCCCGGTTCGCTCGGCGCGGTCGGCTACGACGACGAGGGCGTGCCGGCCAGGCGCTGGGACATCATCAAGGACGGCATTCTGGTGAACTACCAGGCCACGCGCGACCAGGCCCATATCATCGGCGAGAAGGAATCGCACGGCTGTTCCTACGCCGACAGCTGGAACAGCGTGCAGTTCCAGCGCATGCCGAACGTCTCGCTGGCAGCCGGCAAGGAACGCCTCACTCCCGACGAGATGGTCAAGGACGTCAAGAAGGGCATCTATATCCTCGGGCGCGGTTCGTATTCGATCGACCAGCAGCGCTATAACTTCCAGTTCGGCGGCCAGCTCTATTTCGAGATCAAGAACGGCAAGATCACCGGGCCGCTCGAGGACGTGGCCTACCAGTCCAACACCCAGGAGTTCTGGAACGCGTGCAGCGCGATCTGCGACGAGCGCGACTGGCGCATGGGCGGCTCCTTCTTCGACGGCAAGGGCCAGCCAAGCCAGGTCAGCGCGGTGTCGCACGGATCGAGCACCACGCGCTTTAACGGCGTCAATGTCATCAACACCGCTCGCAAGATCGGCTAAGGAGAGCAGCAATGAAGCAGCTGAACCAGGACGAAGCGAAGCGCATCTGCGAGCGTGTGATCGGTTTCTCGAAAGCCGACGAGTGCCGCGTTCTCATCAACGGCAACCGCACCGGCAATATCCGCTATGCGCAAAACAGCGTCTCCACCGCGGGCCTGAACGAGAACGTCCAGCTGACCGTGAGCGTCGCATTCGGCAAGCGCCAGGGCACCGCGTCGCTTAACGAATTCGACGACAAATCGCTTGAAAAGGCGGTGCGCCGCGCCGAGGACGTGGCGCGCCTGGCGCCGGAAAATCCCGAGTTCCTGCCGGCCGTCGGCAAGCAGGAGTTCAGGCCTTCGGCCACCTTCAACAAGAACACCGCCGCCATCGACCCCGAATTTCGCGCCGAAGTGGCGTCGCACAGCATCGTCGCGGGGCGCAAGAACAAACTGGTCACGGCAGGCTTTTTTGTCGACACGACCGGCTTCGAGACCATCGCCAATTCGAACGGCGTGTTCGGGCACCAGGAATTCACCAACCTGAGCTTCACCTGCACCGCGCGCACCGAAGACGGGCGCGGTTCGGGCTGGGTCACGCGCTACGCCAACGATGCCCGCCGTTTCGACGCGCGCGAAGCGTCGGCGGTGGCAATCGAAAAGGCGCTGCGCTCTGTCGAGGCGAAAGCGCTCGAGCCGGGCCGCTATACCGTGATCCTGGAGCCGGCCGCGACCTCCGAAATCATCGGGCGCATGTTCGGCGCTTTCGACGCACGTCAGGCCGATGAGGGACGCAGCTTCCTGTCGAAGAAGGGCGGCGGCAACCGTCTTGGCGAAAAGCTGTTCGACGAACAGGTCAACGTGTGGGCCGACCCGTGGGACAAGGATGTGCCGGTGCGTCCGTGGGACAGCAATTCGATGCTGGCGCGCGAGCGCACCGACATCATCAAGAACGGCAAGGTTGCCTCGCTCGACTACTCGCTCTACTGGGCCGCCAGGCAAAAGGCGCGCGCCAGCGGCAGGCACGGCAACATGATCATGGCCGGCGGCTCGAAGTCGATGGAAGAACTGATCGCATCGACCAAGAAGGGCGTGCTGGTCACGCGCACCTGGTACATCCGCACCGTCGATCCGCAGTCGCTGCTGCTGACCGGGCTGACGCGCGACGGCACCTTCTATGTCGAGAACGGCAAGATCAAGCATCCGATCAAGAATTTCCGCTTCAACGAAAGCCCGGTCAGCATGCTCAACAACCTGGACGAACTCGGCAAGCCGCAGGTCATCGGCGGCGACGAGGTCAGGTTCCAGATGGTGATCCCGCCGATGAAGGTGCGCGACTTTAACTTCACGTCGCTGTCCGACGCGGTGTAGATGGCCAGCTACGATTTTTACTTCACGCGCCTGATGTACGACTCGGGCGATTGGGATGTGGATATCCGCATGCCCAGCAACGTGCTCAACTCCCTGGTCGAGTACACCACCTTGCGGGTCGATCCGGTCGAACGCGTGATCGCGCTGTCCGATCCGAAGATGCTGGAGTCGCCGTTCTGTTACCTGGCCGGGCACAAGCTGGTGCAGTTCACGCCGGCCGAGCGCAAGAACTTCGAGCGCTACGTGCGCGGCGGCGGCTTTGTGTTCGTCGATGACTGCAACCACGACGTGGACGGCCTGTTCGCGAAATCGTTCGAGGCTGAGCTGGTGCGCATGTTCGGGCCCAAGGCACTCAGGAAGATCCCGAACACGCACCCGGTGTATTCGAGCTTCTTCCAGTTCGACGGTCCGCCCAACACGGGAGTGGAGCTGAACGGCTGGGGCGACGACCTGGTGCACGATTATCTGAAGGCGGTCGAGTTCAATGGCAGGGTACGCGTGCTGTACTCGAACAAGGACTACGGCTGCGAGTGGGACTACGACTTCCGCAACAAGCGCTGGCTGGTGATCGACAACACGCGCTTTGCGGTAAACATTATTCAATATGCATTGGGAGCTTGACCGTGTCGGAACGTGATGCCATCGCCTGGAATGAAATCGAAATCTCCGACCTGACCGACAAGGTCGCCGCGCTCAAGACGAGCATGTCGACCGTGATCATCGGACAGGACGAGGTGATCGAGTCGCTCATCATCTGCCTGCTTGCGGGCGGCCACGCGCTGGTCGAAGGCGTGCCCGGACTGGGCAAGACGCTGCTGGTCAAGTCGCTGGCGCAGGCCACCGACATGCAGTTCCGGCGCGTGCAGTTCACGCCCGACCTGATGCCGTCCGATATCGTCGGCACCGAAATCCTGGAGGAGGACACCAGCACCCGCCAGCGCGTGTTCCGCTTCCAGCAAGGCCCGGTATTCACGCAGGTGTTGCTGGCCGACGAAATCAACCGCGCCCCGCCCAAGACGCAATCGGCCCTGCTCGAGGCAATGCAGGAGCGCTCGGTCACCTTCGCCGGCCATACCCACAAGTTGCCGCAGCCGTTTTTCGTGCTCGCGACCCAGAACCCGATCGAGCAGGCCGGCACCTATCCGCTGCCGGAAGCGCAGCTGGACCGCTTCCTGCTGCGCATCGACGTGGGCTACCCGAGCGAGGACGAGGAAATGGCGATGGTCTCGCGCACCACCCACGCGGGCCTGTCCGATGCGACGCCCGCGATGGACGTGGCCAGCCTGCTGCGCCTGCAGCTTCTGGTGCGCGACATCGAAATTGGCGAGCACCTGCTGCGCTACGCAACGCGCCTGGTGCGCGCCACCCGCCCCCAGGGCAGCACTGTGGCGAGCGTGACGAAACACGTGGGCTGGGGCGCCGGGCCGCGCGCCGGACAGGCGCTGGTGCTCGCCTCGAAGGCGCGCGCCCTGATGCACGGACGGCTCGCGGTCACGCGCGAGGATATCGGTGCGATGCTGCTGCCGGTGCTTGCGCACCGCGTACTGCGCAATTTCGAAGCGGAAGCCGACGGGGTGGCGATCGCCGACATCCTGCTGGCATTGCGCCAAGAGATCCGCGTCGACTAAGGCGGCCACCGAGCATGCTGGCGACGCCTGCGCTGGTCGCGCACACCACCGATCTGGACCTGATCATTCGTCATGTGCTCGCTGGCCTCGGCCACGGCATCCATGCCGGCCGCGAACGCGGCGCGGGCGTCGAATTTTCGGAATACCGGGCCTACGCGCCCGGGGACGAATGGCGCCGGGTCGACTGGAAGCTACTGGCGCGCAACGACCGCTATTACGTGCGCGAAGCCGAGCGCGACAGCCACGTGGCGGTCTGGCTCTGGCTGGACGCGACCGCGTCGATGGCCGAGCCGAGCCGCAGCGTCGCCGGCCTCGACAAGCTCTGGTATGCGCGCACCATCCTGGCCTGCCTGGCCGCCATCGCGCAGCGCCAGGGCGACGCCTTCGGCCTGATCGTGTGCACCGGCGACCGGGTACAGTTCACCCCCGCCGCGCGCGGGCCGCGCCAGAT
>JBAQKU010000216.1:0-9460 GCA_049301315.1 Telluria sp.
GTTCAACTGCACGGTTCGAGCATGAACATCGGTACGCTGGTCCAGACAATGCCAATGAGCGCCAGCAGGGCGCCGCCGGCCTGCGCCCGGCCGGCCTGGCCCCGGACGCGCTGGCGCACAGCCTGCCATAACAAGACGCACACCGCCAGCAGCGCAAGGACCGATCCGGCCAGGCGCGCCGGCCATGCATCCGGCCGCGACATACACATACGAAAAAAAGAAGTGCACGGCCCAGACCAGCAGCGCCGCGGTGCCACGTATCAGTTGCGGGAACAGGCGCTCGGAAGCCGGCATGGTCAGTCCATGAAGCGCGCAACGAGGTGCATTGCAGCGGCCGCTGCCAGCCCCTGCAGCACCGTGTAATGCCAGATCAGTGCGCTGTTGTCGAGCGTTCCCCGGCAGGCCGGCGTGAGCAGGCCGCTGCGCGAACGCGCCCACACGTAGAGCGTGACCACCCCGAGCAGCGCCACATGCAAGCCCTGGTAGGCCAGCATCGCCGCCACCGTCGCGCCCCAGGCGTGCGCCGACGGTGCGAGCCGCGCCAAGGCCTGGCTGTACAGGTCGCAGGCATACGCGCCCGTCACGCATGCCAGCGCAAGTACCATGGCGAGGCGCAGGCGCCATTGCCCGGCGGGCGTGGCCAAGTGCCGGGCGCGCGCCGCGACCATCACCAGTGCCGAACTGGCAAGCAGCAGCGCGCCCGACAGCAACGGCCACAGCGGCTCCGGCAGGCGCGCTCCCGGCGGCGGACAGATCGCCAGCCGCATCGAGGTGTGAATGTGGGCGAACACGAACGACGCAAAAATGGTGGCGTCGACCACCAGCATGATGACGGTGGCCCACCACGCGTGCGAGAAGGCCCCCGTCATGCCGACCGGCAGCATGACGCCGTCGGCCACCTGGGCCAGCGCTTGCGCCGGCGCGCGCTCGCCCTCCCACAGCCAGGCCAGCAGCGCGCCGATGGCGAGCGCGCCGCACAGCCATGCCGCCAGCGTCAGCTTCACCGTCAGCAGCAGGAAAAAACCGGCCGTGCCGCAGGCCGAAATGAACGGCAGCCAGCTGTCGTTTGGCAAGATCAGCAGGTAACGCGGCAGCGCCCTTACCGCACTGGTGGCGATGGTCTCGCGGGCGCCGGTAACGCTTCCCGGCAGATAATGGCTGCCCGCCTGCACCTCGCGCGCCAGCGAGGGCTGGTCCCACAGGGGATCGGCCCCGGTCACGTGCGCAATGCTGCGGCTGCCGTAGTCGGCCGACGGCAGCCATTCGAGGGTCGCGGCATTCCATGGATTCCCGGCGGCCCGGCGCGCCCTGCCCAGGGTACGCACTGCATCGACAAGAAACAGCAGCACCCCGCCGGCGAGGATGAAGGCGCCGGCCGTCGATGCCAGGTTCCATCCGTTCCAGCCGAGATCGGGCGCGTAGGTGTACACGCGGCGCGGCATGCCGAGCAGGCCCGAGATGTGCATCGGGAAGAATGCGAGATTGAAGCCGCCGAACATCAGGCCGAAGATCCATGGCGCCAGCCGTTCCGACAGGGTGTGGCCGTTGATCAGGGGAAGCCAGTAATACATCGCCGCAAACAGCGGGAACACCAAGCCGCCGATCAGTACATAGTGCAGGTGCGCGACGATGAAATAGCTGTCGTGCACCTGCCAGTCGAACGGCAGCACCGCCACCATCACGCCGGTCAGCCCGCCCAGTACGAAAATGAACATGAAGCCGAGCAGGAACAGCGCCGGCCCGCTCCAGCGCAGCTTGCCGCGCCACAGCGTGGCGATCCAGGCGAACACCTGGAGCGCGGTGGGAATCGCCACGGCCAGGCTGGCAGCCGACACGAAGCTCATCTCCATCACGCCCAGCCCGGCCGTGAACATGTGGTGCGCCCACAGCGCGAAGCTGAAAAAGCCCACCGCGATCAGCGCCACGACAACCGCGCGCCGGCCCACCAGCGCGGTGCCGGCAATGCTCGGGATCATGGTCGAGACCATGCCTGCCGCCGGCAGGAAAATGATGTACACCTCGGGATGGCCGAAGAACCAGAACAGGTGCTGCCACAGCAGCGGGTCGCCGCCCCGGGCGGCGATAAAGAAAGGCCAGTCGTAGGCGCGCTCCAGTTCCAGCAGTGCGGTGCCGGCAATGATGGCCGGGAACGCGAACACGATCATCACCCCCACCACCAGCATCGACCAGGCGTAGACCGGCATCTTGCCGAGCGACATGCCAGGGGCGCGGGTAAACAAAATGCCCACGATCAGTTCGATCGCCCCGGCAATCGCTGAAATTTCAATGAAGCCGATCCCGAGCAGCCAGAAGTCGGCGTTCAGTCCCGGCGAATACTCCTTGCCGGTCAGCGGCGGGTACATGAACCAGCCGCCGTCGGGCGCAAGCCCGGCGAACAGGCTGCAGAAAAAACCCAGCCCGCCGATCGCATAGGCCCAGAAGGCGTAGGCCGACAGGCGCGGAAACGGCAGGTCGCGCGCGCCCAGCATGTTCGGCAGCAGGTAGACCGCCACCGCCTCCACCACGGGAATTGCGAACAGGAACATCATCACCGTGCCATGCATGGTGAATACCTGGTTGTAGGTGGCGGCACTGAGCAGGGTATTTTCTGGCACGGCAAGCTGCAGCCGCATCAGCAGGCCGAGCACGCCAGCGAGCAGGAAGAACAGCAGCGCGCTGCCGATATACAGCAGACCGATGTTGGTGTTGTTGACGCTGGTAAGGAAGCGCCAGCCGCGCGGCGTGCGCCAGACCTGTTCGAGGCGCTCCAGTTCACCGGCTGGCCGCGGCAGCGAACTGGGCAGCGATGCGGGCGGGTGCGCGACAGGCTCGGGCATCATTTCAAGTGCTCGAGCCAGGCCGCCAGCGCGCGCAGCGTTTCGCCATCCATGCCCTTGAGCGCCGGCATGCGCGCGCCCGGTTTCATGCCTTGCGGATCGGCAATCCACGCTGCCAGTGCGCCGTGGCCGTTGCGCAGCGTGCCGGCTGCGAGGTAAAGGCGGCTGCCGACATGGGTCAGGTCGGGGCCGAGACGGCCCTTGTCGGCGACCCCGCGCACGCTGTGGCAGGCGCCGCAGCGCTGCTCGACGAACGCTTGCCGCCCGCGCCGCAGGAAGGCGTCGTCGGTTGCCGCGGCCGGAAGCCGCTGGTGCGCCAGCCAGGCCTCGAACTCGGGCGCGTCATGCACGACAACATGCAGCGCCATGCGCGCATGCTGCTCCCCGCAATACTCGGCGCACTGTCCGCGATACACGCCGGGCTTGCTGGCCTGCAGTGTCAGGCCGCGCACGTGACCTGGCAACATGTCGGCCTTGCCTGCCAGCGCAGGCACCCAGAAACTGTGGATCACGTCGCTCGTGCTCAACGATAGATAGACCGGACGCCCTGCCGGGATGTGGATCTCGTTGGCCAGCCTGACCGGCGCGCCGCCGCCCGGATCGTCATAGCGCACCTCCCACCACCACATCTTCGCGTTCACCGACACCACCAGCGCCTGCTGCGACGTTTGCGCCGTCAGTTGCGCGCTGCGCCAGGTGCCGAACACCAGCAGCGCCGTCAGCACCACGAAGGGAAACGCGACGCCGCCCCCGGCGATCCACGGCAGCGGGCGAACCGGCCTTGCGCCGCGCCGCACGGCCAGCGCCAACAGCAGCATGACGGCGCCAAAGATGAGCACAGCGCCGCCGAACAGTATCCACGCCAGTTGGGCGATCACGGCCGCTGCGGGCCCGGCTGGCTGCAACACCCCGCTGCAGCCGCCCAGGGCCGCAAGCCACGCCGCACCGGCGCCGCACGCGATTGCGCGATGCAGGGCGCGCTTCATTGCCGGGTGTACAGGTAAGCGGTCATGTGGCGGGCCTCGCCGGCCGATACGCCCATGGCGGGCATCAGGGTGCCCGGCTTCATTGCGGGCGGGTCCATAATCCAGCGCACCAGCGTCTCCGGATCGTTGGGGATGCGACCGGCCAGGTAACTGCTGCGCCCTAAGCTTTCCAGCGAAGGACCGGTGTTGCCGCGCGCGCCTGGCAGTCCCCCGATGCGGTGGCAGGCGCCGCACTGGTATTGCGTCAGCAATGCCTTGCCTTGCGCGGCATCACCGCCAGCCACGGCCGGCGGCCCGGTGCGATCGCAGGCGCCGATCGCGCTCATGCCGAATGCGAGCGCGATGAGCGCCAGGCGCCGCCCTGGCCGATCAACACGGTAAGACAGATGCCGATGATGGTTGAAGGCGCGCACAAACGGTCCCTGCGTTAGGCCGACGAGTCGATATAATACAAGAAAAGCATGATGGCCTTTTAATCAACGGAACGCGCCGGGCGCAGGGGGCAGCACCGATGACACCGCGTACAACCGGGCTGGTTCGCAACACCGTGCTTGCCACGCTTCTTGTGGCGGGCGCGCTCGGCACGCTGGCCGGCGTCGCCTTCTCGCAGTCGGGCTGGTACAACGTCGCGTCCACCGTCCAGCATTGGCAGCCGGTGCACACCTTGCTCGAACACGCCATGTGGGCCTCGGTGCGGCGTCACGCGCGCGACATCGAGGCTCCGCCCCTCGACCTGGCGCCGCAGATCCGGCGTGGCGTTGCGCTGTACCGCGACAAATGCGTGCAATGCCACGGCGCGCCGGGCGTCGCGCCGGACGACGCCGGCAAGAGCATGCAGCCGGCGCCCGGTCCCCTGGTCCAAGCGGCCAGACGCTGGCGGCCCAGGGAAATGTACTGGATCACGCGCAACGGCATCAAGATGAGCGGCATGCCGGCCTGGCAGTTCCACATGAGCGACGAGGACATCTGGGCGGTCGTCGCTTTCCTGACCCGGCTGCCGCACCTGTCGCCGCAAGCGTACGCCGAACTGAGCGGCGCGGCGCAAGCGCCGCGCGCCGCTTCCGCGCGCGCCAGCGTGCAAGGCAATCGGGCGCGCGGGCGCGTCGCCCTCTCGCAATACGCGTGCAACTCCTGTCACAAGATTCCCGGCGTCACCGGCCCGGACGTTCACATCGGCCCGCCGCTGGCCGGCATTGCCGAACGCCAGTACATCGCCGGAAGCCTGCCCAATAGCGCCGACAACCTGGCGCGCTGGATCCGCCATCCGCAGCAGGTCGATCCGCTGAGCGCGATGCCGAACCTGGACGTCACGCAAGCCGATGCGCAGGACATGGTCGCGTATTTGTTGGACATGGAATAGTCCCGGCGGCGCGTGCGGCACGTCTTTAAAAAATCAGCAATCATGGTCCCATGAGCGACGACAGCGACAACCGCGCAGCCCGGCCAGAGAGCGGCGCCAGCCAGGACTCGGCGCGCGACTTCCTGCAGCGCGTGGTACTGGTCGACGGCATCGGCATCATCTTCCTGCTCACGCTTGCCGCGATCTGGTTCGCGGCCGATGTCCTGCTGCTGATTTTCTCCTGCATCCTGTTCGCGGTGTTCCTGTACGAACTGAGCACCATGGTGCAGGCGCGCCTGCATGTGTCGCGCCGGCTGGCACTGGGGCTGGTCGTGTTCGTGCTGCTCGGGCTGCTAGGCCTGGGCGCCTGGCTGATGGCGCCGCAACTCTACGAACAGGCCAGACGGCTGGCCGCGCTGGTGCCCGATTCGATCGAGGAATTGCGCGCCGCCCTTGGGCGCCTCAAGGTGGTGGGGGGCATATTCGTCCAGTTGCCCAGCACGGCCCAGCTGCGCGAGCAGATCGCCGCACTTGCGCCCAATGCCGGCCTGTTCTTCACCGGCGTGCTGGGCGCGGCAGGCAACGTGCTGATCATCGTCTTCGTCGGGATCTACTTCGCGCTCCAGCCGACCTTGTATATAGAGGGCATGGTCACCCTGGTCCCCCAGCGCAAGCGGCCGCGCGCGCGCGAGGTATTGGGCGAGATCGGCGACACGCTGGCCAAGTGGCTGGTTGGCAAGGCGTGTTCGATGCTGGTGGTGGGCATCGCGGTGTCCGCCGGCCTGGCCGTGCTCGGCGTACCGTTGGCATTAATACTCGGGATCATTGCCGGCTTGCTCGACTTTATCCCCTATCTCGGGCCGCTGATGGCCGGTGTGCCCGCGGTCCTGATCGCCTTCACCGTCAGCCCCGTGCTGGCGCTGTACACGGTGCTCCTGCTCGCCGTCGTGCAAATGGCGGAAGGGTATTTGCTCACACCCCTGATCGACGCCAAGACCGTCTCCCTGCCACCGGCACTGACCATCGTCATGCAACTGCTGTTCGGGGCGCTGTTCGGCCTGCCCGGTGTGGCGGTCGCCACGCCGCTGACGGCCGTGCTTGCCGTACTGGTGAGCACCTTGTACGTGCAGGACGTGCTGGGCGACCGGGCAAAGCCGCCGGCGCGCCCATGACTTCGCTCCGTTTGCGGAACACTTTTGAGCAAACTGTTCCGAATCCGCATCGGAACGGAACGTTCCGGCTGCGCCAGAATGGAACACCCCCGTTCCCCGAAACGTTTTACTGATGTACCGCTTAGAGGAAGGACGCAGCCGGGAACGGGCGGCATGGATATTGCATATCATCCATGAGCGCATGAAATGACACAAACTCACCTTGACCCACATCACGCAATCAGAGCGAAGCCGCCCAGCCGTTCTGCCTCAGGAGACAAAATTATGACATGGAGCAAGCCGACATCTTCCGCCGTGCGTTGCGGGTTTGATCGCTGGCATCCGGCAGGCACAGGACAGTGAAAATCATCGTGCTTGGCTCCGCCGCAGGGGGCGGCTTTCCGCAGTGGAACTGCAATTGCCGCAACTGCGCCGGGGTGCGCAGCGGCTCGGTGGCCGCCAGCGCCCGCACCCAGTCGTCGATTGCGGTCTCGGCCAACGGGCGCGACTGGGTCCTGATCAATGCCTCGCCCGACATCCTGAGCCAGATCCGCGCCACCCCCGCGCTGCAGCCGAAGCGCGCCGTGCGCGACAGCGCCATTGCGGCCGTGATGCTGATGGACGCGCAAATCGACCATGTGACCGGCCTGCTCATGCTGCGCGAAGGCGCCCCCCTGCCCTTGTATTGCACCGCGCAGGTGTGGGACGATCTGAGCACCGGATTGCCGCTGATACAAGTGCTGGCCCATTATTGCGGCGTGCAATGGCACGCGCTGCCGGCCAGTACCGCGCGCATGCAGCCGCTGCAGGTGCCGGGCATCGACGGCATCCGTTTCACCCCGCTGGCGCTCAAGAGCAAGGCGCCGCCCTATTCCCCGAACCGCAACATGCCGGCCCTGGGCGACAACCTCGGCCTGCTCATCGAGAACATGGAAAACGGCAAGTCGCTGTTCTATGCGCCGGGACTGGCCGAGATCGAAGCGCATGTCGACGCCGCCATGCGCGCGGCCGATTGCGTGCTGGTCGACGGCACCTTCTGGACCGAGGATGAAATGATCCGGCTGGGCTTCTCAGGCAAGCGCGCGGCCGAGATGGGACATCTGCCGCAGTCGGGCAGCGGCGGCATGATCGAGGTGCTCGACGGCATCGGCGCGCGCCGCAAAGTCCTGATCCACATCAACAACACCAACCCGATCCTCGATGAACGCTCCGAACAGCGCGCCACCCTGGCCCGCCACGGCATCGAAGTCGCGTTCGACGGCATGGAGATCGACCTTTGAAACTGACCCTACCCGATGCCGGCGCAGGCGAGGCGCCGTGGAATGCCGCCCAGTTCGAGGCGCAGCTGCGCGCCCAGGGCGCCGGCTACCACATCCACCACCCGTTCAACGTCAAGATGAACAGCGGCCGGCTGCGCGAGGACCAGATCCGCGGCTGGGTCGCGAACCGCTTCTATTACCAGATCAGCATCCCGCAAAAGGACGGCGCCATCATCGCCAACTGCCCTGAGCGCGAGACGCGCCGCAAGTGGGTGCGGCGCATCCTCGACCATGACGGATGGGAAGACAACGCCGGCGGGATCGAAGCCTGGATTCGCCTGGGCGAGGCGGTCGGCATCGGCCGCGAGGCGCTGTGCTCGCTGCGGCACGTGGTGCCCGGGGTGCGCTTCGCGGTCGACGCCTATGTCAACTTCGCGCGCCAGGCGCCGTGGCAAGAGGCGGTGTGCTCTTCACTCACCGAGATGTTCGCGCCCCAGATCCACAAGGACCGCCTGGCCAGCTGGCCGCAGCACTACGGCTGGATCGAGAGCGCCGGCTTGCAGTACTTCCGCAGCCGCATCTCGCTGGCCGAACGCGATGTCGAACACGGCCTGCAGGTGACGCTGGCGCATTTCACCACCCGTGCTCAGCAGCAGCGCGCGCTCGAGATACTGCAATTCAAGCTCGACGTGCTGTGGTCGATGCTCGACGCTATTGAGAAAGCGTATCCCTGAACCGTTCTTGACCTGCATGCGGTAATACAACAATTTCGCCAAGTTGCCCCGCCTTTGCACTTTTTGAGTTGGAAAAGCAATATTCTACAAACTCTGCCAGCGCTTGTTTTTATCCACGACAGAAACGATAAGCCAAGACATATCGGTGACGCCGTCGCACGATATCGGACACAGGAGACAGCATGTCGAAATTCGCCGTCGAACACGTCAGGCGCGTGCGTTCGGTCGTACAAGACCGAACCCGCCCGGACGCCATCGCGTCCGGAAGCCGCATCACCCAATCCTGGATCAGGTGCCTGAACGAATACCAGCTCGACCCCGACACCAGCGAGGAACCCGAGGTCATCGGGCAGGTCGAGTTGCAGGAGCGGCAGGCACGCCTGGCCGACATCCAGAGCGTGGCCGACATCGAGATGGCGAACCTGTACCAGCAGCTGGCCGGCTCGGGCTACGCCATCATGCTCACCGACTGCGACGGGGTGCTGCTCAATTACTTCGGAGACCCCAGCTTTACCCATGCCGCATCGAAATCGGGCCTGATGCAGGGCGCGGTGTGGAGCGAGCGGGTGCAAGGCACCAACGGCATGGGTACCTGCCTGGCCGAGCGGCGGCCGATCACGGTGCACCAGGACGAACATTTCCTCTCGCGCAACATCGGCCTGAGCTGCGCCGCCGCGCCCGTCTACAATCACGAAGGCAGCATGGTCGCCGTGCTCGATGCCTCGGGCGAATCGCGGCTGGCCCAGCAACACACGCTGGCGCTGGTCGCCATGTCAGTGCAGATGATCGAAAACCGGGTATTCCTGCATCAGTTTCGCCACGAATACATCGTGCACTTCCATAACCGGCCCGAATTCGTCGGCACCTTGAGCGAAGGGGCGATCGCCGTCAGCCCCGCCGGAAAGGTGCTGGCGGCAACGCGCTGCGCGCTGTTCCAGCTCGGTGCGCGCGGTCCGTCCGACCTGCTGGGGCGCGACATCACCGAGCTGTTTAATATTTCATTTTCCGGCCTGGTGGACAGCAGCGTCAAGAAAGCCTTCCACCCGGTGCCGATCTTCGAAATACGCAGCGGCGCGCGCTTTTTCGCGGTGACCTACCCGCCGGTGCCGGTGCCGGGCGCAACGCGCGCGCGCCCGCCCGAACCGCCCCCGGTC
>JBAQKU010000217.1:0-4019 GCA_049301315.1 Telluria sp.
CCTCGACCAGGGCGGCGCGCGCGTGCGCGTCGCGCGCCAGCAGGCGCGGCCCGCTCACGGGCGTGAAGGGAATTGCCGAGAGCAGCTTGGGGTAGTACTCGACGCCGTTGCGGTGATAGGCGTCGGCCCAGGCCCAGTCGAACACGTATTCGCCGTAGGAATGCGCTTTGAGATAGAGCGGCATGGCGGCGGCCAGGTGCGCGCCGTCGTACAGGGCGATGAACTGCGGCTGCCACCCGGTGGCGGCGCAGGCGCTGCCCGACTCGTGCAGGGCGTGCAGGAACGCGAACGACAGGAAGGGATTGTGCTTGTCCTGCATGCCGGCCAGTTCATCCCATGGCGCCTGCCCAATCTCGGAGAGGGAAGAAGCGATATGCGTGCGATAATTCATTTTTGTCCGTATTGCATTCATCCGCGCTGAGTTTCCACTTTTTGTACACATTGTTATTACCGTCATGCGCACTGCATTTTACGCACAAAGCGCATCAGGAGCTGGCCTGCAGGGTGCTCGGGTCGATCCCGTCGAATAACGATAATTGCGAAAGAGCCGTCATGGAACACCGATTCTTTAACCTGTACTCACACGATTTTGCCCGCGTGGCGGTCGCGATACCGCGCTGCCGAATAGCGGACCCGGCCTTTAACGCCCTCGAGACGATCGCGCTGGCAAGGCAAGCGGCGCAGCAGGGCGCGGTCCTGGTCGCGTTTCCCGAACTCGGCTTGTCGGCCTACACCTGCGACGACCTGTTCCAGCAGCGCGCCTTGCTCGATGCATGTGAAGCGGCCTTGCGCGCCATCGTGGACGCATCGGTGACGCTGCCGGTGGCGATGGTGGTGGGCCTGCCGCTGCGGGTCCACCACCAGCTGTTCAACTGCGCCGCGGTGGTTGCCGGTGGCCGCGTGCTGGGCGTGGTTCCCAAGAGCTACCTGCCGAATTATGGCGAATTCTACGAAGCGCGCCAGTTCAGCGCGGCCGACTGCGCAGTGACGAGCGAGCTCCAGCTGCTCGGTGAAACCGTGCCGTTCGGCGCTGCGCTGCTGTTTGAAGTCGAGAACATGCCGCTGCTGCGTTTTCACGTCGAGATCTGCGAAGATGTGTGGGTGCCGATTCCCCCCTCGTCGTTTGGCGCGCTGGCCGGCGCGACGGTGCTGGTGAACCTGTCCGCCTCCAACGTGGTGGTGGGCAAGAGCGGCTACCGGCATCAGCTTGTCGGGCAGCAGTCGGCCCGCTGCCTGTCGGCCTATCTGTATACCTCGGCCGGGCGCGGCGAGTCGTCGACCGACATGGCGTGGGATGGGCAGGCACTGATTTATGAAAAAGGCGAGCTGCTGGCACAGTCCGAGCGCTTCCTCGACGACTCGCACGTGATTTATGCCGACGTCGACCTTGAAAGGCTGTCGAGGGAGCGCATGCACACGACCACCTTCGGCCAGTCGGTGCGCAGGCACGCCGGCGAGGTGGCGAAGTTTTCGGTGGTGCGCTTTTGCCTGGCGCTGCCCCTGGACAAAGCACTGCCGCTGGCCCGGAGCGTCGAGCGGTTCCCCTACGTTCCTTCCGAGCTCAAGCAACGCGATGAACGCTGCACCGAGGTCTACAATATCCAGGTGCAGGCGCTGGTCCAGCGCTTGTCGGCCAGCGCCATGTCCAAGGTGGTCATCGGGGTGTCGGGCGGGCTCGATTCGACCCACGCACTGCTGGTATGCGCCAAGGCGATGGACCGTCTCAAGCTGCCGCGTTCGAACATTTTGGCGTACACCATGCCGGGCTTTGCCACCAGCGAGCGCACCCTCAGGCAGGCCAGGCAGCTGATGGAGGTGGTCGGCTGCTCGGCCGCCGAAATCGACATTCGCCCCAGCTGCATCCAGATGCTGAAAGACCTCGGCCATCCTTACTCGTCGGGCCAGCAGACCTACGACATCACGTTCGAAAACGTGCAGGCCGGCGAGCGCACCAGCCACCTGTTTCGGTTGGCAAACCTGCATCACGGGATAGTCATCGGCACCGGGGATTTGAGCGAGCTGGCGCTGGGCTGGTGCACCTATGGGGTAGGGGACCATATGTCCCACTACAACGTCAATGCCAGCGTGCCGAAAACCCTGATTTCGCATCTGGTGCGCTGGGTGGCGGAAAGCGGGACCATCGGGCATGCCGGTTCGGACGTCCTGCTCCATATTCTCGACACCGAAATCAGCCCCGAGCTGGTGCCGGGCAAGGCGGACGGCCAGCCCGAGCAGAAGACGGAAAGCGTGATCGGGCCCTACGAGCTGCAGGATTTCAACCTGTACTACATCCTGCGCTATGGTTTTGCGCCGTCGAAGGTCGCCTTCCTTGCGTTCTCGGCCTGGAACGACAAAGAGGCGGGAAACTGGCCCAACGACGTGCATGTTGTACGCAACGAGTACGATCTTGCCTCGATCAAACGCAATCTGGGGATCTTCCTGGACCGCTTCTTCAGGACCAGCCAGTTCAAGCGCACTTGCATACCGAACGGTCCGAAAGTGGGCAACGGAGGTTCCCTGTCTCCGCGCGGCGACTGGCGCGCACCGAGCGATTCCGAGCCGACCGTCTGGTTGAACGATTTGCTCAACATTCCCGACCAGCCGGTTGCATGAGCACCGGCCGGCGTTGCTGTCGTTTAGAATAGCAAACAAACCAATACAGTTCTGACGAATGATTTTTTAAGGAGTGGACATGAAACAAATTACCTGTGTGATCAAACCGTTCAAGCTCGACGAGGTGCGCGAGGCGCTGGCGGAAGTGAACGTGACCGGCCTGACCGTGACCGAGGTAAAAGGTTTTGGGCGCCAGAAGGGCCACACCGAGCTGTATCGCGGCGCCGAGTACGTGGTCGATTTCCTGCCCAAGGTGAAGGTGGAAGTGGTGGTTGACGACAGCATGGCCGACCAGGTGGTCGATGCGATCATCAAGGCCGCGCGTACCGGCAAGATCGGCGACGGCAAGATCTTCGTGCAGAACGTCGAGCAGGTGATCCGGATCCGAACCGGCGAGACCGGCGCCGAAGCAGTGTAAGGTTCCGGTCTAGCTCACGCGCAAGTCGAATTTCCACGTCAGCAGGCGCAACCCGCTGATGAAGATCGCACTCGACCAGAGTGCGAAATCGTGCGGCATATCGTACATGCGCATCAGCAGGAACAGCCAGCAACCGAGGAAGGCACAGATCGCATACGGTTTGCCGTCCCGGAACACCATCGGCACTTCGTTACAAACGATATCGCGCAGCACGCCGCCGAAAATTCCCGTGATCACGCCCATCATCGAAGCGATGAAGATGGGCATGTTCGCGTCCAGCGCGGCCGACACGCCGGCGATCGAGAACAGGCCCAGGCCGATGGCGTCGGCGATGACGATCAGGCGCTCGGAGACGATGTGGCGCAAGGTGCGGATCAGCGGCGAGGCCAGCAGCGCCATCACGAAAATGAGGATCGCATATTCCTGGTGGGTGACCCAGAACAGCGGGCGGTGGTCGAGCAGGATGTCGCGCAGGGTGCCGCCGCCGAACGCGGTGATGAAGGCGACCGTGAACACGCCGACCAGGTCCATGCGCTTGCGGCGCGCTTCGATGAAGCCGGAGAAGGCGCCGACCAGGATCGCCATGATTTCGATAAACTTAATGAGGGTCATGCGTTTGCGCAATGCATTGTGGCTAATCTTACTAGCGTAACATGCCGCGCCCCAAAAAAAAGAATCGGGGACAGACCCCGATTTCGGCGGCAGAAAAGAATCGGGGACAGACCCCGATTTTCGGCGACTGGAAAAAGAATCGGGGTCTGTCCCCGATTTCTTAAAAACGGGAAATCGGGGGCAGACCCCGATTTCCCGATTTTGGGTGTCAGTAGTCGAGCGCGGCCTTGAGCAGGACGATCAGGGCGCCGTAGCCGCCGTCGGCCTTGTTGGCCACGCAAAACGCGATCACTTCGTCTTTTTGCACCAGCCAGCTGTGCACCATCGAGCGCAGCACCGGTTCGCCGCCGGCCGAGCCGAGCCCCTTGCCGTGGAT
>JBAQKU010000218.1:0-4090 GCA_049301315.1 Telluria sp.
AGCTGGAACAATTCGTGCGCGCCGAATACCTGCCGCAGGCGCGCGAATCGATCGCGGCAAGCAGCCTGCCGGGCGGGCCGGCTTATTATGCGTTCGAGGTCCGGCAGCACACCACCAGCGAGCTGACGCCGGCCGAGATCCACGCGCTCGGGCTCAGGGAAGTCGCGCGCATCAGGGGCGAGATGAGCGCTGCGATCCGCAGCACCGGCTTTGCCGGCTCGTTCCCCCAGTTCGTCAGTTTCGCCAACAGCGACCCGCGCCTGTTTTACACCCGCCCCGAGCTGCTGCTGGCGCGCTACCGCAGCGTGCTTGCGCGCGCCAGCGCCAGGGCGCCCAAGCTGTTCGCGACGCTGCCGCAAGAGGAGCTGGTGGTCAAGCCGGCGCAGGAACAGGGAGCCGAGCATCAGGCGGCGGCCTACTACGAGGCGGGCGCCCCTGACCGCCCGGCCGCGCTGGTGGTCAACACCTCGCGCCTGGGCACGCGGGCGCTGTGGGAGATCGAGACGCTGGCCCTGCACGAAGGCGTGCCCGGACACCACCTGCAAAGCGCGCGGGCGCACCAGATTGCCGACCTGCCCGATTTCCGCAGGCGCGGCTGGTACGTCGCGTTCGGCGAAGGCTGGGCCCTGTATGCCGAAGGGCTGGGTCCGGAGCTGGGCTTTTTCAAAGACCCGTTTTCGCGCTTCGGACACCTCAACGCACAGCTGCTGCGCGCCGCCCGGCTGGTGGTCGACACCGGCATCCACGCGCAGGGCTGGACGCGGCGCCAGGCGCTCGACTACCTGAACGCGAACACCGCCAATGCGCCGTCCGACAATGAAATCGAGGTGGAGCGCTACATCGGCTGGCCGGGCCAGGCGCTCGGATACAAGATCGGGCAGCTCAAGATCCTGGCGCTCAAGGAGAAGGCACAGGCCGCGCTCGGCGCCCTGTTCGAC
The DNA here is from genome assembly GCA_049301315.1 of Telluria sp. Taxonomy (GTDB): domain Bacteria; phylum Pseudomonadota; class Gammaproteobacteria; order Burkholderiales; family Burkholderiaceae_D; genus JBAQKU01. The sequence continues at coordinate 939 of JBAQKU010000218.1, forward strand.
ATCCGCCAGTTCCACGCGGCGGTGCTCGATAATGGCCCCCTGCCGCTGGCGCTGCTCGAGCAGCAGGTCGAACGCTGGATGGCCAGCGTGGGCAAGGCCAGGCCGGTTCCCGTGTCGCCCGAACTTCCCGGGCGCGTGAAGGAAAGCGCGCAACGCCAGCGCGTTTCACTGTAGCCGGTGGGGCACTCTTGCCTCGTGGATGAGGTGCGTCCCGACGCAGTTCCCGATTTTCGGTTAATCTCTGCGAATTGCCGGAATTGCAGTACACGAAAGGAATCATCTTGCCGAACCAATTGACCCGACGCCTGGCCCTGCTGGGCGATGAAGCGCACCGCGCCCTGCTCGGACAGGGCTTGCGCGGCATCGAACGCGAGACCCTGCGGGTCGATCGACAAGGCCGCCTGGCCCGCACCCCGCATCCGGTGCAACTGGGCGCGGCATTGACGCACCCGCAAATCACCACCGACTACGCCGAAGCCCTGCTCGAATTCATCACCCCGGCCGAAAACGACATCGCGCTCACGCTCAACGAACTCGACGCCATCCACCGTTTCGCCTACGCCCGCCTGGGCGACGAAATGCTGTGGAGCGAGTCGATGCCGTGCGAGCTGCCGTCCGAGCAGGAGATCGACATCGCGTGGTACGGCAAGTCGAACATCGGCATGCTCAAGCACGTGTACCGGCGCGGGCTGGCGCTGCGCTACGGGAAGGCCATGCAGTGCATCGCGGGCATTCACTACAACTACTCGCTGTCGGAGAAGCTGTGGCCGGTCCTGTCGGCCAGCGAAGGCATCACGCAGGAACGCCGCAACTCGCTGCGCAACTACCAGTCCGAAGGCTACATCGCCCTGATCCGCAACTTCCGCCGCTACAGCTGGCTGCTGATGTACCTGTTCGGCGCCTCGCCGGCGCTCTCGGCCAGCTTCCTGCGCGGGCGCGCGCACACGCTCGAGACCTTGTCGGACGACACGCTCTACCTGCCCTACGCGACCAGCCTGCGCATGAGCGATCTCGGTTACCAGAACGATGCGCAGTCCGGCCTGACGCCGCACGAAAACAGCCTTGAGAGCTACGTCACGACGCTGATGGACGCGGTCAACCGCCCCTACCCGCCCTACCAGGCGCTCGGCACCAAGAAGGACGGCGAGTGGATCCAGCTTTCCACCAACGTGCTGCAGATCGAGAATGAATACTATTCGACGATCCGCCCCAAGCGCGTGATCCGCAGCGGCGAGCGCCCGATCCAGGCGCTGTGCAGCCGCGGCGTGCAGTACATCGAGGTGCGCTGCCTCGACGTCGATCCGTTCGAGCCGGTCGGCATCAGCCTCGAGACCGGCCGTTTCCTCGACGCCTTCCTGCTGTTTTGCGCACTCGACGAGAGTCCCGTCATCAGCGCGGCCCAAAGCCAGCTCCATGCGCGCAATTTCGCGCGCACCGTCAAGGAAGGCCGCCGCCCGGGCCTGACGCTCACGCGCGGCGCCGAGGAAGTCACGCTGCAGGCGTGGGCCGGGGAACTGATGGAACGCATCGCCCCGGTCGCCGGCCTGCTCGACGCGCAGCACAACGACGGCGCGGCGCATGGCTCGGCGCTGGCGGCGATGAAGGCCAGGATCGCAGACCCCGAGCTGACCCCGTCCGCGCGCGTGCTGCGCGAGGTGCGCGAGATCGGATCGTCCGCCGCTTTCGGCCTGCGCCAGACCGAACTGCACGCCGCGTATTTCCGCGAAAACGGGCTGATGCCGGCCGAGCACGCGATGTTCGACGAGATGGCCGCGGCCTCGCTGGCCGAGCAGGCCAAGATCGAACAGACCGATGCCGGCAGCTTCGACGATTTCGTGGCCGCCTACAACAACAGCACCCTGTGCGGTGACTGACTGCGAACGAGGCAAGCTTGCTCACCTTTTATAACGAACACCACGCGCAGCACCGCGGCCGCTTCGAGTTTTTCCGCGGCGCCCAGGTGCCCTGCTTCGAAAAACCCGAGCGGGCCGACCTGGTGGCGGCCGAACTGGGGCGGCGCGGGCTGGGACAAATCGTCACCCCGCACGGCGTGCCGCTGGTGTCGCTCGAACGCATCCACACCCCGCGCTACCTGCACTTCCTGCGCAGCGCATGGAGCGAATGGATCGCGCTCGATGCGGCCAACGCCGAGTGCGACGCCTTCCCCTCGGTGTGGCCGGTGCGCACCCTGAGAAGCGACATCGAGCCGGACAACTTCAGCGCGCGCCTGGGACTGTACTCGATGGACAGCGGCACCCCGCTCACCGCCGGCACCTGGATCGCCGCCAAGACCGGCGCCGACTGCGCCGTCAATGCGGCGCACGCGCTGCGCCTGGGCGAGCGCGGCACTTTCGCGCTCACGCGCCCGCCCGGCCACCATGCGGGGGCCGACTTCTTCGGCGGCTACTGCTTCCTGAACAACGCCGCGCTGGCGGCCCAGCACCTGCTCGACGACGGCGCGCGGCGCGTCGCGATACTCGATCTCGACTACCACCACGGCAACGGCACCCAGAGCATCTTCTATGGGCGCAGCGACGTGCTGTTCATCTCGATCCACGCGGATCCGCGCAGCGAATATCCGTTCTACCTCGGCCACGCGGACGAAACCGGCGAAGGCGCGGGACAGGGCTACAACATGAACCTGCCGCTGGCGGCCGGCTCCACGCCCGCGCACTGGTTCGCCGCGCTGGAAACGGCCTGCATCAAGCTGGCCGGCTGCGCGCCCGATGCGCTGGTGGTCTCGCTCGGCGTCGACACCTTCGTCGGCGATCCGCTGTCGCACTTTGCGCTGCAAAGCGCCGACTTCCTGCGCATCGGCGAACGCATCGCCCACCTGGCGCTGCCGACCGCCTTCATGCTCGAAGGCGGTTACGCGGTGAACGAAATCGGCATCAACGTGGTCAACGTGCTCGAAGGTTTCGAGACCGCGGCCTGACAACAAAAGGAACGACGCATGATCGAATGGCAGTGGGACCATTTCGCCCGGCTTTCGGGCGCCGACGTGTACCAGATGCTGGCCCTTCGCCAGCAGGTGTTCATCCTCGAGCAGCAATGCCTGTACCCGGATATCGACGGCTTCGACCTGGACGCGCACCACCTGCTGGGCTGGCGCACGATCGACGGCAAGCGCCGGCTGGCGGGCTATCTGCGCT
>JBAQKU010000219.1:0-2284 GCA_049301315.1 Telluria sp.
GCCCAGCACCTCGCCGGCCAGCGTGGTCGGGCCGACCCCGTGGCCGCCGAAACCCGTGCCGTACCACAGGCCGTCGGGCAGGCGCCCGAGCTGGGGCATCTGGTGGCGCGCATAACTCATCATGCCGCTCCAGGCATACTCCACCTTGGCGCCGGCCAGTTGCGGATACACCTTGAGCATGTCGCGATACAGCAGGCGGGCCACCTCGGCCGCGCCGCGCTCGCGAATCGAGATGCGCCCGCCCCACAGCAGGCGGGTGTCGGCCAGCGGCCGGTAATAGTCGAACGCGAAACGGGTGTCGTAGACCGCCGCGCCGCTGCGCATGGCCGTCTGCAGGCGCGCACCGAGCGCTTCGGTGACCATCACGTAGGTCGCGACCGGCAGGGTGGCGCCGGCCAGGCGCGCATGGAGCCGTTCGATATAGCCGCCGCAGCACACCACCACGTCGCGCGCGCGCACTGCGCCGCCCGGCGTGCTTACCCGCCAGCCGTGGCCGTCCCGTTCGATGCGCGTGACCTTGCTGCCCTCATGCACGCCGACGCCGCCTTCGGCCAGCGCGCGCGCCAGTCCCTGCGCGTACTTGAGCGGGTGAAAATGGAAGCCGTCCGGTTCGAACAAGGCGCCGAAATAGCGGCGCGAATCGAACTTGTCGGCCAGTTGTGCGCGGCTCAGGCGCTGCCACTCGACGCCGAGGCGCTCGGCCATGAAGCGCTGGCGCGCGTCGAGAATGCGCGCGTCGTCGAACCAGTTGGCCAGGTAGATGCCCTCGTGGCGCGCCTCGCACTCGATGCGGTAGCGGTCGATGCGGCGCCGGATCTGCGCCACCGCGTCGAGCGTGAGCTGGTACAGCTTGCGGCCCTGTTCGGCGCCGGCCGCGTGCAGCAGGGATCGCTCGCCGAGAGAAAAACCGCCGAACACGAAGCCGCCGTTGCGTCCGGAAGCGCCGAAGCCGACCTGCTCCGATTCGAGCAGCACGACATCGCCCTGCCCGTGCTCCATCAGCGACATGGCAGTGGCCAGGCCGGCGAAGCCGCCGCCGATGATGCACACGGCCGCCTCGCGCGCGCCGTGCAGCGGCCGATGGTGCGGCGCGCCCGCCGTCGCCCGGTAGTAGTGCCGCCCTTCGGGCAGCTTAGCCATTTCTGACGGTCGGGTAGTCCGTCATGGTCAGCGCGAAGCCGCACTGGTCCGACACCAGCGTTGCCGCCGCGCCGAACGGGATCGTCACGCGGGTCGGACCATGGCCGAACGCAAGGCCGCGCAGCACCGGGATCGGCAAGGTGGCGCGCAGGTAGGCCAGCATGGCATCGAAATCGTAGCCATTGTCAGCCGGGCCGAGACGGTAGCCGGAGAAGTCCCCCAGCACCAGCGCCCGCTGGCGCGCCAGCACGCCCGCCTGGTGCAGTTGCAGCAGCATGCGCTCGACCCGGTAGGGATGCTCGTTGATGTCCTCCACGTACAGGATGCCGCCTTCGATGCGGGGAAAGTATTCGGTGCCGAGCAGGGACACCAGCATGGCCAGGTTGCCGCCCCAGGCGGTGCCGCTGGTGCTCAGCACCGGATTGCCCTCGGCCGCCTGCGCGATCCGGTGCGCGGGTCCGGCCAGGCAGCGCCAGAAGTCGTCGAGCGTGAAGTCGACCGCCGCTTCGGCCCCGAAGTCGCCGTAGAACATGGGGCCGGTATAGCTGATCGCGCCGGTCTTGGCCATCAGCCCCATCTGGAAGGCGGTGAAGTCGCTGAAGCCGACGAAGATCTTGCCGCTCGCGGCCATCGCGTCGAAATCGATTCTCGGCAGCAGCCGGGTCAGGCCGTACTGGCCGCGCAGCGCCATCACGACCTGCACCTGCGGGTCGGCGCAGGCGGCGTCAAGCTGCGCCAGGCGCGCCTCGTCGGTGCCGCCGAAGCGCTGGAACACCTGCGCCGGGTCATAGTAATTGTGGACGATGCAGCCGCGCTGCTCGAGGCGCGCGCGCGCGCGCGCGAGCGCGGCCTCGTCCCGTCCATACCCGCTGGGCGCGACGATGGCAATGCCAATTTGTTGTGTGATCACTGTTTTTCGAAAAGCCGCGGTGGGGAGTGTAGCGTCATATTACCGTGCGCGTGCGCGTCGATCAAGGCGAGCAGCCGCTCGACCAGTTGCGCGGGCAGATCGTGGCCCATGCCCTCGATGACTTCAAGGCGCGCGCCGGGAATGACGCGCGCGCCGTCGGCGCCGCAGGCAAGCGGCACCAGCGGGTCGGCCGCGCCGTGGATCAGCAGGGTCGGTGCGCGGATTGCCTTGAGC
>JBAQKU010000220.1:0-4024 GCA_049301315.1 Telluria sp.
GCCCTGGCTTGCGCGCCTGGCGCGAAAACAGGCGCAAACTGCGTTCTTGAATGGTGGTCTAACTGTTTTTCCGAACATTCAAGACAAGCGTGAAGGAGTTTCGCCATGCGAACGTTTTCTGCTGCCATGCTGGCCGCCGCAAGTATCTTCGGTGCCCAGCATGCGCTGGCCGCGGAGCCGGCGGCCAACCATCCCATCCTCGGCATCTGGCGCCTCGCGCTGCCCGAGGCCGAATGCTACGAACTGTATCGCTTCCGCGCCGACGGCACCACGCTCGTCACCAGCGCCGAAGAGGTGTCCGAGAGCGAGTTCGAGATTCCGGCCAAACCGAGCGCAAAGGGCTACTACAAGATCGTCGACACCGTCGTCAAGGACAACGGCAAGCAGGACTGCTCGGGCGAGGTGATGAAGGTCGGGCGCAAGGCCACCCACTTCGTCCTGTTCCATCCCTCGGGCGTATTGTTCCTGATGTGCGCAAGCGAATCGATGGACCGCTGCATCGGCCCGTTCCTGCGCGTGTTCGGCCAGCGCATCTGACAGGCGGTCCGGCGCCGCTTAGTCGTCGCTCCAGCTTCGGTGTATATTGCTGTCGAGTCGACCTAACGTGCACTGGATCTTCATGTCACCAGCCTTACTTTTTTCTATCCTGATCGCCTACTTCGCGCTGATGCTCGGTGTCGCATGGCTCACCTCGCGCAACGCCACCAATGACAGCTTCTACATCGGTAACAAGAGCAGCAACTGGATGCTGGTCGCCTTCGGCATGGTCGGCACCACGCTGTCGGGTGCGACCTTCATCAGCGTGCCGGGCGCGGTCGGCAGCGACGCCTTCGGCTATGCCCAGATCCTGATCGGCTACGTGATCGGCTATATCGCGGTCGCGTTCATCCTGCTGCCGCTGTATTACCGCCTCAAGCTGACCTCGATCTACCACTACCTCGACGTGCGCCTCGGGCGCCGCGCCTACCAGAGCGGCGCGTCATTTTTCATCGTCTCGCGCCTGCTGGGCGCGACCGCGCGCCTCTACCTGGTCGTCAACATCCTGCAGCTCATCATCCTCGACGGCCTGGGCGTGCCGTTCTGGCTGACCACCGTCGTCATCCTCGCGATGATCCTGATGTACACCTACCAGGGCGGGGTCAAGACCATCGTCTGGACCGACACCTTGCAGACCAGCTGCATGCTGATCGGCCTGGTCGCATGCGTGGTGTTCCTGCTCAATGCGCTCGACCTGACGGTCGCGCAGAGCCTGGCGCAGATGGACGCGCGCGGCCTGTCCACCATCTTTACCACCGCCGTCGACAGCCCCAACTTCTACCTCAAGCAGTTCATCGCCGGCGCCTTCATCGTGCTCACCATGACCGGCATGGACCAGGAAATGATGCAGAAGACGATCTCGGTGAGAACGCTGCGCGACTCGCAAAAGAACCTGCTCAGCCTGACCGTGATCCTGGTGATCGTGCTGTCGCTGTTCCTGTTCCTGGGCGGCCTGTTGTACCTGTACGCGCCGCTGGCCGGCGTCGACGCGAGCGGCGACAAGATCTTCCCGGCCGTGGTGATGGGCCACCTGCCGGCGGCGGTGCAGATCATTTTCCTGATCGCGCTGATCTCGGCCCTGTTCCCGAGCGCGGACGGCGCCATCACCGCGCTGACCTCGACCTTCTGCATCGACCTGCTCGGCCTGCAGCGGCGCGGCGACCTGTCGGAAGCGGACAAGGTGCGCTGGCGCCATCGGGTCCACCTCGGCTTCGCGTTCCTGTTCCTGGCGCTGGTGCTGGCGTTCAAATGGGCCGACAGTCCCAGCATGATCGGCGTGATCCTGAAGCTGGCCGCCTATACCTATGGCCCGCTGCTTGGCCTGTTCGCGTTCGGCATCCTTACCAGCCGCAGCCTGAACGAGCGCTGGGTGCCGGCCATCGCGATCGGCGCGCCGCTTGTTTGCGGTTTCCTTGAGTTTAATCAGGCCCAGCTGCTGGGAAGCTACCGTCTCGGGCTTGAACTGCTGATGGTTAACGGCATATTGGTGTTTGCGGGCCTGTTTGCCATCTCCGCGCCCGCAAAAATGGATGCCGCCGCAGCGACCGCATGACCCAAGACGGCCGTTTTGGCTTACATTAGCGCTTAACCCGCGCTTAACCCGCGCTTAACCCGCGCTTAACCCCTTACCTGCCGGAGAACCGATGTCCTTCAAACCCCTGTCGTCCCTTCGCCGCGGTTTCGGCATGCTCTGGCGCACCCTCGACGCGACGCGCCGGGCGGTGCTGAACCTGCTGTTCCTGACCCTGCTTGTTATCGTGCTGTACGCGTTCTTCGGCGGCGGCGTCAAGCCGCTCTCGCCCAAGACCGCGCTGGTGCTCGACCTGAAGGGCGACATGGTCGAGCAGCACAGCGGCACCGTGCGCGAAACCGTGATGGCCAGCGTGCGCGGCGACCAGCGCAAAACGATCCAGCTGCGCGACCTGCTCACCGTGCTCGATGCGGCCGCGCGCGACCCGAACATCAGCAGCGTGGTGCTGCTGCCCGAGGAGCTCGACGGCGCCGGCCAGGCCATGCTGCACGAAGTGGGCAGCGCGCTCGAGCGCGTGAAGGCGGCCGGCAAGCCGGTCATCGCATGGGGCGGCGCCCTCAACCAGCGCCAGTACCTGCTCGCTTCGCATGCCAATGAAATCTACCTGCATCCGATGGGCATGGTGTACCTCGAAGGCTTCGGGCGCTACCGCAATTACTACCGCGATGCCCTCGACAAGCTGGGCGTGACGGTCAACCTGATGCGGGTCGGCACCTACAAGAGCTTTGCCGAGCCGTTCATCGGCAACGGCCCGTCCGAGGAGGCGCGCGAGGCCGACGCCACCCTGTACAACGCGCTGTGGTCCAATTACACCGGCCAGGTCGAGAAAAACCGCAAGCTGCCGGCCGGCGCGATCATGCAGGCCATCGACGCGCTGCCCAAGCTGCTGACCGACCTGAAAGGCGACACCGCCAGGCTCGCGCTCGACACCCGGCTGGTGGACGGGCTCAAGACGCGCGACGAGGTGCGCACCATGATGATCAAGCGCGGCGCCCCCGACCTCGAGGGTCACACCTTCCGCCAGGTGTCGTTCGACGAGTACCTCGCGCGCCACCACGAAAAACTGTTCGGCGACGCTGTCGGCGTGATCGTTGCGGCAGGCCCGATCAGCGACGGCATTGCCGCCCCCGGCACCATCGGCGGCATGTCGACCGCGAACCTGATCCGCAAGGCGCGCGAGGACGACCAGATCAAGGCGGTGGTGCTGCGCGTCGATTCGCCCGGCGGCAGCGCCTACGGCTCGGAGCTGATCCGGCGCGAACTGGAACTGACGCGCGCGGCCGGCAAGCCGGTGGTGGTGTCGATGGGCAGCGTGGCCGCGTCCGGCGGCTACTGGATCTCGATGTCGGCCGACGAAATCGTCGCCGACCCGGCCACGATCACCGGCTCGATCGGCGTGTTCGCGATCATCCCCACGGCCGAAAAAATCGGCGAAAAACTCGGCATCCACACGGCCGGCGTGACCACCACCTGGCTGGCCGACGCCTACAATCCGCTGCGCCCGCTCGATCCGCGCTTCACTCAGCTGGTCCAGAACGGGGTCAACCATATTTACAGCGAGTTCACCACCAAGGTTGCGCAGGCGCGCAAGAGCACGCCGCAAAAGATCGACGAAGTGGGGCAGGGCCGGGTCTGGACCGGCCAGCAGGCGCAGGAACGCGGCCTGGTCGACACGCTCGGCAGCTACCGCGACGCGCTCAATTCGGCCGCCAAACGGGCCAGCCTGAAAGCCGATTACCGGGTCGCCTACATCGAGCACGACACCACACGCCTCGAGCGTTTCTTCGAGCTGCTTGGCGTCTCGGCGGCGCAGGCCATGCATTTCGAGGTGAAACTGGGCCTGCTGCCATCGGTTTTGCCGGCCGGCGCGGTGGCCGACGTGAGCCGCGACCTGGCCTGGCTGACCGACTTGGCCGCGGCCCGCAAGCCGTTCGCGGCCGTCACCCACTGCATGTG
>JBAQKU010000221.1:0-2182 GCA_049301315.1 Telluria sp.
ACGCCTCACGATTGGGACATACCCGGAACCTATGTGTTCGACTACACGCGGTCGCAACTGGGATACCGCTTCAACAAGATGTGCATGTCGCTGACCAAGCCGGCCAACCGGGCCGCCTTCAAGGCCGATTTCGAAGCCTACATGGAACAGTACAAGGTGCCCGACGCACAGCGCCAGCTGGTGCGCGACAAGGACTGGCTGGGCCTGATCAAGAGCGGCGCCAACGTGTACCTGATGATCAAGATCGCGGAAGCGTTCGGCGTCGGCCTGTACGGCATGGGCGCGCAACAGCGGGGCGAGACCCTCGAGCAGTTTCTTCAGACACGTAACGGGAAGGGAGCCACCTAATGGCAAAGATTGTGGCAGGCATCGGGAGCTCGCACGTTCCCTCGATCGGGCGCGCCTACGACGCCAGGCAGCAGGAGCAGGCGGTGTGGGCGCCGCTGTTCGACGGCTACAAGCCGGTCAAGAAATGGCTGAAGGAAGAGATCAAGGCCGACGTGGCGATCGTTGTCTACAACGACCACGGGACCGACTTCTTCTTCGACCGCTATCCGACCTTCGCGATCGGCGTGGCCGACGAGTACCCGATCGGAGACGAAGGCTTCGGCCCGCGTCCGCTGCCGCCGGTGCCGGGCACCGCCGATTTCTCGTGGCACGTGGCCAAGTCGCTGATCGATGACGAATTCGACATGACGGTGTGCCAGGAAATGGACGTCGACCACGGCCTGCTGGTGCCGCTGCCGCTCTTGTGGTCGCATGACCCGGACTGGGACATCAAGGTCGTGCCGCTGGTGGTCAACGTGATCCAGCATCCGCTGCCGAGCGCCTTGCGCTGCTTCAAGCTGGGCCAGGCGCTGCGGCGCGCGGTCGAATCGTATCCGGAAGACCTGCGCGTGGTGGTGATCGGCACGGGCGGCATGTCGCACCAGTTGCACGGCGAGCGCATGGGGCACATGAACGCGGAGTGGGACCAGGCCTTCCTCGACAAGCTCGAAGCCGATCCGTCGCTGCTGACGCGCATGACGCACCGCGAGATCATGGAAGCAGCGGGCGCCGAGGCGGTCGAGCTGATCATGTGGCTGACCATGCGCGGCGCGATGAACGAGAAGGTCAGGCGGGTCCACCGCAACTACTATGCGCCGATGACCAGCGGCATGGGCGTGGTGACGTTCACCGACGAATAAACAGAAGGGGACAGCATGTCGATATTTATTAAGAATGCATGGTACGTGGCGGCCTGGGCCAGCGAAGTCAAGCGCGATCTGTTCAAGCGCCGCATCCTGGGCGAGAACGTGGTCCTGTATCGCAAGCAGGACGGCACGCCGGTGGCGCTGATCGACCGCTGCGCGCACAAGCTGGTGCCGCTATCGATGGGCAAGCTGGTGGGCGACGTGGTGCAGTGCGGCTACCACGGCCTGCAATTCGACTGCAGCGGCAAGTGCGTGCAGGTGCCGGGCCAGGACCGGATTCCCCCGACCGCGATGGTGCGCAGCTTCCCCGTGGTCGAGCAAAACAACGCGCTCTGGATCTGGATGGGCGATCCGGCGCTGGCCGACCCGGCCAAGATCCACCAGGTGCTCAAGACCGACGACCCGAAATGGGCCGTGATCGACGGCGGCTACCAGCACCACATGGCCGACTACCTGAACATCGCCGAGAACCTGCAGGACCCGGCCCACACCACCTACGCGCACGTGAGCACGATCGGCAACCCGGCCTCGAGCGAAGTGCCGGTCAAGGTCGAGGGCTCGGCCGGCTTCGTGGTGAGCTACCGCTGGACCAACAATGCGCCGCCGCCGCCGATCGATGTCCGGAACGGCAAGTTCACCGGCATGACCGACCGCTGCCAGTACTACAACTTCTTCGCGCCGTGCGTCTCGCGGGTGGACGTGGTGACGATGGACGCGGGCCAGGAGCACACCGAAGAGAACATGGACAAGGGCCTGCGCGCCTACAGCTACAAGTTCCTGACCCCGGAAACGGAAGGCAGCACGCACTTCTTCTGGATGCACGCGCGTAATTTCGGCCTGGGCGACGCGGACCTGGAAGCGGACCAGATCAAGGGCATGAACCAGACCTTCGACGAGGACAACGCGATCGTGGGCGCCTTGCAGCGCGAGCAGGCCATCGTCGGCGTGCGCCAGTTCACCTGGCTGGCGATCGACGCCGGCCCGGCGCG
>JBAQKU010000222.1:0-9490 GCA_049301315.1 Telluria sp.
CGGCAGGCTCGGGCGCGGCGCCAGCGCGCGCACGAGCAATTGCCCGCCCAGGAATCCGAGCGCCAGCAGCATCGGTCTCCAGCTGAGAAAGCGGGGAGTACGCATTAGGTTCATGGACGCGCCTGCCGTCGATGGCCCGCGAAGGCAGACCCGCCTATAAGATAAGGTGCGCCCGCTTTCCATGCTTGATGCGGCACAAGGAGGGCAGGGGCGGCAGGGGGGAATGTGCGCTACATTTGCTTGAACAGGTGCAAGAAACTGCGGCTGACCTCGAGCTTGTCCGGCTTTCCCTTGATTAACACCAGATGGCGCCCGCGAATGTCGCGCGTGACGCCTTCGATCGCGTTCACATTGACCAGGGTGGCGCGGTGGATCTGCCAGAACAGGGCCGGGTCGAGTTCCTCGGCCAGGTCGCGCACCGGCTTGCGGATCAGGGCTTCGAAGCGGTCGGTCTGCACGCAGGTGTATTTTTCGTCGGAACGGAAGAACAGGATCTCTTCGACCGGGATCATGCGCAGGTCCTGGCCGATGCTGGCCTGGATCCATTGCAGGTAGGCCGGCTTGGGGGCCGCCATTTTCTCGGCCAGCTGCGACAGCATCGCCGTCACGCTGTCGTTGACCGCTTCCCTGGGCCTGGCAAGGCGGCTCTTGAGGCGGTCCACGGTCAGCTGCAGGCGCTCCTGCTCGGGCGGCTTGAGCACATAATCGACGGCGCCGCGCTCGAAGGCCTCGACCGCGTACTGGTCGTAGGCGGTCACGAACACGATCGTGCTCCGGGTGCCGATGGCGCTGGCCGCTTCCATCCCGGTCTTGCCGGGCATGCGGATGTCGAGGAAGGTCAGGTCGGGTTTGAGCCGGGCCACCAGCTCGACCGCCTCGTCGCCATTTTTCGCCTCGCCCACGATCTCGAGCTCGGGCCACGCCTGGTTCAGGCGCAGGCGTAACTGGTCGCGCATCAGTCTTTCGTCGTCGGCAATAATCGCAGTTGGCATGGTCGGGCAGGCAAAAGGTGAGAGTGTCGATTATTCAATGAATCAGCGCTTTAATCAATCGATTCCTGGGGCCGCCCCGGCTCGGCCCTGGCGCGCCAGCTGGTACGGCACTTCGACCGTGGCGATCACCCCGGACGGGCTGTTCGGCGCGATGTGCAACTGGCCCTGGTCGCCGTGCAGCAGCTTGAGGCGTTCGCGGATCGTCATCAGGCCGAGCCCGGTGCCGTCGCTCGGCACCACCCCGAAGCCGACCCCGTCGTCGCTGACGGTCACGCGCAGCTTGTTGTGGGCCACTTCGGCCACGATCTTGAGCTTGCCGCCTTCCGGCTTGCACTCGAGTCCGTGCTTGATGGCGTTTTCCACCATCGATTGCAGCATCATGGGCGGGAAGGCGGCGCTGCGCAGCCCGTCCGGCACCTGCACATCGACCGTCAGGCGTTCTTCCATGCGCATCTTGAGCAGGTTCAGGTAGGCGCTCACCATGTCTACCTCGCGCCCGAGGTTGGTGATCACGGCGTTGTCGCGCATCTGCGGCAGCACCGCGCGCAGGTACTGGATCAGGCTGCGCTGCATGGCCGAGGCGCGCGGCGGGTCGGTCTCGATCAGGTGTTCCACCGAAGCGAGGGTGTTGAACAGGAAGTGAGGCTCGACCTGGGCCTGCATCATCTGCATCTTCGCTTCCGACAACTGGCGCTGCATGGATTCGCGTTCGGCCGCCGCGTTCGCGCTCTGGGTTTGCGCTTCGGCGCGCTTCTTGCCGCCGACCAGCGCCTTGGTGGCGAACAGGGCCAGCACCAGCAGCCATACGAAGCTCTTGAACCAGGTCGAGGCCTGCTTGTGATAGCGCGTCACTTTCTGTTCCGCGGCGTCGTCCACGGCCGCCTCGATCGCGTTCGAGAGTTCTTCGCCGATCTGCGGCGGCAGCTCGATGTGCACCGATTTGTCGGTGCTGTCGGCGCGCGCCGCCGGGGCGGGCGCCGGCGGCGGCGTTGCTTCGCCCTCCGGCGGGAGCGGCGGTTCGGGCGGCGGCGCGCCCTTGTTCCTGGTGCGCGGATTGAAGTGGATGCCGCTGTCGTCGATCGTGATGCTGCTGTCGATCTTGTCGCGTTTTTTGGCATGCTTGTTGGCACGCACCACGACTTCTTCGGCCGGCCCCGAGAACAGTTCGTCCTGCAGGATCGATCCGGCCACCAGGGCCAGCGCCGCGAACAGGAAAAATTTCCACCACGACAACTGTGTGACCCAGGTCGTGGTCAGGTCGAAGCTGCGCTGCAGCCACGCCAGAAAGCTGGAGTATCGGTGTTCGGGAGGTTGCCGTGCTTGCATGGTGAGGAAAGTTTCGTGGTCAATCGAAATGGCTTGCGTGCCGAGTGTAAGGCCAAGTGCGGCGCGCGCAGCGAAATTTCCGGTTTCCCGCGACAGATGTTGTTGGGACAATGCAACTTTATGGCATCGGCCCCCGCCAAGCCAGCCGTTTGCGACAGGCTGCAGGATCGGGGCGCTGGAATGCTCAATGCGGCTGGGCCATCTGACCGGTAAAGAAGCGGTAGCCGTTGCGCCCGGCGTTCTTGGCCACGTACATGGCCAGGTCGGCGTTGCGCACCAGGGCGTCGGGCGAGACAGCGTCCTGCGGGGCGAGGGTAATGCCGATGCTGCCGGAAATGGAGGCTTCCGTTTGCATCAGCGCGAACGGCTTGTTCAGGGTGTCGAGAATTTCCTGCGCCAGCACATCGATGTGGGCGGCCTGGGTGACGTCGGTAAGGATCACGGTGAATTCGTCGCCGCCCAGGCGCGCCACGGTATCGGTGTCGCGTACGCAGGCATGGATGCGCTGCCCCGCCTGGCGCAGCAGTTCGTCGCCGGCCGCGTGCCCGAGCCGGTCGTTGACTTCCTTGAATCCGTCAAGGTCGATGAACAGCAGCGCCAGCGACAGGCCGACGCGGGCCGCGTGTTTCACTTCATGCTCGAGGCGGTCGAGGAACAGGCTGCGGTTGGGCAGTCCGGTGAGCGAATCGTAATTGGCGCTGCGCCGTATTCTTTCTTCCGTTGCCTTGCGTTCGGTGATGTCGCGCGCCGAACCGGCCACCGCTTCCACCTGGCCGCGCTGATCGATCACCGGCACCAGCAGGTATTCATAGGCCAGCTCTTTGCCCAAGGGCAGTTTGTACAGCATTTCCCCGCGGTAGGGCGCGCCCGTCTTGGCGCTGCCGTGCACATGCAGTTGCAGCTCCGCGGCCACCGGGGCGCACAGCACGAACAGGTTCTTGCCGTTCAATTGTCCGGGCGCCACCTTATACAAGGCGGCGAACGCCTTGTTCGTATAGAGCAGCCTGCCGCCCGGCTCGATGATGAAATTGAGGTCGGGCGAGGATGCCAGCAGCGCATCGAACAGCCGGGTGTGGCGCTCGCGGTCGGCCGTGTAGCGCGACAGCGATTCGCTCAGGGCCTGGTCGATCGCTTCGTTAAAGCGCGTGACCTGGTCATGGGTTTCGCCGCGCGCGCCGGGATTGAGCTCGCTCCACATGCGCAGCACGCTGGCGCGCAGGGCCCGGAATTCGGCCATCGTGTCGGTCACGGAAAAGCCCTCCGACAGGCGCGCCGCCCCGTGTATTGCGGCGTCGGTCTCGAACAGGCTGGGCGGCGCGCGCCCCTTCGATTTCAGATTCTGCTGGTCGGGCGTCTGGGGCTGTTCGAGGTCGGAGGCGATCGCCATCAGGATGCCCCTGGCATGGTCGCGCAGCGTTTTCGCTTCGAGCAGGCGGGCGCTGGGAATGACGCGCGCGAAGCATTCCCACTCATCGAGGATGCGCTCGATATTGGTCCGGATGAAGTCGTGGAATTTCATCGCCGCTTGCCGCTGGCCGCGTTAGTCGCTCGGCTGCCCCTGCAGCAGCAGCTTGAGGGCGTCGAGCGACAGCGGCTCGCTGAAGTACAGGCCCTGCATTGCGTCGCACCCGTTCGATTTCAGGAACTCCATCTGGGCGCGCGTCTCGACCCCTTGCGCGACCACCTGCATGTTCAGGTTGTGTCCGATGTCGATGAGCGCTTTCGCCATCGGCCCGGAGCCGGTTTCCGGGCGGATCTCGCGCACCGATCCCTGGTTCATCTTGAGGTGGCTGGCGCCGAGCTGCTGGAGCTGCGCGAGGCTGACGGCGCCGTCGCCGAAGTTGTCGATCGACAGCTTCAAGCCCAGCTCGCGCATCTGGGCGGCCACCTCGCGGCTGACCTGGGGATTGCGCATCAGGTGTTCCTCCCTGAATTCGAGTTCCAGGGTGCCCGGCGGCAGCCCGAACAGATTGAGCTTGTCGCAGATGCCGGCGATGTAATTTTGCTCGCAGAATTCGCGGTAGACCGCGTTCATCGACACGCACACCTCGGGAAAGCCGGCCTGCCTGAGCTCGCGCAGCAAGGCGCACACCTGCTCGAACACGCGCTCGCCGATGGGCACGATCATGCCGTTTTCTTCCGCTTCCGGCAGGAAGGCCGCCGGCAGCAGCATGCCCTGCTCGGGGTGACGCCAGCGCAGCAGCGCCTCGACCGCGTCGACGCGCCCGGTTTTCATGTCCATCCTGGGCTGGAACAAGAGGAAGATTTCGTTGCGCTCGAGCGCGGCGCGCATGTCCGCTTCCAGTTTGTGCTTGGCCTCGGTGGTCGATGTCATGTCGGGCGAGAAGAACTGCGCCTCCGATTTTTTTTCGGATGCCTTGGCATGGTACATCGCCACGTCGGCCGCGCGCACCAGGTCGAACACGGTGGCGCCGTCGTGCGGATACATGCTCACCCCCACGCTCGCGCCGACCGGGATTTCGCGGCTGTCAAAGCCGACCGGGCGCGCCATGGCATCGCGCACGCGCTCGATCATGCGCACCGTAAAGCGCAGCGAGGGCTGGTTGGCCAGCACCAGCACGAATTCGTCCCCGGACAGGCGCGCCACCGTGTCGCTCTCGCGCACCGAGGCCTGCAGCCGCTTGGCCACCGCCTTGAGCACTTCGTCGCCGGCCTCATGACCCCAGCTGTCGTTGATGTGCTTGAAATTGTCCAGGTCGATGAGTACGGTTGCCACCATGGTCTTGTTGCGCTGGGCCACGTGCAAGGCCTGTTCCAGCCGGTCCCACAGCAGGTTGCGGTTGGCCAGGCCGGTCAGCGCGTCGTGGTTGACCTCGTGCTCGAGGTGGGCGGTGCGCTGCTTCGAGGCGGTCACGTCGGTGATGACGCCGATGAAGTGGGTCACCTTGCCGCTCTCGTCGGAGACCGGGGTGATGCTCAGGTCGTTCCAGAACACTTCGCCCCCCTTGCGCAGGTTGCGGAAGATCACGTGGGCCTCGCGCCGTTCGCCGATGGCGCTGCGCAAGGTGGCGCGCTCGGCCTCGTCGAGCCCGGGCGCGGCCATGAAACGCGAGTCGCGCCCCATCACTTCGCTCTCGAGGTAGCCGGTGATGCGCTCGAAGGCGGGATTGACGTATTCGATCGGGTTGTCGCGCCCGGCGTAGCGGGTGATGACGATGCCGTTGCTGGCCGCATGCAGGGCGCGCTCGCGCAGGCGCAGCTGTTCCTCCTGCCGGCGGCGGGTGGAGATGTCGAATCCCATGCCGCACAGGTAGTAGGTCTCGCCGCACTTGATGCGCTTGCCCGAAAACAGGTAGGGCGTGGTACGCCCGTCGCGCCCGCGGAAATCGGCCTCCAGCAGCACTTCGGCATCCTGCTCGAACACCTGGCGCAGTTTCTTCGTGGCCAGCTCGCGCTGGTCCGCGCCAAGCAGGTCGGGCGCGTACGCGGCGCGCAGTTCGGCCGGGGTCAATTGCGTGACCCGTTCCATGTTCTTGTTCCACAGCACCATATGCCCGGCCTGGTTGATGATGCAGAACGTGCCGACGAACAGGTCGACGATGGACTTGAGCGGGGTGCCTCCCACCAGTTCCTCTTCCGAGGCGGGCTCGTTGGCGGCCTCGTCGAGGGCAAAGCAGGCCACGCAGCCGCGAAAGCTGCCGTCTTCGTGGTACTGGGGGGCCAGGGTCAGGTCGGCCGGCAGGGTGCTGCCGTCGGCGCGCAGGATGTCGAGCGTTTGCGTGATGGGCTGGCAGGCCGCTTCGCGCCACTGTGCTTCGTTCGCTTGCCGCGACGGCAGCGCCAGCAAGGTGGCGACGGGACGGTGCACGATGGCCTCGGCCGGGAAGCCGAACATGCGCTGGCAGGCCGCGTTCCAGGTATCGATAGTGCCGGACGCATCGGTCAAGAAGGCAGCGCGCTCCTTCGCTTCACTGGCGGACATGGGTTTCCTCTTTTGAATAGTCGATCCGCGAGGCGGGCACAGGCCCCCGCCGTTATTGGACTGAACCGGTTCGGGGTTGTTCCTTCTGACGTTGCCAGTGTGCGCAAACCACTGCATAGCGCAAGGTCATATGCGCACGGCACGAAAAAAAACGGCGCAGCCTTTGGGGCTGTGCCGTTCCGATGGCGCCGCTGCCGCGCGGATGATCAGGCCTCGATCGCTTCCTCTTTGGCCGGCAGCGCGATCTGGTTGTCGACGCTGAACTGGTAGTCCTTGAACACGTGTTCGGCCGACAGCATCTGGTAGGAGCCGTCCTCGCGCTTGTGGGTAGTGTCCTTCAGGCGGTAGGTATAGTGGCCGCAGGTCCAGCAGTTGAAGTTGCGCATGTGCGTGCACAGGCAGGTCTTGTCCATCACCACCACCGCCTTGGCGTCGGGATTGGCCAGCACTTCGCGGTTGTAGGAATTGATGTAGGCGCAGTTGCCGGTCGCGTCCAGCAGGTAGCCGTAGGATTCGCAGCCCGGGCGGATGCCCGAGCCGATCGCCGGCGTGTTCCTGAGCATGCGCATCGGGTAGCCGGTGGGCGAGATGCCGTTGACGATGATGTCGTCCTCGGTTGCCTTCACGTACTCCTGCTTGACCTTCTCGGGCAGGCCGCACTCGTGCGTCATGGTGAAGCGGGTCGCCACCTGGACCGCGCCGGCGCCTTTTTCAAGGAAGCCGACCGCGTCCGTGCCGGTGAAGATGCCGCCGGCGGCGATCAGCGGAATGCTCAGCTGTTCGGCGCGCAGGAAGGCGTGGATCTCGTCCATGATGGTGTGCAGGTCGTATTCGGCCCAGTCGAGTCCGAAACCGAGGTGGCCGCCGGCCAGCGGGCCTTCGACGATGATGTAGTCGGGCAGGCGGTCGAGCTTGGAAATCTTGCGCAGGAACAATTGCAGCGCGCGCAGCGAGGACACGATGATGCCCAGCTTGGCGTCGCGAAAGCGCGGGTGGTCGGCGATCAGGGCGAAGGAACCGAGGTGCAGGCCGGCCGACATGGTGATGCCGTCCACGCCGGCGTCGAGCGCGGCGGCCAGGCGCGTGCGCAAGGTTTCGCGCGGCGCGTTCATGGTCAGCTTTTCCATGCAGTTCACGAAGATCAGGCCATCGCCGCGCTTCGCTTCCATGGTCTTGCCCACGTGCAGGGCAGTGGCCTCGGCCAGGCGCGCCAGGTCGAACTGCACCACCGCCTTGTCCATGTTGTTGATGTTGAACTTGTAGGTCTTCGTTTTTTCTTTCACGAAGCTGGTGTCGAACTTGCGGTCGGACACGTCCTGCACCATGGCGTCGGAAATATGGCCGATGCCGCCAAGGCGCGCGGCTTCGAGCGCCAGTTCCGAGGTTGAAATATCGACGCCCATTCCGCCAATCATGATGGGCACATATTCCTTGTTGCCCAGACGCAGGCGGAAATCATCAACACGTTTCATTGCTATCCTTAGACTACCGAGTTTTACCGATTGCGCCGGCCGGCCCATGTCAGGACCGTTTGCGCAGCCTCAATTCTACCCCAAGCGCAAGCGGGCTCCTCAAGGCGGGATGTCGTTATGCCACGCTCAATCGCGGAAGTTGTTAAATTCCAAAGGCATGTCGGGTACATCCTTGCGCAGCAAGGCCATGGCGGCCTGCAGGTCGTCGCGCTTGGCGCCGGTGACGCGCACCGCCTCGCCCTGGATGCTGGCCTGCACCTTCATCTTGCTGTCCTTGAGCACGCGCACGATTTTCTTCGCGTCCTCGGTTTCGATGCCATTCTTGATCTTGATGACCTGCTTGACCTTGTCGCCGCCGATCTTCTCGATCTTGCCGGCGTCGAGGAAGCGCACGTCGACCTTGCGCTTGCTGAGCTTATTGGTCAGCACGTCGCGCACCTGCGACAGCTGGAAGTCGGAATCGGCGAACGCGGTCAGCTCGTTTTCCTTCTGCTCGACCTTGGCCGAGCTGCCCTTGAAATCGAAGCGGGTGGTGATTTCCTTGTTCGACTGCTCGAGCGCATTCTTCACTTCGATCATGTCTGCTTCGGAGACGACATCAAACGATGGCATAATCTTTCCTTTGGCTTGCAAATTTATGAATGGCGATATTTTAACGGACATTGGCCCTGCTGCCGCGCGGAAAACGCCGAAATTCATGACTTAGCCACTATAATCGCCCAAAAAAGCCCCATCCCATGCACGCATACCCTGCCATCGTCCACGATTTCCCTCTCAAGTCGCTCAATACCTTCGGAATCGAGGCCCGGGCGCGCGCCTATCTGCCGGTGCCGTGCGTGCTTGACCTGGCCGGCGCGATGGCCGATCCGGCGCTCGCGCGCCTGCCGCGCCTGCTGCTCGGGGGCGGCAGCAACATCGTGTTCACGGGCGACTTCGACGGCCTGGTGCTGCACATGGCGATGCAGGGGCGCGCCGTGGTGGGCCGCAGCGCGACCCACACGCTGGTGCGGGCGGCGGCCGGCGAGAACTGGCACGGCTTCGTGCAGTGGACGCTCGAGCAAGGACTGGGCGGGCTGGAAAACCTGGCGCTGATCCCCGGCACGGTGGGGGCGGCCCCGATCCAGAACATCGGCGCGTACGGCGCCGAGACGCGCGACCTGTTGCACAGCCTGACGGTGTACGAGCTGGCCAGCGGGCAAAGCCGCAGCATGGATGCGCAGCAGTGCCGCTTCGGCTACCGCGACAGCGTGTTCAAGCATGCCGACGGCGCCGGGCTGGTCATCCTCGACGTGACCTTCGCGCTGCCCAGGCACTGGCAGCCCAACCTGCGCTACGCCGAGCTGGCGCAGGCGCTGGCCGGCATCGACGCGCCCAGCGCGCGCCAGGTCAGCGAGGCGGTGGTGGCGATCCGGCGCAGCAAGCTGCCCGACCCGGCCGTGATTGGCAACGCCGGCAGTTTTTTCAAGAATCCGGTGGTGTCGCGCGAGCAGTGCGCGCGCCTGCTGGAGGCGTTTCCCGCGCTGGTGCATCACGCGCAGGGCGACGGCAGCGAAAAGCTGGCGGCCGGCTGGCTGATCGACCAATGCGGCTGGAAGGGCAGGAGCCTGGGCAAGGCAGGGGTGTATGCGAAGCAGGCGCTGGTGCTGGTCAACAACGGCGGCGCGCGCGGCCAGGACGTGGTGGCGCTGGCGCGCGCGATCCAGGCCGACGTGGCGCAGCGCTACGGGGTGATGCTCGAGACCGAGCCGGTGTTCGTC
>JBAQKU010000223.1:0-1621 GCA_049301315.1 Telluria sp.
AAGCGCGGATTCATCGGGCCGGATGAGCCGGCAATCCTGGCGCGCCTTGAGATCGATGGCGACGCTTTCATCAGCCTTTCCGCACACTTCCTGCTGGAGTTCGGCAGTGCCGTGGGTGCCCCGGCCAAGCTAATTGAATTGTGCGAGCGCCGGCAGACCAAATTTTTGCGCGGCATGCGCGCGGCCAGGCAGGTGTTTCGAGCGTGTGGGTAGCGGGCCGTAACTTGAGCGGAACGCGAAAACTAGGGGGCACCCACTTAGCCTGCTGAAAATCATCTTCCAGCCAGAGGCGAATGGCCAGTATCATCTTTGAGCCCGGCATGCCCCAACGCCGGACGCGGCGGCTACACTTCGATCCGGAAAACTAAGGGGGGTGTCCCTTAGTTTCAGTAGAGAAAAGCATGCACCTTTAGCCCGTGCTGACGGCGGTATGCGGCCCGCGAAAGTTCGCTAACACGCCATGCGGCGATATGTTCGTCCCAGGTGTCAGGCGAGATGGCAGATGTCGAATTGGATGTCATGGCTACTCCTCGTTGGAAAGCAACAAGGATGCCGCGTCATCGATCTAATTCACAGGTGGCTGCGCTGAACGCTTACCATCATTCCTCTCGTTACTCGAACAGTTCGGCGTGTGTGCCAGTGCGCACGAACACAATCAAACCATGCTTCCCGCCGTCATCGAGCTTGTACGCCAGCAGAAAATCGCCGCCAATATGGCATTCTCGATGTCCTTCCCAGTCGCCACCCAACGGGTGATCGAGCCACTCCGGCCCGAGTGGGACATCGTTGGCGATCAACAAGAGCATGGCTTCCTTGAGCCGGTTCATGTCGTACCGGCCGGATCGTGACAGGCGCTCCCAGTCTTTCAGGAAGGACTTTGCATAGTCCGCCGCACGCGGCAACGGAGCGCGCTTACTTGCTGCGGTTCTTTTCGAGGTCATCGAACAGTTCGGAAGCAGCATCAAAGCGAGCGCGGCGCGTGCGTACAATCTCGTCGGCCTCGGCCATCGCGGCTTGAGTTTCCGCGTTCGGTACTTTGAGCGCGAACGGCATTTGCTTATCAGCGACGACGCGCATCAAAAACACGCGTACGGCGTCAGAGACAGACAATCCCATCGCGGCCAGGGTTTCTGTAGCCTGCGCCTTGATTTGTTCGTCCACGCGGACGTGAACCATCGTGGTAGTAGCCATCGCGGCCTCCTTTCATGTTGCGATACATTGTATCTCAAGCGCTTGCGACAAGCAAGGAAAGCGTCCCTGGTCGGTTTCGTGAACTAGCTACGGTTGAGTGCAAAAAACGAGGGTTTGTTGCACTCGCGGGCACGGTCGGAAAGCTGCGGGTAGCTCAAGCGCAAAGACAATCCAAAACTAAGGGACACCCACTTATAATCGGCACGGTCGGAAAGCTGCGGGTAGCTCAAGCGCAAAGACAATCCAAAACTAAGGGACACCCACTTATCGACGCACCCTTGATGCCTTTCGACGCGACCGGCCGCACGCCGTGGGCGATCCCATTCGGGTTCGAGGACTATGTGGCGCTGGTGGAGTGGACCGGCCATGCGGTGCATCCGACAAAGCGCGGATTCATCGGGCCGGATGAGCCGGCAATCCTGGCGCGCCT
>JBAQKU010000224.1:0-2812 GCA_049301315.1 Telluria sp.
GGAAACGACTCTCTTGAGCAGGCTTGCGCAACGGCAAGGATGGATCGGCGGCTGGACCGATCTGAACGGCGGCGAACTGCGGGTCAGCGAGCCGGCCACCGGCGAGCGCCTGGCCGATGTTGCCTTAGCCAGTTCGGCGGACGTGCGGCGCGCCGCGACACTGGCGCGCCAAGCGCAGCGCGGCTGGGCCGCCATGCCCTACCTCGAGCGCGCGGCCGTCTTTCGGCGCGCAGTCGTGGTGCTCGAACGCGAGCAGGACGAGCTGGCCGACTGGATCGTGCGTGAAACCGGCGGGATCAAGCCGAAGGCCCTGTTTGAAGTGAGCGCGGTGATCAACCTCCTGCACGAGGCCGCGGCCATGCTGACCCAACCACGCGGACTCATCTTGCCAAGCAACGACGGCACGCTGAGCTACGCGCGGCGCACGCCGCATGGGGTAGTCGGCGTGATTTCGCCGTTCAACTTTCCCTTCCTCCTCTCGAGCCGGGCCGTATTGCCGGCGCTGGCCACCGGCAACGCGGTCGTGCTCAAGCCCGATCCGCGCACCCCGGTGTGCGGCGGCCTGCTGCACGCCCTGTTATTCGAGGCCGCGGGCCTGCCGGCGCATGTGCTGCAGGTGCTGCCGGGGCAAGCCGAAGCCGGTGAAGCACTGGTGACCGATCCGGACGTCGCCATGATCTCGTTTACCGGCTCGACGGCAGTCGGGCGGCGCGTCGGTGAACTGGCCGGCAAGCATTTGAAGAAAGTCGCGCTCGAGCTTGGCGGCAAGAATTCGCTGATCATTCTCGACGACGCCGACCTCGATCTGGCCGCCTCCAACGGCGCCTTCGCGTCCTGGATGCACCAGGGACAGGTCTGCATGAGCGCGGGCCGCCATCTGGTCCATGAGAAGGTGGCCGACGAATACGTCAGGCGCATGACCGAAAAGGCGCAGCATCTGCCGGTCGGCGACCCGCACCGGGAAAACGTGGCGCTCGGCCCCATGATCACCGCCAGGCAAGTCGAACGGGTCGCGCGCATCGTCGCCGAATCGGTGCATGCCGGGGCCCGCCTGCAGGCGGGCGGCACCTCGCGCGGCCTCTATTACAGCCCGACGGTACTGGACCGCGTGACGCCCTCCATGGCGGCGTTCCGCGAAGAGATCTTCGGACCGGTTGTTTCCGTGACCACCTTCGCGACCGACGAGGAGGCGGTCGCGCTGGCCAACGACACCGAGTATGGCTTGTCGGCAGGCATCCTGACGAGCTCGCTGACACGCGCCAGGGCCATTGCCGAGAACCTGAACGTGGGCCTGATTCATATCAATGACCAGACCATCCACGACGACGGCCTCATGCCGATGGGCGGGCGCGGCGCCTCCGGCAACGGCTCGCGCCACGGCGGACCGGCCAACTGGGACGAATTCACCCAGTGGCAGTGGATTACCTGCAAAGACAGCGCGCCGCAATATCCGTTCTGACCTGGCTGCGCCGTACGACATTACAGCAATTTTTTTAAAGGGGTGATCATGGCTGAAGGTATGGGTCCGCTGGCAGGCGTACGCGTGGTCGAATTTGCGGGAATCGGGCCGAGCCCGTTCTGCGGCATGCTGCTGCGCCAGATGGGCGCAGAAGTGCTGCGCATCGAGCGCGGCGAGTACGCCGGCACGCTGCCGATGCCGGAGCGCTTCGACCTGCTCAACACAGGAAAGACCCGGCTCCAGGTGAACCTCAAGAAACCCGAGGCGCTCGAGTCGGTCCTGTCCATCGTCGCCGGCGCCGACGTGCTGATCGAGGGTTTTCGCCCCGGGGTCATGGAGCGTCTTGGCCTGGGGCCGCAGGTATGCCAGGCGCGCAATGCGCGCCTGGTCTACGGGCGCGTCACCGGCTGGGGGCAAGAGGGCCCGCTCTCGGGCGAAGCCGGTCACGACATCACCTACCTTGCGCTCACTGGCGCGCTGGCCTGCATCGGCCCGGCTGGCGGTGCGCCCGTACCGCCTCTCAATCTGGTCGGCGATTTCGCCGGCGGTGCGCTCTACCTCGCCTTCGGTGTGGCGGCGGCGCTCGCTTCGGCACGCGAGACCGGCCGCGGCCAGGTGGTCGACGCGGCCATGCTCGATGGCGCCACGCACATGATGACATTCATTTATGGCCTGCGCCAGGCCGGCATCTGGAACCTCGAGCGCGGCAGCAACCATGTCGACGGCGGGTTTCCGTTCAACGACGTCTACGCCACTGCGGATGGGCGCTGGCTGGCGATCGCTGCCGCCGAGATGAAATTTCGCCGCGCTTTGGTCGAGGGACTGGGACTCGAGCAGCGCGTCGCCCTGATGGGTGACGAGCGCGCCGCGTGGCCGGAAGCGCGGCGCCTGTTGGCGGCGGCCATTGTCAAGCGCGGCAGGGATGAATGGTGTGAGTTGCTGGCCGGGCGCGATGCCTGCGTGGCGCCGGTGCTCGATCTCGATGAAGCACCGGGCCATGCGCATGCGCGCGCGCGCGGCTTGTTTGTCGACGACAACGGTGTGCTGCGGCCGGCTGCGGCGCCCAGGTTTTCCGGTGGCACGGCCGCCCCGTCCGTGTGCGATGCGCAGCAACTGCTCGCACGCTGGGGCATCGGCGCGCGGGCTTTTCAGTGAACGGGGCCAAGGTGAACGATCAGCCCGATATCGCCGCGCTCGAGCGCAGGATTGCCGGCTTTCTTGCCAGCCCCCCTGCCATTTTTATTGGTGGAAAGTGGCTGGCAGCGAGCGCGGGAGCCAGCATGGACGTCGTCAACCCGGCCACCGGTCGCGCCTTTGCGCGCGTCGCATCCGCTTCGGCGGCCGATGTCGAGC
>JBAQKU010000225.1:0-3650 GCA_049301315.1 Telluria sp.
ATCCAGACCCTGGCCGAGCTTGAGGATAATCTGACGCGCCACGGCTTCTTGCTGCTGAACGCGGCGCTGGTGTTCCGCCCGCACGTGCCGCCGGCGGCCGAGGCGCGCGCCTGGCTGCCGTTCCTGCGCACGGTGCTGGCGGCGCTGGCCGATACTGGCGCGGCGCCGACCTTGGTTTTGTGGGGAAAGATTGCCGAGCAGCTCAAGCGGCTGCCGGAGACGGCCCGTTTTCCTCAGGTGTGTTCGGAACACCCGTACAACCTGTCGTTCATACGCCACGGCGCGATGCAGTCCCTGTTCGGCCCGATGCGCCTGCTGCGCCTGCTGCGCCCCAAGCGTTGAGCGCTGTTACTGTCAAACGATTATTTTCACGCTCAACACAAAGTTCGCCGGATTTGCTATACTTGACTAAATCGTTCAAGTAATCAGGTCTTATCCGGGCTCGATCGGGGGCCGATTCGCTTGAATAACGACAATATTTTAACCTTTTTTGTTGAACCGGGGTTGTGATGCGTCTGACCACAAAAGGTCGTTTTGCTGTAACTGCGATGATCGATCTTGCCCAGCGTCAAGGCAAGGGGCCGGTCACGCTCTCGGGCATCAGCCAGCGCCAGGCGATCTCCCTGTCCTACCTGGAGCAGCTGTTCGGCAAGCTGCGCCGCCACGAGATCGTCGAATCGATCCGCGGCCCGGGCGGCGGCTACAGCCTGGCGCGGCGCGCCGACAAGGTCACGGTGGCCGACATCATCATTGCGGTCGACGAGCCGCTCGATGCGACCCAGTGCGGCGGCAAGGAAAACTGCCACGGCGCCGACGTCGCCAGCGGGGCGCGCTGCATGACCCACGAGCTGTGGGCGACGCTCAACGAAAAAATGGTCGATTACCTCGACTCGGTGTCGCTGCAAGACCTGGTCGACCAGCAGAAACAGAAGAATTCCGAACCAAACATCGTAGTCATGCACCGCAGTCACACCGCAGTGGGACATAACTGAAGCATATTGGAGTCAACAGATGAACGCGCCTATCAGTAAGAACCTTGAGCAGACCTTCGTGACTGCGCCGCATTTCCCGATCTACATGGATTACTCGGCCACCACGCCGGTCGATCCGCGCGTGGCCGACAAGATGATTCCCTACCTGCGCGAGCAGTTCGGCAATCCGGCCTCGCGCAGCCACATGTACGGCTGGACCGCGGAAGCGGCGGTCGAGGAAGCGCGCGGCCATGTCGCCGCCCTGGTCGGGGCCGACCCGCGCGAGATCATCTGGACTTCCGGTGCGACCGAGAGCAACAACCTCGCGCTCAAGGGCGCCGCCAACTTCTACAAAGGCAAGGGCAAGCACATCATCACGGTCAAGACCGAGCACAAGTCGGTGCTCGACACCGTGCGCGAACTCGAGCGCGTCGGCTTCGAGGCGACCTACCTCGAGCCGCAGGACAACGGCCTGATCACGCTCGCCCAGCTCGAAGCGGCGATGCGTCCGGACACCATCCTGGTTTCGGTCATGCTGGTCAATAACGAGATCGGCGTGATCCAGCCGATCGACGAGATCGGTGCGCTGTGCCGCTCGAAGGGCATCATTTTCCACTGCGACGCCGCGCAGGCGACCGGCAAGATGCATATCGACCTCGAACAATCGAAGGTCGACCTGATGACCTTCACCGCGCACAAGACCTACGGCCCGAAAGGCGTGGGCGCGCTGTACGTCAGGCGCAAGCCGCGCGTGCGCATCGAGGCGCAAATGCACGGCGGCGGCCACGAGCGCGGCCTGCGTTCGGGCACGCTGCCGACCCACCAGATCGTCGGCATGGGCGAAGCGTTCCGCCTTGCCAAGGAAGAGATGGACGGCGAAATCGTGCGCATCAAGGCGCTGCGCGACCGCCTGGCCAATGGCCTGCAGGAGATCGAAGAGGTCTACGTGAACGGCTCCATGGACCTGCGCGTGCCGCACAACCTGAACGTGAGCTTCAACTACGTCGAGGGCGAATCGCTGATCATGGCGATCAAGGACATCGCGGTATCGTCGGGTTCGGCCTGTACCTCGGCCAGCCTGGAACCATCTTACGTGCTGCGCGCGCTTGGCCGCAGCGACGAGCTGGCGCACAGCTCGATCCGTTTCACGATCGGCCGTTTTTCGACCGAGGCGGACATCGACTTCGCAGTGAACTTGCTCAAGTCGAAGGTCCACAAGCTGCGCGAGCTGTCGCCGCTGTGGGACATGTTCAAGGAAGGGATCGACATCAATTCGATCCAATGGGCAGCCCACTAACGTATTCATCATCAGGAGCATCAACATGGCATATTCGGACAAAGTACTGGACCACTACGAAAACCCGCGTAACGTGGGCGCTTTCGACAAGGGCGACGAAACGATCGGCACCGGCATGGTCGGCGCGCCGGCATGCGGCGACGTCATGAAGCTGCAGATCAAGGTCGGCGCCGACGGCCTGATCGAAGACGCAAAGTTCAAGACCTACGGCTGCGGTTCGGCCATCGCATCGAGCTCGCTGGTGACCGAATGGGTCAAGGGCAAGACGCTGGACCAGGCGCTGTCGATCAAGAACACCCAGATCGCGGAAGAACTGGCTTTGCCGCCGGTGAAAATCCACTGCTCGATCCTGGCTGAAGACGCGATCAAGGCCGCCGTCCTGGACTACAAGACGAAGCACCCCGCCCAAGCCTAAGCTGGAGAAAGACATGGCAATCACACTGACCGAAAAAGCGGCCAAGCACATTACCCGCTACATCGAACGGCGCGGCAAGGGTGTCGGCTTGCGTTTTGGCGTGCGTACCACCGGCTGTTCAGGGCTGGCCTACAAGCTTGAGTACGTCGATGAAGCGGCGGCCGAAGACAATGTCTTCGAGTCGCATGGCGTGAAGGTTTTCGTCGACCCGAAAAGCCTGCCCTACATCGACGGCACCGAACTCGATTTCGCCCGCGAGGGACTGAACGAAGGCTTTCAGTTCCACAACCCGAACGTCAAAGACGCCTGCGGTTGCGGCGAAAGCTTCCGCATCTAGAAAAGGCTGCATGCAAAACCACTTCGACCTGTTCCAGCTTCCGGCCAAGTTCGCGCTCGACATGGGCGCGCTCGACGCCGCCTACCGCGACGTGCAGGGGCAAGTCCATCCCGACAAGTTCGTCAATGCGACCGACGCCGAGAAGCGCGTCGCGATGCAATGGGCCACGCGCGCCAACGAGGCCTACCAGACGCTCAGGAATCCGCAAAAGCGCGCGCAGTACCTGTGCGAGCAGCATGGGGTGGACTTGAAGACGGAATCGAATACGGCCATGCCGATGGATTTCCTGATGCAGCAGATGGAGTGGCGCGACGCGCTGGTCGAGGCGCGCGCGGCCAGGGATGAAGCGGCGCTCGAGGCGATCGACACGCAGTTGCGCCAGGAGCGCGAACAACGCCTGGTGCAGGTCGGCCGGCAGCTCGACGCGGACGACTACGAACAGGCCGCGCAAGGCGTACGTGCGCTGATGTTTTTGGACAAATTCGGCGAAGACCTGCGCTTCGCCTTCGACGCGATAGAGAATTAAATGGGGTCAGACCCTAATGGCACGTCGTTCCCGCGGAGGCGGGAACCCAATATAGCCAGCATCGACGCGACGAAATGGGGTTCCCGCCTGCGCGGGAACGACGT
>JBAQKU010000226.1:0-2192 GCA_049301315.1 Telluria sp.
GTCTTCCAGTTGGCCCAGGCGCTGGGCAAAGGCCATGTGGTCCTTGCGTGACAGCTTGCTCAGGTCCTGGTCCCGGAGAAACAGCACCTTGTGCTGGAGCAGTGCGGCGTAGATTTCCTGGAACAGGCTGTCATCACGCACGGCGTCACCCAGATTCACGTCCAGCAGTTCCGCGCCGATGGCGCAGGTCATTTGTTCGATTCTCATCTTGTCTCCTCGGCTCTTCTTCAAATCACAAAGATGGAGGACCCTGTCGTCTTGCGCGACTCGAGGTCCCGGTGGGCTTGCACCGCGTCCTGCAGGGCGTAGTGCTGGTTGATTTCGATCTTGATCCTGCCGCTGCCGACGTGGTCGAACAGCTCGCCGGCCAGGGCGGCCTTCTCGGCCGGGTCGGCGATGTAGTCGGCCAGGGCCGGGCGGGTCATGTACAGCGAGCCCTTCATCGCCAGCAGCTGCGGGTTGAAGCCTTCGATCGGGCCGGACGCAGTGCCGACGCAGACCAGCAGGCCACGACGCTTGAGCGAATCCAGCGAGCCCATAAAGGTGTTCTTGCCGACGCTGTCGAACACCACGTTGACGCCGACGCCGTCGGTCATCTCACGCACGCGCTTGGCGACATCTTCGTGGCTGTAATTGATGGTGTGGTCGCAGCCGTGGGCGCGGGCGATTTCCGCCTTGGCATCGCTGGACACGGTGCCGATCACGGTCAGACCGAGCAGCTTGGCCCACTGCGCCACGATCAGGCCGACGCCACCGGCGGCGGCGTGCAGCAAAATGCTGTCGCCCGGTTTGAAGTCATAGATGCGGCGCATCAGGTAGGACGAGGTCAGACCGCGCATGGTCATCGCCGCGGCGGTCTCGAAGGCGATGGTGTCCGGCAGCTTGATCAACGGCGCGGCAGCAATCAGGCGCTCGGTGCTGTAGGCGCCGAGGGTGTTGAGAAAACCGGTGTAGGTGACACGGTCACCGACCACCACGTTGGTCACGCCCTCGCCCACCGCCTGCACCACACCAGCCGCTTCCACACCCATGCCGTTAGGCATTGGAATCGGGTAGGTGCCATTGCGGAAATAGGTGTCCGCGTAATTCAGGCCAACGGCCACATGACGCAGGCGAACTTCGCCTGGGCCGGGTTCGCCGACTTCGACGTCCTCATAGCGAAGGACTTCGGGACCACCGGTTTCGTAGAAGCGTACGGCTTTGGCCATGCCTGTTTTCTCCAATCATCGATCTTGACGGACAGCGTCGATTTACGTTGATTGGACTCTAGGCGGGCGGCTGACGCAGTGCTTCTCATCAGACGACAGCCAGTTTTCATTTGATGACACATGCTGCGCTGCAGACTTGACCGTGCAGACAGCAAAACACAGCGCCGGTGACCGGCGCTGTGCATGCTTTGTCGAGGTTACGCCGCGCGGCGGCTACCCTACCCTACGCGTGCTGGGTCAGGCCCACCTGGCCGGGCCGGCGGTTCGGCGCGAAGCCGTTGGCGGCCAGGGTCTGCTCGGCGTTTTCATAGAAGGTGCCGATCTTGTAGATCTGCCGGGCTTCCTCGCCGTTGGCCACGTCGCGGCCCAGTTCACGGGCAATACGCACCAGTTGTTCGATCTGCTCGATGGTGCCGCACTTGGCGGTCTGCCGCTGGTTCCAGATATTGTCCTCGATGCCGCAGCGCACATGCAGGCCCAGGGCCATAGCCATCATATTCAGCGGCAGCACGTGGCGCATGCTGGTTTCCAGGGTCAGCACCGAGCCGTCCGGGCAGGCGCGCACGAAGTTGGCCATATCGTAGGGATTCGGCGAGTCGAAGCCGCCACCGATGGCCACCCAGGTGAGGATCAGCGGCACGTTACACACGCCACGGCGCATCATGCGCTCGACAGTGTTGAGCTGGTTGATGTTGGCCAACTGGAAGTGGGTCTGGATCTTGTTGGCGGACAGCCGGCGGATATGTTCCTCGACCCAGGCCGGGCCGGCCGGAATGGTCATCTCGCGGTAAGCGGCCATCAGCGCTGGATCGGCCAGCGAGGTGCCGGCCACGTCCTTGGCGGTCATCTGCTCGCAGACGTTCATCTGGTTGGTGTTGATGGCGATGGTCACCTGATCCGGGGTCGGCTGCAGTTCGGCGCGCAGATGGCGGGTGTCGTCGGAGAGCCACTTGGCCGCGTCACCGGCGTTTTACGGGGCGAAGG
>JBAQKU010000227.1:0-2161 GCA_049301315.1 Telluria sp.
CGGCGGCGGCACGACAACCGGCGGCGGCACGACAACCGGCGGCGGCACGACGACCGGCGGCGGCACGACGACGACCGGGGGCACAACTACCGGCGGAATCACTACGGCGGCCGCTGCGATATTGGCGGTGGTTCGTGCCACGATGGTGCCGCAGCACGACTCCGGCAGGGCATAGCTGCTGGCGTTGCTTCCGCCGAGGCTGTAGCCGGCAAGGGTGATTGTCTTGCCGGTTCCCACTTCCGCCGTGTCGAACGTGGCGCTGCTGCCCGAACCGGCAATCAGGGTCACGCCGCCCGGTGCGCCCTTGAGCGACGATACCGTTGCGGCAGTGGTGCCGTCGTAGGTCTTGTCGCCCCCGGCGGCAAACACCAGCATCTGCTGGGTCAGCGTGGCGCCCCCGGTCAGGGTGAACTTGGTCGAATAGTCAGTCGGCGTGGCGTACGACGCCGGGTTGTACTTGACGGTCACTGGCGCATTCGGCCCGGTGACCGGGGCCGGCGGCGTCAGGGGCGCAAAGATCACGGTGCCCGCACCAGTGCCATTCGTACCGGCGCTGAGCACCAGGCCGAGCGGCAGGCCGAGGCTCTGGCCCGGAATGGTGCTGCCCCTTGTCAGCGTGATTTTTCCGCCTATGTTGACGTCGTTCCCGGCGCACATCGTGATGTTGCCGTCGGTGGTCGTCATGGCCGCGGCGCTGTTCAAGTTGAGATTGCGCCCCGCGCCCAGCGAGACGCTGCCGCCGACCGTCGTGATGGCTTCGTTGACATTGATATCGCGTCCGCAGCATGCGACAAAGTTTGCATTGGTGCCGGTAATGGCCTGGTTGATGTTGATGTCGCGCACCGCGTTCAGTGTCAGCGTCGTCGGGCTGCTGCTGGCCGTCCAACTGACGGCCTGGTTGACATTGATGTCGCCATTGCCTTCAATGTTTGTATTCATATTGGTCACGGGCGGTGTTCCGGCGACCGTGGTATCGGGGCCCATGGCCGTGGTAATGGTGACGCTGTTGGTCACCAGCAGGGCCGCCAGTGTCGAGCCGGAGATATTGTCGGTCGAGCCGCCGCCGATCGTGAAGTCCTGCGGGTCGATCAGCCAGGTGCCGGTAACGCCGTTCGATGCCGAGGTCGTCACCTTGGCGTCCGCCGCGACCGACACCCGGGCGGCCGAGGTTTCGATGAAGCCGCCGTTGCCGCCGTCGGGCGCGCTCGCGTCCAGGGTGCCGCCGACGTTCATCGTGCCTGACTGCATGTCGCCCATCAGCTTGATGAGGCCACCGCGGTTTTCCAGCCGCTGCGCGCGGATCACGCCCGTATTGTTGACGGCGGTGTGCAGCAGGTTTCCTGCCGCCTGCGTCGTCAGCAGCACCTGGCCGCCGTCAGCCCGGATCAGGCCGTTGTTTTGCACCAGTGCGTTGAGCGCTCCCTGGTCGACGGTAACGCTGAGCAGTTGATCGCCCAGTACGTCGAGCGTCATGCCATTGCCGGCGCCAAGGGCAACCATGCCATTGCCCGCCGAGATGCTGCCGTCATTGCTCACGCTCGCTCCGAGCAGCGCGACGTAGCCGCCGTCGGCCGCGTTCAGTGCGCCCTCGTTGCGCACCGCGCCATCGCCGCTGCCGGAAAACTTGTAGTTGCCGGCCATGAGGTCGGCGTCCGTGATGTTGCGGGTCGAAGCGACCAGCGAGCCGACGTTGACCGCTGCACCCTTGCCGAACATGACGCCGTTCGGGTTAACCAGGAATACCTTGCCATTGGCACTCAAATTACCCAGGATGCTCGAAGGATTCGAACCGATCACGCGGTTGAGCGCGACCGAGCTGCTGTTCGGCTGCACGAAGCGCACTGTGTCGCCCGCCCCGATATTGAAGCTTTGCCAGTTGATCGCCACGTTCTGGGTCGACTGCTGGATCGTCATCCCGGTCGCTGCGGTGCTGATGCTGGCGCCGCCGGCGGTGACAACGCCGCCTGCCGGCTGCTGCGCGAATGCGCTCGCGCCGCACGTCATTGCCAGCGACAGTGCCAGGATTTTCATGGAACAGCGTGCGGCGCCGCCCCCGCTCCCGGTCGAGCGGGACGACGTCCTTTTTCCGGCGCTCGTGGTGTTTTCGGATACGGCGACAAAGGTGCCGGTTTGGTCGTTCCAGATCGATCGGTAGATGGCG
>JBAQKU010000228.1:0-5612 GCA_049301315.1 Telluria sp.
GGCCGAGGTGCATGGCGGCCTGGCCGCTGGCGGTGGCGATGCCGGCCACGCCGCCTTCGAGCGCGGCGATGCGTTCCTCGAGCACGGCGTTGGTCGGGTTCGAGATGCGCGAGTACACATGGCCGGAGCGCTCCATGTTGAACAGCGAAGCCGCGTGATCGGAGTCCTTGAACGCGAACGCCGAGGTGAAATAAATGGGTGTTGCGCGCGCGCCGGTGGTGGGGTCGGGCGTGGCGCCCGCGTGCAGCGCGAGGGTGTCGAAACCGGGATAGTGGGGACCGCTCATGGTGGACTCGCCGATGGGGAAAAGGATGGGCCGAATCGTAGCACTTATTCAAGTGTCCGGGGGGCGCGGCCCTGTACGGCGAGCCGTTTTACCGGCTAGAATAGGGCATGGGCAGACAGGGGTGCGGCATTCGGATTTGATTTTTCACAATGCTGGATTTTTTGCGACGCTTAGGCTACATTCGCAAGTAAGACTTTATAAAAGATAAACAATTTCCTCCATCATCGGACAAGGGCGGCCACCATGAAAGTTTCTGAAATTCTCCAGGTAAAGGGCAACATCCTGTATACCGTGACCCCTGACATGCCGCTGGTGGAGGCGGTCACCACCATGTCGGAAAAGGACATCGGTTCGCTGGTGGTCATGGAGTTCGGCGACCTGGTCGGCATGCTGACCTTCCGCGAAGTGATCAAGGCGCTGCACGGCAACAGCGGCGCGCTGGGCGATGGCACCGTGCGCAAGCACATGGACGACTATCCGATCACGGTCACGCCGGATACCGACGTCAACGAGGTGCGCCGCATCATGCTGGAAAAGCACGCGCGCTACCTGCCGGTGATGAACGCGAAGACGCTGCTGGGCGTGATCTCGTTCTACGACGTGGCCAAGGCGGTGCTGGAGGCGCAAAGCTTCGAGAACCGCATGCTGAAGGCGTATATCCGCGACTGGCCGGCCGAAACCGCCGAAGAAGACTGACGGGCAGGGATCCGGCGGCGCTGGCGCGGCGCGGCGAGCGAATGGTCTTGCGTTAGCCGACGCTGGCGAGCGCGTCGCCGGCCAGCCAGTCGTACAGGTCCGGGGCCGTCAGCGGGCGCGCGAACAGGAAGCCTTGCGCCATCGGACAGCCCAGCGCCTGCAGGATCTGGGCCTGGCGTTCGTCCTCCACGCCTTCGGCCACCACCGACAGTCCCAGGTTGCGTCCAAGCTGGATCACCATTTCCGCAATGCTGCTGCCGCGCGCCGAACCGGTGATCTCGGTCACGAAGGCGCGGTCGATCTTGAGCCGGTCCACCTGCAGGCGCTGCAGGTAGGACAGCGAGGAAAAACCGGTGCCGAAGTCGTCGATTGCGATCGAGACGCCGGTCTGCTTGAGCTGCGCCAGCAACTTGATGAGCACATCCGGCTCTTCCATCGCCATCGATTCGGTAATCTCAAGCTCGATGAACTCGGGCGGCGCCTGCGTCTCTTCCAGCGCCCTGCGCAACACCGCAAGGAAGCAGGGGTGGCGGAACTGGACCTGCGAGACGTTGACCGACATCGTCAGATCGACGTAGCCGGCCGCGCGCAGGC
Organism: Telluria sp.; assembly: GCA_049301315.1. Lineage (GTDB taxonomy): Bacteria > Pseudomonadota > Gammaproteobacteria > Burkholderiales > Burkholderiaceae_D > JBAQKU01. Next base: position 1,577 of record JBAQKU010000228.1, read on the forward strand.
GCACCAGTTCCTCGCAGGCGCCGCGCAGCACCCATTCACCGAGCTCGATGATGAGGCCGGAATACTCGGCGATCGGGATGAAGCGGTCCGGCGAGATGAATTTGCCGTCGGCCGTCTGCCAGCGCAGCAGCGCTTCGCATCCGACCGCGCGCCGGGTCGACAGGTCGACCTGCGGCTGGTACACCACGAACAGCTCCTTGGTCGAAAAGCCGGTGCGCAGCGCATGCATCATGCGCACCCGCTCGCGGATCTCGACCCCCATCCCGCGCGAGAAATAGAAGTGGCCGGCGCGCTGCTGCGATTTGGCGCGCTTGAGCGCGATGTCGGCGTCCTTGAGCGCATCGGCGCCGCTGCCGTCATGTTCGGCCAGGCGCACCAGGCCCAGCGTGGCCGACAACTGCACGTCCTGGCCATCGATCGAGAACGGGGTCGCAAACAGCGCCAGGATGTTGTCCGGGTTGACCTGCGCGGCGCTGCCGAGCACGCTGAAGATATCGCCGCCGATGCGCGCCACGGTGAGCTGCTGGCCAAGGCGCGACTGCAGGCGCGCGGCCACGGCGACCAGCAGCGCGTCGCCGAACTGGTGGCCGAGCGCGTCGTTGGTTTCGGCGAAATGGTCGAGATCGACCAGCGACAGCGTGGCCTCGTCCCTGGCCGGCCCTTCCAGCGTGGCGTCGAGGATCTCGACCAGGCGGGTACGGTTGGGCAGCTTCGAGAGCTGGTCGTAGAAGGCGGCGTTGTGCAGGTGGGTGACCAGCTCGACGTTGTCGAGGCCGACCGCCACGTTGCTGCAAAATACTTCCAGCAGGCGCTCGTCGATCTCGCCCACCGGACGCTCGAGTTCAAGGAAGGCGACGAAGTCGCGGCTGGCCTTGCCGGCGAAATACAGGGCGACGAACAGCGGGTCGTGGATATTGCGCCGCTCTGCCAGCGCGCGCTGCATGGCGCAGCTCGCACGCGGGAAGTCCTGGGTGGCCAGGCGAGCGCTGCCGATGCGCCTGAACGAGCCGGCCGCGGCCATGATCGACAGTTCCTCGTTGCGCGCGTCGGGGCACTCGAGCACGCACAACATGCCGTTCGGCTTGATGGCCAGGATGTCGGCCGCCTGGGCCAGTACGCCGGCCGCGAAATTTTGCACTCCGTGCAGCGCCATCAGCTCGGTGCTGGCGCGCACGATCTTGCCCAAGCCGCGGCGGCTGGTGTTGATCGAGCGGATCTGCTGGTAGGACCGGATTGCCGCCGTCACCGTGGTAAACAGCTTGATGCGGGTGAGCTCGGACTTGGTCTTGTAATCGTTGATGTCGTAATCGCGGATCGCGTCGATTTCCGGCGCGTAGCCGGGCTGGCCGGTGCGCAGGATGATGCGCACGTCGGCCATCCTGAGCGTTTCGCGGATGTGGCGCACCAGGTGCAGGCCGGCGTCCTCCTGCTCCATCACCACGTCGAGCAGGATGACGGCAATGTCGGTTTCGTGCTCGAGCATTTCGCGCGCCTGGCCGGCCGAGTAGGCGTGCACGAATTCGAGCGGGCGGTGCTGCATGTCGAGATTGCCGAGCGCGAAGGTGGTGGTCGAGTGCACGTCTTCGTCGTCGTCGACGATCATGACGCGCCACACGTCGCGCACGTCGGCGGCGCCAGCCTGGAGCGGGTGCTCTTCCAGAAAGACCAGATCGTCGTGATCGACCTGTGTATCCTCGAGGGCCGTGATCGATGGGGGCATGGGGTGCTTCTCCAGGATTTTCACATTACTAAGCATGTGGAGTATATAGCCAATTGACAGGAAGACCGGCGCAGCGGCCGGTGCCGGGCGCCCAATCGGCCAATTCGCAATTTTTCTGCATAGAATGCCACGAATGTGTACTTTATAAGAGGCAAGAAATGAATAAAAATGTGTCTCTTTAATAAAAGCATGATTCTCCCGCAACTATTATTTGCATCTTTGCACCATTTTTGGTAAGCAATATCAGCTTTTGCGCACAGACTGGTAGAATGATGTTTTTAGTTCTTCACCTCCACACCATGTCCGGCAATACATTTGGCAAGCTGTTTACTGTTACCACGTTCGGCGAATCGCACGGCCCGGCCATCGGCTGCGTGGTCGACGGATGTCCGCCGGGCATGGCCCTGTCCGAGGCCGACATCCAGCCCGACATGGACCGGCGCAAGCCCGGCACCTCGCGCCACGTGACGCAGCGCCAGGAGTCCGACACCGTTGAAATCCTGTCGGGGGCGTACCAGGGCATGACCACGGGCACGCCGATCATGCTGCTGATCCGCAACGAAGACCAGCGCAGCAAGGACTACGGCAACATTGTCGAGAGCTTCAGGCCGGGGCACGCCGACTATACCTACTGGCACAAGTACGGCGTGCGCGACCCGCGCGGCGGCGGGCGTTCCTCGGCGCGCCTGACGGCCCCGGTGGTGGGCGCGGCGGCCATTGCCAAGAAGTGGCTGCGGCAGCAGTACGGCACCGTGTTCATGGGATGCATGCGCCAGCTCGGCGAGATCGAGGTGCCGTTCCAGTCATGGGAACATGTGCACGGCAATCCTTTTTTTGCCGCCACTGGCGACGCCGACCTGCTCGCGCGCATGGAAGCGGCGATGGACGAGCTGCGCCGCGCCGGCGATTCGGTCGGGGCGCGCGTCGACGTGGTGGCGCACAATGTGCCGGTCGGGCTGGGCCAGCCGATCTACGACAAGCTCGACGCCGACATCGCCTACGCGATGATGGGCATTAACGCGGTCAAGGGCGTGGAGATCGGCGCCGGCTTTCGCGCGGTGACGCAAAAAGGCTCCGAGCATGGCGACGAACTGACGCCGCAAGGCTTCGTCGGCAATAACGCCGGCGGCATGCTGGGCGGGATTTCGACCGGGCAGGACATCACGGTGTCGATCGCGGTCAAGCCGACCTCGTCGATCCGCATTCCGCGCCGCTCGATCGACAAGCTGGGCAATCCCGTGATGGTCGAGACGTTCGGGCGGCACGACCCGTGCGTGGGCATTCGCGCCACCCCGATCGCCGAGGCGATGCTCGCGCTGGTGCTGATCGATCACGCGCTGATGCGGCGCGCGCAGTGCGCCGACGTGCGCGTGGACACCCCAAAAATCGCCTGAAGCCGGCGCCTTCGCCGCGCCAGGGCCGGTGAGCGCGGCGCCGTCGGCCGTGCCGTCCGTGGCCGATGACGCCACTGGCCGGCCAGGCGCTCTTCACGCCGCACCTGTCTGAAACGCTCCCCCATGCCCGCGCAGCCCGTCAATTTTGCGTTATTCATGTTCGCGTACTACGCGCACGCGGGCAGCTTCGCCGCCTACGCCAGCCTGTTCTTCGCCGCGCGCGGCATGAGCGCGGCCCAGATCGGCGTGCTCATGTCGCTGATCCAGGTGATGCGCATCTTCGGCCCCAACCTGTGGGGCTGGGTGGCCGACCATACCGCACGGCGCGTCCGGGTGCTGCGCATCACGGCGCTGGCGGCGCTGGCCGCGTTCGGCGGCATCTGGTACGGCCACAGCTTTTCCCAGCTGTTCGTCGCGATGGTGCTCCTGAACTTGTTTACCAGCGCCCAGGGGCCGCTCTCCGAAGCGCTGATGCTGGCCGAGATGAAGGGCGACCTGAGCAACTACGGGCGGGTGCGCCTGTGGGGTTCGATCGGTTTCATCGCGGCCGTGATGGGCGCCGCCTACGGCCTCGAATGGTTCGGGGTGGAGGCGCTGGCGCCGATCGTGTTCGCCTTGCTGCTGTGCGTGGTCGGCGCCAGCCTGCGCATCCGCGAAGCGCCGCACAGCGAAGCTGCGCACGCGGGCGCGCCGCTGCTGAGCGTGTTGCGCCAGCGCGCCGTGGGCGCTTTCTTCGCGTCGGTCGCGCTGATGATCGCGGCCCACTCGGCGCTGTACGTGTTCTATTCGCTGTACCTTGAACGCATCGGCTACGGCAAGCCGCTGATCGGCGCCATGTGGTCGCTCGGGGTGCTGGCCGAGATCGTATTTTTCTACTTCCAGGCGGGCCTGTTCGCCCGCTTCGGCGCGCGCCGCGTGATGC
>JBAQKU010000229.1:0-2654 GCA_049301315.1 Telluria sp.
GTGCTGGGCCGGCCCGAGCTGGCGGCGCCCGAATGGACCCAGGTCATCACGGAAAAGCGCGCCACCTTCGCCTGCACCCCTGCCTTGGCGCGCCCGGCCAACGCGACCGGGCTGGCCGGACTGGTGCTGGCCGGCGACTATACCGCCAGCGCTTATCCGGCGACCCTCGAGGCGGCCGTGCGCAGCGGAAAGCTGGCGGCGGCCGCACTGCTGGCGCCGGGGGCCGAGGGTGAATAAACATTGCGTTTTTGGCAGTGAATTTTCCCTGCGGGCAGCGTCCGGTGCGCGCGGCTATCCCGCCATTGCGTCGCCTGCCCCGCAAAATTTGCATCCTGTCGCATACGCATGGTTGCGTGGCGGCCATGTGCGTAAAGTCACAGCATCGACACACGCACTTGAACATGGATCGCACATGAACCTCTCACTTGGACTTCGCGCATTGGCCCTGCTGGCATTCGTTGTCGCAAGCACAGCCGTGATAATCACATCGGAACTGGTCGGCGGCGGCGCCTCCCGGCCCCTCTATCCGGTGCTGGCGCTCGGACCCATCTGACGGAAACGGCAAGCACAACACGACATGGGCAAACTTGAATATCTTGACGCACTGAGGCGGGCAATGGCTGGCCTGGCGCCCGACACGCAGGCCAGGACGCTGGCCTGGTACGAGCAGCGCTTCGTCGACGCGGTGGCGGCCGGGCGTACCGAAGAGGACCTCGCCAGGGAGCTGGACGATCCGAAAAAGATCGCCATGACGCTGCGCGCCAGCATGCACAGAAGCTCATTCGAGGAAAAGAAAAACCCCGCCAACCTGCTGCGCCTGCTCGTATCGGTGGCGGGACTGGCCATCTTCAACCTGTTCATGGTGGTTCCCGCGCTGGTGTACGCGGCGCTGCTCACGGCGCTGTATGCCTGCGCACTTGGGTTCTATGTCGCCGGCATCGCCGTCACCGCGAGCGGGCTGTCCGGCGCCAACGAGCTGGTGCTTGACGGTCCGCTGCGCCACTTCGTACTTCACGATAAGGCATTCGATCGTTCGGACAAGATGCAAACCAAGGTATCGATCGGCGAAACCGGGGTCCAGGTGTTCCAGGAGAAGATTCCGGACGCCGCGCCCCGGGCCGCACGCGGCGAAGCGGAAAATCCCGGCCAAACGGCGCAGGTGATCAGGCGCGCCGAAGCGGTGGCCGGCAGCGGCATCCATATCTCGACCGACATGGATGCCGGCTCGCGCACCACGCAGTCGGTGTTCGGACTGGCCATGGTGCTCGGTGGAATCATACTGTTCCTGCTCGGGCTGGTCGTGACGAAATACACGCTGATCGGCGTCAAGCGCTACGTACAAATGAATTTTTCCCTGCTCAAGGGAAGCTGAAGGACGATCGATCATGCGCGCACTCATCAAAGTCGGGTTCAGCCTGCTGCTGCTGGCCTTCGTGCTCATCGGCCTGTCCTACAGCATGCTGCGGGCCAAGGGCAGCAGCGGCGCCAACAATCCCGAGGGCCGCGTGGTCTCGACCGAGACGCGCGGCATCGGCAAGAACATCACCACGATCGACCTGAGCGGCCCGATCGACCTGACCTTGCGCCAGGGCGCGGCAAGCTCGCTGAGCGTGCGCGGCGAGCAGCGCCTGCTGGGCAATGTGGAGACCGTGCAGGACGGCGCCACCTTGCACATCGCCACCAAGGGCATGCTGCTGTACCATCGCCATCCCTTGCAGGCAGTGCTGGTGCTGCCGTCGGTCGAGAAGATCAGCATTCACGGCAGCGGCGACAGCACGATCAACGGCTTTAGCGGCGAACGGATCGAGCTGCAACTGCACGGTTCGGGCGACGTGAAATTCAGCGGGCGCTTCAAGCATGTCAGCGCCAGGCTGAACGGCAGTGGCGACATGGAAATAAACGTCGGCAACAGTGACAGCGTCGAGGTGGCGCTGGCTGGCTCGGGCGAGATGGTGGTGGTCGGCGCGACCCGTCAATTGAAGGCCGAGCAAAGCGGCTCGGGCGATCTGACCGCGCGCCACCTGGCGGCCGGGCAGGCCGCCCTGGTGCAGCACGGCTCGGGCTCGGCGCGCATCCAGGCCACCCGCAGCGCTTCGGTGACGCTGTACGGCAGCGGCGACGCCGTGGTGCACGGCAACCCGGCCGAACGCAATGTCACCCGCAACGGCTCAGGCGAGGTGAAGTTTCGCGAATGAGGCGTGGCGCGATGCGGCAGTGGGATAGAATCGATGGCATTCCTGTCCTGCCGGGAGGCCATCTTGACTGCACCAGAGCGCATTGCAGCGGCGGGCCGCATTCCGGCCGGGGTCTGGGTGCTTGGCGGCGTGAGCATGCTGATGGATATCTCGTCCGAAATGATCCACAGCCTGCTGCCGCTGTTCCTGGTCGGCGGCCTGGGCGCGAGCGCACTCACGGTCGGCCTGATCGAAGGCATGGCCGAATCGACCAGCCTGGTCGTGAAGGTATTCTCCGGCACCATCAGCGATTACCTGGGCCGGCGCAAGCCGCTGCTGCTGCTCGGCTACGGCCTGGCCGCCTTCACCAAGCCCCTGTTTGCGCTCGCTTCCACCACCGGCGTGGTGCTGGCGGCGCGCCTGCTCGACCGGGTCGGCAAGGGCATCCGCGGCGCCCCGCGCGACGCCCTGGTTGCCGAC
>JBAQKU010000230.1:0-3598 GCA_049301315.1 Telluria sp.
CCAGTCGACGCACCCGGCGGCCCCGGTGGCGGCAATGAGCAGCGGCCTTTGCTGGCGCGCGGACCAGGCCAGCAGGGCCGGCGCCAGCTCGGCCGTGGTCCAGACCAGGCGCACGCCCGATTCGACCAGGATGGGCCCCAGTTCCTCGAGCGCGAGACGCGGATTGACGCCGATCGCCACCCCGCCCGCCCAGATCGCGCCCAGGTAGGCCTCGACCCATTCGATGCTGTCGGGGGCGTAGATGACGACGCGCTCGTCGCTCGCCAGTCCCAGGCTCTGCCAGGCGCCGGCGGCGCAGGCCACCGCCTGCCTGAGCTGGCCGTAGCTGACGGTGCGCTCGCCGCATTCGATGGCGGTGTGGCCTTCCTCGCCCGTTTCGAACAGGCAGGCGGCGGCATTGATCAGTTGTTCCATGAGGTTTTCTCGTTCGTAAGCTGTGCGGTGGCCAAAAAAAAACGGGACACAAGGCCCTTGCGTCCCGCCAAGCCCGGCGTCCCGGGGAAGAAACACCGTTGCGCGTATCAGAAAGGGAACTTGCGCTGTCCCAGTTGTACCGTGATCCACTTCAGCTCGGTCATTTCCTCCATCGAGTAATGACCGCCTTCGCGCCCGAAGCCGCTGTCCTTGATGCCGCCGAAGGGCACGTTCGGTTCGTCGTAGGCGCTGCAGTTGTTGACATGTACCATGCCGCTTTCGAGCCGCAGCGACAAGTCGAAGGCCTTTTGCAGGTCGTTCGTGATGAGGGCGGCGGCCAGCCCGAAGGTGCTGTCGTTGGCCAGCCGCAGCGCATGCTCGCTGTCGCTGGCGCGAATCACCGACACCACAGGGCCGAAGCTTTCTTCCCGGAACACGCGCATCTCGGGCGTGACCTCGGCCAGCACGGTTGGCTGGTAGAAATTGCCCTCCGACGTGCCGCCGCACAGCAATTTCGCGCCCTTGGCCAGCGCATCGCTGACATGGCCGTCGATGAAGCCGCATTGCTTGCGGTCGATCAGGGGGCCGATCACGGTGTGCGGATCGCGCGGATCGCCGACCTGGTAGCTGCGCGCCTTGCGCGTGAATTTTTCGCAGAAGGCGTCGAACACCCCGGCCTCGACGATGAGGCGCGAATTGGCCATGCACACCTGGCCCTGGTGCAGGAAGATGCCGAAGGCGGCCGCGTCGACCGCGTAGTCGAGATCGGCATCGTTAAGGACGATCATCGGGCTCTTGCCGCCCATTTCCAGCGAAATCTTCTTCAGGTGCTTGCCCGCTTCGGCCGCCAGCTGCTTGCCGACCTCGGTGGAGCCGGTAAAGGTCACCATGCGGATGCGCGGATCGGCCACCAGGGTGTCGCCCAGGGTGGCGCCCTGGCAGGGGATGATGTTGAGCACTCCCTTCGGCAAGCCGGCCGCCTCGAAGATCTCGCCGATCTTCAGGCCGGTCACCGGCGTATAGCTGGCCGGCTTCAGCACGAAGGTATTGCCGGCGGCAAGCGCCATCGCCACCTTCTTCATCGCCAGCAGGAACGGGAAATTGAAGGGAGCGATGCCGGCGATCACGCCCAGCGGGCGGCGCACGCTCATCGAGAACAATCCCGGCGAATCGGCCGGGATGGTCTCGCCGAAGATGCGCCGGCATTCACCGGCGGCGCTGCGCAGCAGGTTGACCACGAACGAGGCCTCGAACATGGCCTTGCCGAAGCCGGAGCCGGCCTCGTCGACCAGCACCTGCGCCACTTCCTCGAGGCGCGACTCGAGCACCGTGGCCGCCTTGAGCAGGATCGCTTCGCGCGCGTTGGCCAGGGTGTTGCCCCAGGCTTCCCTGGCGCGGTAGGCCGCCGCGATCGCCAGTTCGATGTCCCCGCGCGAGGCCTGGTGCACGCGCGCGAACACCTCGCCATTGGCGGGGTTGATGTCGTCGGCCACGCTGGCGCTGCCGGAGGCGACCCATTCGCCATCGATGAAGAGCTTGTATTCTTTTGCGGTTTGCATTGTGTGTCTCCTTGATCGGATTCGGTTTTAGATGCGGATGCCCGACTTGCCCGGCGATAGAATCCCGTTCGGATCGAGCGCGCGCTTGAGCTTTCTGAACACCTCGCGCTGCACCGGCCCGTAGGTGTCGGCCACCTTGTCCATGAACGCGGTATTGGTGCGGTAGGTGCCGTAGCCGGCCTTGCTGAATTCCTCGAGCAGTTCGCCGAAGCAGGCGTTGGCCGCCCTGACCTCGTCGGGGTTGGATTTATCGAACAGCACGTCGATGATGTGGTGCATGTCGCGCCAGCCGACGATGAATTCGGCCACATAGTCGAGCCCGTGCTTGCCCAGGATGCGCTTGGCCATTTCCATCTGTTTCAAGGTCTCGCTGCCCATCGCCTGCGACACCGGAGCGAACCACATCGAGCCGCCGCCGCCGCGCCAGTTGTACAGGCCGAACTCGGTCAGGTTGGGCTTGCCGCGCATCAGGTCCGCGCGGTACTGGAACACCGGGTTGTCGCCCGCTTCCTGCTCGGTGACGATGCGCGCCTTGGGGTGCTTCTTCAGGAAGCCGGTGATGATCTGCCAGTTCACCTCGATCTGCTCGGGCGAGCCGTACAGCGCGGCGTACACGTTCCACGCCCCCAGGTCGTTCTTCGTGGCCACCTCCTTCAAGATCTCGTCCGGGATCTGCCCGGCGCCCTGGTACACGCTGGCGCGCTTGACCGTGACCGCCGCTTCCCAGATGGTGCTGGCGATGACGATCGCGTTCGGAATGATCATCGCCATGCGCAGCGGGCGCAGCGTCTCGACGATGTCGACGATGTCGCCTTCATCGGGGAAGCGGATGCAGAACGGCTTGTAGGCCGGCGGCTCGGGCATGAGCCAGATCCCGAGCTTGGTCACGATGCCGTAGTTCGACTGGGTGAAAATGCCGTCGAGGGAAGGGCCGTAGCCCCATTTGAACACTTGCCAGGTATTCGAGTTGGGCACTCCGCCCATGCCGGTGCGCAGCACCTCGCCGCCGGCGAGAACCACTTCCATCCCGCAGGAAAACAGGAAATGTTCGCCATACGGGGTGTAGCCGACGCCGCGGTCGACCGTGTTGCCGAGCGGCCCGGCGATGGCCGAGGGCGCAGGACAGGACATCCACAACGGCAGCTTGCGCTCCTGGATGTAATCGTAGAGCTGCTGGTAGGTGACGCCCGGCTCGACCAGCGCATAGCCAAGGTCGGCATTGACCTCGATGATCTTGTTCATGCGCTTCAGGTCGAGCACGACCTGCCCGCGCTCGCCCGGCGCGGCCGAACCGTAGCCGAGGTTCTTGCCGGTCGAAATGGTCCAGACCGGCACCTTGTATTTGTTGCAGACCGTCAGGATCTGCTGGATCTGCTCGACCGAGGTGGCGACGATGGCGGCCGACGGCGCGTGGCTGTCGTCGGCCACCGCCATCATGGTCTTGCGGTAGGGTGCGAGCTGGCCGGCGTCGGTGAGCACGTTCTCGGCGCCCAGGATGCCGGTGAAAGCGGCGATGGCCTTGTCGAACACGGCTTCGGTCACGCCCTTGGGAAGTGCGATGTATTTGGACATGGAATTCCTCGAAAAATCGTTTGATGCGCGGCTGGCGCCGGCGCGCCGGCGCC
>JBAQKU010000231.1:0-4578 GCA_049301315.1 Telluria sp.
GCTCAAGCGGCACGCGGCCTGCGGCGCTGGGGTCGAGCATCGCTGTCTCCTTCCTCGATGGGCTGTCGTACCCGATGATCGTGGTGGTCAGATCGATCGCAGGGGAGAAGGTTCGGGGCAGGTGCACCAACAGGCAGCGATTGCGTGCATCTCTGGCGCCGGCGAAACATGGCAACGCTTTTACTCGGCGCGCTCTGTCCGATATCAACGTGACCGTTCGCGCCATCGCCGTATCATCATCGGGTCCGGTCGCGCGCCGCGCGCGATGGGCCAACATGGGAATGCGATGGCTGACAATCTTTCCGAGTCACCCCTTTCAGCGTCGGGAGAGATGGGTAGCGTCGTCGCCAGGATAAGGTCGTTCGTCGTGTGGCTGGGCGGCTCCCTGGCAAGCATCACCGCCATGTTTTACGCCACCGGCTACCTGATCACGCGTGCTCATTTGAGCATGCTTGGCCTGTATGGGGTGCTCGATTTCGATAATGACTACATCATCCAGGAAGGCGGAAAATTTTTTCTCGTCGTAGGGTATGCAACCGTGAGCAATGTTGCGCTGCCGCTGCTGGCGCTACTTGGGCCGGCAGTCATTGCAGGCATGGTGTTACGGCGGCTGGCGGGCAGCCGCGCGCAGCGCTGGCGGGAACGGCTGCGCAAGCGTGTTCCCGGTTTCAGCGCCCAGGGCTGGATGCGCTTGCTGGCCTTCGTTGCCTTGTTCGCCGCATTTCTCTGGCATTCCGAGGCATTCCTGCGCAAGTTTCAAAACCCGCTATGCATCGGCAATTTGTTGTACGCCAATCCGGGCCGCGCGCCGTGTCCCGCGTCGATGATGCAAGGCAGCGTCGAGCGGCTGAAAAGCGCGCTCCTGGTTCGGGATGACACCTTCCTGAACAACGCGTTTCAGGAATTGGTCTTCGGTTTTGCGCTTGCCGCCGTGCTGGCCTACCTCACCTGGCGCACCACGCTGCCGTGGCGCTGGCGTTCCTGGTATGTCGCGCCGTCATTGTTCGCAACGGTCCTCTACCTGACATTGCTTCCGATGGATTATGGGGTCTTGCAAAGGCCCATCACCTACCCGCGCATCGCGCTCACGCTCGACGAGAAACCGGCATTGCCAATGACGGGGCCGTTGTTCTTGTTGCACCAGACGGAGAACGAGTTTGTCGTGTGGGATGCGTCGATCCGCACACTGTTCTGGATTCCGGCCGGCAGCGTCAGGCGGGCAGAAGTCGATGGCACGTATGACCTGTTCGATTCGGCCCGCTACCGCACTACAACGCATGGAGGAAGAAAATGAAAACAGCCCGGCTGATGCTCTCCTGGCTTGCGCTGTGTGCGCTGGCCCTCGGCGGTTGCGCCACGACCGCGCCAACGCCGGCAGCGCCCGCGCTGCCGCCGATCCGCCCCGATACGATCGCCCGGCTTAGCGTGGACGGTCCCAATGCCTACATCAACGGGCGCCGGGTGCCGGGCGGCAGTTATGTCTTCGACGGCGACACCGTCGCCACCGGGCCCGGCACCAGCGCGATACTGATACTCAATGAAGGCGGCTACATCCAGCTCGACGAAAACACCGACCCCCTGTTCAAACAGGGAGCCTGCCTCCTGATGAAGCTATTTCGCGGGCGGGTCGTGTTCAGCAATCTGAAGTGCCAGCAATTCGAAGACGGATTGAACATGGCGGGCGTGGCGCACAGTGTCGTCAATATCGCCAGCTCGGAACAGGAGTCGCGCGTCACCGTCATCGACGGGCAGGTCGATATACGCCGTCCAACCGCAGCGTCCCTGGGCAGATACGCCGAATACGCCGCCACACGCGAAGGTGCGGTGCAAATGCTGCAACTGACTGCGGACGCGGCAACTGCCCGCATTGCCTGGACCCAGCGCTACTTCCGCCCACCTGCCGCGCGCGCACCCGGCACGGTCTCGCCGGCCGGGGCGGCCCTCATAGGCGTCTTCATCGGAGGGCTGGCCGAGATCATCGGCGGCTCCAGGTCAACCCCCGAACCACCGCGGCCGGGTGATAGCGTGCCCCCGAACCGCGCGGCTGGTGCTGCCTCGTCAGGCAGCCAGTTCCGGCCGAATCGGACCGGGCCAGTTGCGCACAGGCGGGAAGCAAATTCTATACCGACCGGAATGTGGCGGCGCGGGCCTGCCGCGCAGCGAATCCGGAAGTCGATTAGCCAGCCGCCGGCACAGACCGGACCAACAAGGCGACAGGGCGCAGGTTCATCAGTTCCACTTTCAGCGCGACGCAAGCCGCACCAATGCGTCTGGCGTGATCGGGCGCAGCCAGCGCCATGCGAGGATGAACCGGTCGACCGGCGATCAAGACTAAACGATAGCGTCTCATCGATTGCCGCAGCCGTTCCCGGTTCGGCCATTCTTTTCATCAGCTTATGCGAGGAACCCATTGACGTCCTCCCCTCCCTAAAGAAAGGGGATTCCCACTACTGGCCTCTCACGTCCGCGAGGGGAGATTGGCAAATGCCAGCTTTTTTATTCAGGTCTGCGGGATATCTTTCGACCTCGCCAGAAAACGGCGACCGTAGCCTGGAAAAAACGATTGTGTTACTAGCATCCTGGTGTCTAACGACAGTCCTAAAGAGCATACAAGTTAGAGTTCAAACCATGCAAGAAAGTTCAAATTCCTTCTTCACCTGGACTGCTGCGGCCGGCGAGGCTTTCTACTGCGGCCGATCTGCTTTGCCGATCGCTACGCGGCCGGCTCCTTTCCTCCCCGCCCTGAACGGCGGGGTTTCTCGGAGCAAATGATGAAAACGACACTGTCCGGATCTGTTTCGATACTGCGCAAGGGTGCGCTGTTGTTGCTGGCCGCATTACCGCTCGCCGCCAGCGCCGCTGGCTGGGGCTGTACCTGGCTTCCCACGCTGCCCTGGTGCGACAGCGGGATCACGGGATTCGGATCGAACCCTGGCAATTTGCGCATGTTTAAGTATGTGCCGAAGGATCTCGCGCCTTCCCGCCCGCTGGTGGTGGCGCTGCACGGTTGCCTTCAGGACGCGGCCGACTATGACGACGAACCGGGCTGGATCCAGTTCGCGGACAAGCACAGGTTTGCGTTGCTGCTGCCGGCGCAAGCGATCGGGAACAACTCATCGAGATGCTTCAACTGGTTCGAGCCGCAGGATTTCCAGCGCGACCAGGGGGAGGCATTGTCGATCAGGCAGATGATCGACAAAATGAAGCTTGACCACAAGACCGATCCCGCGCGCACCTATGTGAGCGGGCTGTCGGCCGGCGGCGCGATGACGGCGGTGATGCTGGCGGCCTATCCGGAACTGTTTGCCGGCGGCGCCATCATTGCGGGCATTCCCTACGGCTGTGCGCGTGACCAGAACGAGGCGACCACCCAGTGCGGGGTCAACGTGGGCCCGGGTTCGGCCACGCCCATCAAGTCGCTGTCCCCGGCCCAATGGGGCGACCTGGTGCGTGGCGCGGCTGCGTATCGCGGAGCCTACCCGCGCGTGGCGATCTGGCAGGGAACCGCGGACAGCGTCGTCAATCCGCTCAACGCGACCGAGCTCATGAAATAATGGACCAACGTGCTTGGCATCGACCAGGTCGCCGACGGCGAGAGCACGGTCAACGGACATACCCGCAGGGTGTACAAGGACGGCAGCGGCAAGCTGCTGCTCGAGACGTATACCATCGAGGGACTGCCCCACGCCACGCCTGTCGACCCGGGCAACAAACCGACGCAGTGCGGCGACGTGGAGCCCTTCATTGTCGACGCCGACATCTGTTCGAGTTTTCACATCGTGCGTTTCTGGGGGCTCGACCAGCAGTAGTGCGTCCGGCGCTGAAGATCTTGTTCCTGCGCCCACACCCGCGCTTGTCAATGAGCCCCGGCCAGCGCGTCGAGCCGAACAAGGCGCCGCCAGGCCACACTTGTAGCCTCCTGAAAACTTGCATTGCATCGCCTTTGGATTAAATGTAAAGTTTGCGCAGGATTTCTTCCGCAATATTGTTTTTAAGCAAGATTGACCGCGTCGCGCACGGAGAATCATGGAAACAGAGGCAATCGAGGTCGGTGTCGTGATGCAACGCATCGCGCTGCAGAACCGATGGCAGCCGTATCAATGGCGGCCTTTGGAAATCGTCGGCGAAGCGGTCGCGCCCGACGGTGCGGGGCGCTGCCTGCGCGCCGATGAGGGCGATACGCGCTGGCTGTTTCCGGGCTTCGAGGTGCGCCTGTTCAGCGACGAAGCGGAGGGCTACTTCCTCAATATCAATGCAGCCGCGCCATGCTGGTTCATCATGTGGCGCCTCGACCAGGTCGACGGCGTCGAGGTCGCGCTGCCGAAGACGGTCACCCTTTCCTACAATGAAGCGGCGCGCCTGATGGACGGTGGCGAGCAGGTCGACACGCTGCCCTTGTCGCCCGCCACGCTCGAACGGCTGGTCGCATTCACCCAGGCCCACTACCAGCCGGAACACAAGCGCAAGCGCAAGCGCCCCTCGTTCGAAGGCGGCGCCGAGGTCGAGCGCATGGCCAGGGCGGAAGGCGGGCAGCATGGCGGCTGAAGATTTTTTCCAGCGCTGGGCCCGGCCCAGGGC
>JBAQKU010000232.1:0-7030 GCA_049301315.1 Telluria sp.
GTGAAACGACTTTGCGCCGATGATAGTGCTGCAACCAGTGTGAAAGTAGGTTATCGTCAGGCTAGTTATATGAAAAAACCCCGGCAGATTCGTCTGCTGGGGTTTTTTTTCGTCCCGGGATTCGTCGACCCCGACGACAACGCCGGCCCTCCCTGCGGTCGTGCAATCGCCTAATTTTGATTGCTTAGCGGTTTCTTCCGCAACACCGGCTAGAATACTTGCATGCGCATTCTGATCATCGAAGACAACCTCGACATCCAGGCCAACCTGTACGACTTCCTCGAGCCGAAGGGCCATGTGCTCGACTCGGCCTCGAACGGTTATGCCGGCCTGGCCCTTGCGTTGCAGAACAACTACGATGTCGTCGTCCTCGACGTCATGCTGCCCGGGCTAAGCGGTATCGAAGTGTGCCAGAAGCTGCGCAGCGAATTGAAAAATCCTGTCCCGGTGCTGATGCTCACGGCGCGCGACACCTTGCAGGACAAGGTCGACGGCTTCGAGAGCGGCGCCGACGATTACCTGGTAAAGCCATTCTCGCTGGTCGAACTCGAAGTGCGCCTGAAGGCACTGGTCCGGCGCGCAAGCGGCAACAACGCCGCGAGCACCTTGCTGCGCGTGGGCGAGCTGAGCTTCGATACCGAAACATATCAGGCCACCCGCAACGGCCAGCTGCTTGCGCTGACCAAAACCGGATACACGATCTTGAAATGCATGATGCGCGAGGCACCCAAGCTGGTCCCGCGCGAGACGCTCGAACATGAAGTCTGGGGTGACGACAGGCCCGACAGCGATGCCCTGCGCACCCACATTCACGCCTTGCGCCAGGCGCTCGACAAACCCTTCGCATTTCCGATGCTGCGCACCGTTCCGGGACTCGGCTTTAAACTGGTAAGCCAGAATGACCCGTCCTGATTCGCTGCGCCGCCGTATTATCGGCGCCTTCCTGCTGTTCGCCTTCGGCTCTTCGCTGCTGTTTGCCGTGGTCGTGACGGTTGCGATCGAAGGGATCGAGGCCCATCTGGTCGACAACCGCCTCCAGGATATCGCGGAGTGGGCTTCGCCACGTCATTCCGGCAACCTCCCCGTTGAAATGCCATCGGGTATGAGCTTTCATCATGGTGATTCGATTCCCACCTCCTTGCGCGGACTGCCACCGGGCGTCCAGGACATCGAGGTGGACGGGGTTGGCCTGCACGTGCTGACAGGCAAGGATGCGGCGGGCGACTACGTGGTGGTCGACCACGAAAGCGATTATGACAAAGTTGAACTGGTGGTCTATTCGCTGTTCGGGCTGGCCTTCCTCGGTTTCATGGTGCTCTCGATGTTCCTCGGCGGCTTCGTCGCGCGTCACTTCGTTACGCCGATCACCACGCTGGCCGCTGCGGTGGAGGGCGGTTCTTCCGACTTGCCGCTGCTCGACAGCAAGGACGAACTCGGCGTGCTGGCGCGCGCATTCGCCGCGCATACGAGTCAGCTCAGGCAGGTTCTCGAGCGCGAACGCTGCTTTACGGGCGACGTCAGCCACGAGTTGCGCACGCCGCTGACGGTGATCATGGGCGCCGCCGAAATCCTGATGGAGCAAAGCGTCGGCCAGCCTGCTCAGTACGCGCCGGCGCAACGCATATTCAGGGCGGCGAAAGAAGCCGGGGGGTGCGTCAACGTGCTGTTGCTGCTCGCGCGTTCGCCCGAACTGATCGAACTGCCGGCGCTGTCGATCGGCACCGTCGCCGCCGGCGAAGTCGAGCGTCACCGGCCCTTGGTCGCCGCCAAGCCGGTGAACTTGAGCTATGCGGGCGGCGACGACTTCACCGTACATGCCTCGCCCGAATTGTGCGCGACGGCTATTGGCAACCTGATCAAGAATGCCTGCCTGTACACCGAACGCGGCTCGGTCATGGTGCGCCTGACGCGGCGCTCGGTGGTGGTGGAGGACACCGGACCCGGCCTGCCTGAAGCGGTGCGCGCGACGCTCGCGAACGAAGTGCGGCCTGCCGCATCGGCCGGCTCTGGCGGAACCGGGCTCGGACTGGCACTGGTCGGACGGATATGCGAATACCTGGGCGCCACCCTGACGCTGGAAAGCCGCGCGGACGGCGGGAGCGTGTTCGAAATAGAATTTCCTGCTGGCTTAACAAAATCCTGACGCTTCCTTGACGTCAACTTGATTTCCCCGCGGGTATTCTAAGGGCCGTGTGCAGCCACCAGGGCTGCGCCGATCTCGTCGGAATCCCCCCGTGAACACAATCTCCCCCAAGCGCATCGATGCGCCCGTTCTTACGCTGTTGGTATCGGCATTCCTGCTCGCCGTGTACAACCTGCGCTTCTGGCAGACCTTCGTCGATGCGACCGGCGGGCTCAGCATTGGCAATATCCCCCTGCATCTCGGAACCTTCCTGCTGCTTGTGCTCATATTTAACGGCTTCCTGACGCTGGTGAATTTTCGGTTCGTCATCAAGCCGGTCCTGATCACGCTGTTGCTGGTCACCTCGACCACCAGCTATTTCATGAGCCAGTACGGCATCCAGATCGACAAGTCGATGGTTCAGAACTTGCTCGAAACCAATGTGTACGAGGCGCGCGAACTGCTGAACTGGAAACTGGTCCTGACGGTGCTCGTGCTCGGGATCGGGCCATCGCTTGCGGTCGCGTACGCCAAACTCAGCTACCCAAGCGTGCGGCGCGATTTTGCGCTCAAGGCCGGGACGCTGGCCGCCTCGGTGATCGTGGTGACCGTTCTGCTGCTGGTGTTTTTCAAAAGCCTCGCGCCGGCCGTGCGCGAACACCGCGAACTGCGCTACCTGCTTACGCCCACCAATTACATCCAGGCCGTGCATGGCTACCTGAAACAGGCGTGGAGCCGTCCGCTGGTGGTCGCGCCCTTGGGGACCGATGCCATCAAAGGCAAGCAGTGGGCGGGCCGGCCGCGCCGGACGGTGACGGTGATTGTCGTCGGCGAGACCGCACGCGCGAAGAATTTTTCTCTGAACGGCTACGGACCGAATACCAATCCCCTGTTGTCAAAGCAGGAGGATCTCATCAATTTCACAAATATGCAGTCGTGCGGAACCGCCACTGCGGTGTCTGTGCCCTGCGTGTTCTCGGCGCTTGGACGCGAACATTATTCCGATACCAAGGCACGCAGCCAGCAGGGCCTGCTCGACGTGATCGCGCATGCCGGCTTCGGTGTGCTGTGGCGCGACAATAACTCCGGATGCAAAGGCGTTTGCGACCGGGTCCAGTACGAAGACATGTCGCTGCCGGTGCACGGCGACCCACTGTGTGTTGGCGATGAATGCTACGACGAACGGCTGCTCAATCAGTTGCCTGCCATGATAAGCAAGGCGACCAAGGACCTGGTGATCGTGCTGCACCAGAAGGGCAGCCACGGGCCGGCCTACTGGAAGCGCTACCCGGCCGGGTTCAGGCATTTCGGGCCGGAGTGCCAGACCAACGAGCTCGATAAATGTTCGAGGGAATCGATCGTCGCCGCCTACGACAATTCGATCCTGTACACGGATTACTTCTTGAACAAGACCATCGATTTGTTAAAGCGTAGCGGCGAGGAAGACCAGGTCGACACGTCCATGCTGTATTTTTCGGACCACGGAGAATCCTTGGGAGAGCAGAATATGTACCTGCATGGCGCGCCCTATATCATTTCCCCTGCCGAGCAGCGGCATGTGCCGTTCATGCTGTGGCTGTCCAAGGGGTTCCGTTCGCGCTTCGCGATCGACTACAAGTGCCTGGCCGCGCGCAGCGGCCAGGTGTTCTCGCACGACAATGTGTTCCATTCCGTCCTGGGCATGTTGAACATCAATACAGCGGTGTACAACCCCGCGCTCGACCTGTTCCATGCGTGTACCTATGGCCGCTGACCGCACTGCCGCCCGTGCCGCAGTGCCGGTCGTGCTGCTCCTGCTGCTGGTGCCGCTCCTGCTGTTGTGGCTCGGCGCACGCACCGATCTCGACCTGCGGCTGGCGGACGCCATGTTCGACCCGGTCACGCACAGCTTTCCGTGGCGCCACGCCTGGCTCACCGAACGTCTCGGCCATGGCCTGCTGAAATACCTGCTGGTATGCATGGGCGTGCTCGTTGTGCTCGCCTGCGCGTGGGACTGGTACCGGCCGGGCCGCTGGCCGCAGTGGTGGCGTGTGCGCCTGCGCGTGCTCGCGCTGTCCGCGCTGCTGGTCCCGCTGGCCGTGAGCCTGCTCAAGCAGGCCAGCTATTCGCATTGTCCTTGGGATCTGCAACGCTATGGCGGCGCCCAGCCATACCTGCGCTTGCTCGACGCCGTGCCGACCAGTATTCCTGCCGGACATTGCCTGCCCGCCGGGCATGCCTCGACCGCCTTATGGCTGGTCGCGCTGGCCGTGTTCTGGCTGCCGCACAGGCCGCGCATGGCAGCCGCGGTGGCGTTCTCGATGCTCGGGCTCGGCTTCGTGACCGGCTGGATGCAGCAACTGCGCGGTGCGCATTTTCTCAGCCACACGCTATGGTCGATGTGGCTGGCATGCGTGATTGTCGCGGCCTTGTATGCCGCGATCGTACGCCCGCGCTAGCTGCGACCCCTGCTAGGCCACGCCCCACAGCACGTCGTGCCCGCCGTCCCTGGCTGCGCGCAGCATCTCGAGCAGGGGATAGGCGCGGGTGGCAAAGCTCACCACTTCCATCCCTTCGTGCTCGGCGTCATCGCCGACATCGCCATGATGGGCGTGCACATCGCGCTTGACCTCTTCGGACACCGGATGCTGGCGGCTTTCCGCGATCTCTTTTTCAAGCGTCGCCACCGCCGGCCCGGCCTCGGCCGCGGTAATGACACCTCGGTCAAGGTCCTTGTGGAACAGGTCCAGGATACGCTTGGCGTGCTCCTTGTACATCACTACTTCGGCGGCCGCCTTGGATCTAAACGTAATTAACATAGGAACTTTCCGGTTTGTGTGATTCAAGTTGAAACGATAACGCGCGCGTCACGTCAGGTGTGCGCGTAGTCTCATGCTACGCCCAGAATGATCATCATGGCAACGCTGACGAGCGGAATCAGGAATGGCTTGTTGCGGGCTGGGCACGGCTTAACAGGAACTGGGCGAGCGCCGCCGCCTGCAGCACGATGAGGATCGCCAGCGCCGCCCGGAATGCCCCGCTTGCCGTCGCGCCATGCAGCTTGAACGCGTCGGTCAGCAAGCCCATGCCCCACTGCGCGACCGAGGCGCCGATAAACAGTTGCAGGTTGTAGGCGGTATTGGCGCGTCCCGCGAGCGAGGCGGGGAAGGCCAGCGCGACTTGCGACTGCACCAGCGTGGTTACCGGCACACACATGGCCAGCAAGAGCCACAGCAGCCAGGCGTGTTCGGAACTGCTCAGCAGCATCGCCACTTGCGCCAGCACGATGCCGCTGACCCCAATTCCGATCAGCCGGTGCACGTTCAGGCCGCGTGCCACCAGGCGCGGCCCGGCCCAGCCGAGCGTAAGGTAGGACAGCATCAGTACGAGATTGAGCGCGAACAGGATCTGGCCGGCTTGCTGCGGGGTCTTGCCCAGCACGGTCGTCATCCAGGGACCGGCCCACAAGGTTTGCAGCGCCAGGAAGATGCCGTGGATGACCAGGCCAAGAAAACCCATGCGCCAGAAATAGGCGCTGCCGAATATGCTCCGGTAGCCTCCGTCGTCCCCCGGCGCGGCCCCCGACTGCGAGCGCTCGCCGGCGAAACGACGTTCGACATCCCTGAGAAGGAAAAAAATCGCCGCCGCCGCCAGCAAGATGAGCGCGGCGATAATCCAGAACACGCCGCGCCAGCCGATCAGCGGCAGCGCCATGCTTACCGGCACCGTGGCCGTCAGCGCGCCAGCGGTGCCTGCCACCAGCATCCAGCTCGCCAGCTGGCTTTGCTGCTCGGGCGCGAACCACTGGCGGTAAGCCTTGAACGCGCCCATCAGGCAGGCCGACACCCCGGCGCCGATCAGCGCGCGTCCGATCCACAAGCCGGTCAGCGAGGTGCTGGTGGCGAACACGACCGCGCCAAGGGCCGCCACCAGCAGCAGTGCCGACTCGGTGCGGCGCGGGCCGTATTTGTCGAGCCAGATCCCGAGCGGCAATTGGACGCTGGCGAAACTGACGAAATAGGCCGAGGACAACAGCCCCAGGTCGGAATTCGACAACCCGACGTCGGCAAGCAGCGACGGCGCGATGACGGCATTGATCGAACGCAGCGCGTAGGACAGCAGATAGCCCAGCGCGAAACACAGGAACACTCTGGCGGCGAGTGCGCCGCGTAAGGTGGCTCCCATCGGATCAGATCAGCTTGAAGGACGAGATGAACATGTCGACCTGTTCAGGCTCGACCGCTTTTTCCTTGCCCATCACGATGACCTGGTAGAAGCGCTTGTCGCGCGCCTCGAAATGCCCGATCAGCCGCATCGGCACGCCGTTCTGCACACCGGTCGCCTCGATGTCGATGGTCGAGCTCTGGGTGGTCCCGCCGGGGCCGGAGGTCGCTGCGCTGGCAGCGGCTTGCTTCGTGACGGTCGCGCCGATATTGCGCACCAGCGCTGTTTTCATCGCTTCCAGCGCTGCTTGCGCCTGCGCAGCATCGGGTGCCTGCGCGCTGCCGACGGCGAACGTGGTGCCATCGACGCGCGCCGCCGTCATCGTCATGTCGACCGTCATGCCGTTCAGGTCGACGCTGCGGGTGTGGCTGTCAGGCTTATCGGGAAACATGACACGGAACGGGGCATGCGGGCTGCTGTATTCGCGCCAGTTATATTTGGGGCTGCACCCGGCCAGCATGACGCTGGCCAGGACGGAGATCAGGATTGCTGAGATTGAAATTTGTCGCATGCATGGATGGTAGCAGGACAGGGCAGGCTGCGCCAAATGCAATGCATCAGCCTGCAAGCAGCGCCGGAAGACAAGCGGCGCCCAGTTGCGCGAAAACCGTATGCACCTGGACGCCGTCGGCCCCGGCTTTGACGGCGGCGCGGATGTCGGCCGCGCAGCGAATGCCGCCCACCGCCCGCAGCGCCGCCTTGCCG
>JBAQKU010000233.1:0-17755 GCA_049301315.1 Telluria sp.
CGATATGCTGCGCGCAATGAGCACGCTGCCGATGATCGTGCCGCCCAGGCTGAGCGCAGCCAGGGCCAGCAGGACGATTCTGAGCGGGCTGAATCGTGCGGTCGCTTCTTCGAGCGAGCGCTGCAGCAGGGCGACGACGGCGCCGCCATCGCCGCCGGTAAGCATCGAGGCCGACGTCAGGTGGTCGTCGCCGGACAGGTCGGGGATGCTGCGCGCCTCGCCCGGTGGCGCGGCCTGCCTGAGCACGCCCAGCAGGCGTTCGCGCGCCGGCGCGTGCATGGTGCTCGCCGCCACCTGCCAGCCATCGCTCGTGTCCCAGGTCGCGAAGGAGACATCGAGCGCGGTAAGCGCGCCGAGTTCGGCGGCAAGTTTACCGTCGATACTGAAACCGAGGACCACCCAGCCGACCGGCGCCGGAGCCAGTACCGGCACCACCACCAGTTGGTATGGAACGCCGGCGACCAGCTTGATGGCCGATGCGCTGCCGGAGGTGCCAGCCTCGTGCAACAGGTCGGGAAACGCGAACAGGCGGCTGCCCGATACATAGCCGGACACGGTTGCGTCGGCCATGACGCTGTTATCGGGCGCCAGCAGGACCATCTTGGTCGCGCCGATGCGTAGTCCGTGATTGTTCAGGGCCGACGCGACGGTGCCGCGGTCGCCCGTCATGAGCGCCGTGCGAAAGGCGAAGTCGGAGGTCAGGATCCGCGCCGCCGTGATCAGTTGCTGCGAGCGCCCGTCCAGCAGGCGAAGGAAGATGCGCTCGCCGACCTGGAGTTCTTCCTTGATATTGCGCGAAGCATTGACCGACACCGCGTGATCGATCGCGACAAAAATGACCAGTTGGATCACGATCAACAACAGGGCGACAAACACGATGACCTGGTGCGCGACCGCGCGCGCCATGCTGCGCGGCCGTACCAGGACGCCTGCGGCCTGTGCGCGCACCCTTGAGAACAAACGGCCCAAGATATTGACGAAGGGGGGCGGGCGGCGGGAAGGCATACGTCAAGGCATTTCTGAAACAGTCCTAAGGGAAACACCGTATGCCAGCTACATCGTCTGCAGCAGAATGCAGGAAATGAAAGCGGTTCAACCCCGACCGGCCAATCGTTAAGAATGTGGGCATGAAGTTGTTTCTTGTGCTGGTTGTGATGTTTGGCTACGTGACATATTGTCGCGCAGTATTCGTTAAAAAAATATTGCAGTAAATCAATGATTTTTAAAAGAATAGCACCGAAAAGGCGTATTTATGAAGATTCACTGATGGAAATTGAGCGCTTGTGGCAAATTTGGCGCAAGGCAGGGATGTGCGGGGCACGCCGAGCCGCGCAAGCTTAATATTTTGATCATTGCTGGTTCGCCGTCGGGCAAGGCCCTGAACGAGCGCGCCAGCTCATCGCGTGCGGCCTGGTCGATCGAAATCGTTTTCGATTCGTCCCGAATAATAGGGAAGGATGGCGTCGAGGTTCTGCAGCTTGTGTTCGGGGGGGCTCACCGATGAGCAAGGCCGCCTCGAAGGTTGGTGGTATTCGGAAAAAGGTGCGCGGCGGCCCGGCATCAGCGATAATGGCAGACCTTGCGACCGCTTCGCTGCCCGCCTTTTCCTCATGTTTTTCACCTTAAACGATATCCTTCAGAACTTTGACCAGGGCACCTACGGACGTGGTCATGACTACGCCCGGCGCGGGAAGGTGGGCGCACTTGCCCACAACGCTGCCCGCATCGACAGCAAAGTGAGCGGCAGCGGCGGCCAGCTGTACCGCCAGTCGATCGGCGTGCTGGAGCGACGCCATGGGATCGAGTTCGAGGGCAGCTGCAGTTGCCCGATGTCGTACAACTGCAAGCACGTGGTCGCCGCACTGCTGGTCTGGCTGGACCGGATGCCCGCCATGCCGGCCGCGCGGCGCGCCGACCAGGCATTGCCGCTGGCCTTGTCGGTATGGCTGCATCAGGTGCGGCAGGCGGCCGACACGGCCAGCGCCAGCGCCACCAGGAAGAACAAGTCCAGCCTGCGCCTGATGTACGTGCTGGTGCCCGATCGCAGTACCGCACGCGTCAATCTGTGGCTGTGCAAGGCGCGTATGCACGCCTCCGGCTCTGTCGTGTCGGCAAGCGTTTTCGCCGATACCTATAACCTGCTCAACTATCCGCCCGCCTTTGTCAGCAGCGCCGACCTGTACCTCGTGCAGCTGTTCATCGCCATATCCGGTAATCGCGGCTTCGGTCCAGCGGTAATGGACCCGCGCGACGAAGCGGGCGCGCAGTTCATGCGCAGGGCGCTCGATGCCGCTTGCCTCGGCTGGGCCGAGGCCCGGACCGATTTCAAGGCCGGCCTGATCGATCAGGTCCAGGCCGGGCCTGTCCGTTCCGGCGGCCTGGCCTGGGGCGCGCAGGGCGACGCCGGCGATGGCGTGCGGCTGGGCTGGCAGTTTGCGGACGGCACAGCGATCGACTGCGTGCTGTCAACCGAGCCCCCCATGTATGTCCAGGATGGCTTGCTCGGCGAGCTCATCCTGGCCGATGGCGCGCGCGCGCTTCCCATTCAGGCATGGAAGCAATTGGTGGCCGCCGCGCCTGTGGTGGCGGCGCGCGATACGGCGCTGCTGGCACGCCAGTTGACGGCGCAGGGACTGGGCCAGATGGTGCCGGCGCCGCTGTCGTTGCAACAGGTGGTGCGCAGCGATATCAAGCCGCGCCCGGTCCTGTCGCTTGGAAGCGTTCAGAGCACGTGGTCCGAGCGTGGCAAACCGGAGTGGGACGACTACGCCTTGCTGTCGTTTGACTATGATGGCACGCGCGCCTCGGCCGACCCGTTTCATGAGATACAGCGTCAACGCGGCGCGGCCTTCGAGTCGATCGCACGCGATGCGGCGCTCGAAAGCGCGGCGCGCGATGCACTGGCCGCACTCGGTTTTCGCGCGCGCGCTTCCAGCTCCGGCCCGGGCGCGCCGCAAGGCATGCTGGGCCTGGCGCATGACAATGACTGGCTGCGTTTCACCAGGCAAGAGTTGCCGCTCCTGCGCGAACGCGGCTGGGTCACGGAGCAAGACGCGAGCTTTCGCTTCGACTTGGCCGAGGTCGAAGACTGGTATGCCGAAGTCGAGGAGGGCGGCGAGGCCGGTAACGCGTGGTTCGACCTGGAACTGGGGATCGTCGTCAACGGCGGCCGGGTCGCCTTGTTGCCGGTGCTGCTGCAACTGATACGCAATGCGCCGCACGACTTCGACCCCGCGGTGCTGAACGCCCATCCTGACACCGACCAATTGATTGCGCACCTGCCGGACGGGGCGCGCGTGGCGCTGCCATGGGGCCGCATCAAGCCGATCCTGAGCACCTTGGGCGAGCTGTTTTTCAGCGAGCACATCGGCGAAAGCGTGCGCCTGCCGGTGCTCGAAGCTGCCCGCCTGGCCGAGCTCGAAGCAAGCGCGCAACTGCGCTGGATGGGCGGCGGGCAGCTGCGCGAGATCGGCAAGCGGCTGCGCAGCTTTGACGGCGTGCAGACGGTTGCCCCGCCGGCCGGGCTGCAGGCCGGTTTGCGTCCTTACCAGAGCGAAGGCTTGGCCTGGATGCAGTTCTTGCGGGAATTCAAGCTGGGCGGAATCCTGGCCGACGATATGGGCCTGGGCAAGACCGTCCAGACCCTGGCCCATATCTTGGTGGAAAAGGAGGCGGGGCGCCTCAGCGCACCTGCGCTGGTGGTGGCGCCGACCAGCCTGATGGGCAACTGGCAGGCCGAAGCGGCCCGCTTCGCACCCGGCCTGCGCGTGCTGCTGCTGCACGGCTCCGAGCGCCTGCAGCGTTTCGACCAGATCGGGCAGCATGACCTGGTGCTCACCACCTACGCGCTGCTGCCGCGCGACGAAGCGCAGTTGCGCGAGCACCGCTATCACCTGCTCATTCTTGACGAGTCGCAGTACATCAAGAACAGCCGCTCGAAGGCCGCGCAAACGGCGGCGCTGCTGCCCGCGCAACACCGCTTGTGCCTGACCGGAACGCCGCTGCAAAACCACCTTGGCGAGCTGTGGGCGCAATTCCATTTCCTGATGCCGGGCCTGCTGGGCGATGAAAAGCGCTTCAACGCCGACTTTCGCAAGCCGATCGAGAAGCTGGGCGACGACAGCCGCAGCGCCTTCCTGGTGCGGCGCATCAAGCCATTTTTACTGCGTCGTACCAAAGATGCGGTGGCCAAGGAACTGCCCGCCAAGACCGAGATGGTGCGCGAGGTCGAGTTGTCCGGCCTCCAGCGCGACCTGTACGAGACGGTGCGCCTGGCCATGGACAAGAAGGTGCGCAATGCGATCGCCAGCAAAGGCGTGGCGCGCAGCCAGGTCATCATCCTGGACGCCTTGCTCAAGCTGCGCCAGGTGTGCTGCGATCCGCGTCTGGTCAAGCTGGCCGGCGCCAGCACGCGCGGCGCGCCCTCGGCCAAGCTCAATGAACTGATGGAGATGATCGTGGCCCTGCTCGACGAGGGCAGGAAGATCCTGGTGTTTTCGCAATTTACCAGCATGCTGGCACTGATCGAAGCCGAACTGCGCGATCGCGCGATCGGGTACGCGCTGCTCACGGGCGAGACGCGCGACCGCGCCGGCCAGGTAGCCGCTTTCCAGCAAGGCGAGGTGCCGCTGTTCCTGATCAGCCTGAAGGCGGGCGGTGTGGGCCTTAACCTGACGGCGGCCGATACCGTGATTCATTACGACCCATGGTGGAATCCGGCGGCCGAAAACCAGGCTACCGACCGTGCCTGGCGCATCGGCCAGGACAAGCCCGTGTTCGTATACAAGCTCATTGCCAAGGGAACGCTGGAACAAAAGATCCAGGAACTGCAGCGCAGGAAGGCCGACCTGGCCGACGCCGTGCTGGCCGGCGGCACGACCCAGGACCTGGCGCTGACACAGGCCGATCTGCAGGCGATCCTGGCGCCGCTATAGCAGCATCGGTTCGTCTTTTGCTATGCTAGCGTCTTGGCACTGGCCGGCGTGGCTGCCTGGGCCGCGAAACCTACATTACGGAGTAGCACACATGGTCTCCTTACAAGAGCAGTTTCTGAAAGCCGGCCTGGTTGACAAAAACAAAGTCAAACTGGCCAACCAGGAAAAGAACAAGCAGAAGAAGGTCGAACGCCGGACCGGCACCCATACTGTCGATGAAGCGCGCCTGGCCGCGCTCGAGACGCAGCGCAAGAATGCCGAGCGGGCCCGCGAACTCAATGCCCAGCGCGATGCGGCCGCCACCCAAAAGGCGATCATGGCGCAAATCGCCCAGATGGTGCAGCAGAACCGCCAGAGCAAGGGCGCCGGGGACATCGCCTACAATTTCACTCACAACAATAAGATCGAGCGGCTGTATGTGTCGGCCGCGGTCCAGGCGCATTTGATTGCCGGGCGCCTGGTGATCGTCTGCCAGGGCGGCGCCGCCGAACTGGTGCCCAGGGTTATCGCCGACAAAATCGCCGAGCGCGACGCCTCGCTCGTGGTGCGGGTGAACAAGACCAGCACCGAGATCGATGCGGACGATCCGTATGCGGCCTTCCAGATTCCGGACGACCTGATGTGGTAACTGTCGGCTTACGCGAAAAAAAAAGCTCGCCGTGGCGAGCTTTTTTCACATCGGACCCAGATCTCAGAACTGGTTCATCGTGTTGTCTTTACCGGATGCTTTCAGCGCAGCTTCGCCACTGAAGTAATCTTTGTGATCGTCACCGATGTCCGAACCGGCCATGTTCTGGTGCTTGACACAAGCGATACCCTGGCGGATTTCCTTGCGCTGAACGCCAGCAACATAACCCAGCATGCCCTGGTCGCCGAAGTATTCTTTTGCCAGGTTGTCGGTTGACAATGCAGCTGTGTGGTAAGTCGGCAGGGTGATCAGGTGATGGAAAATGCCGGCTTCACGCGCTGAGTCGGCCTGGAAGGTGCGGATTTTTTCATCCGCGACGGTCGCCAGTTCGGTTGCGTCGTATTCAACGCTCATCAGTGCAGCGCGCTCGTAGGAAGAAACGTCCTTGCCTTCGGCTTTCATGCTGTCGAAAACCTGCTGACGGAAGTTCAGGGTCCAGTTGAATGACGGGCTGTTGTTGTACACGAGCTTGGCATTTGGAATGACTTTACGGATCGCACTGACCATGCCGCCGATCTGGGCAATGTGCGGCTTCTCGGTTTCGATCCACAGCAGGTCGGCACCGTTTTGCAGCGACGTAATGCAATCGAGGACGCAACGCTCTTCGCCCGTGCCAGCGCGGAACTGGAACAAGTTGCTAGGCAAACGCTTAGGACGCAGAAGCTTGCCGTCGCGCTTGATGACAACGTCACCGTTGCTCATCGATTCAGTCGACACTTCTTCAACGTCCAGGAACGAGTTGTATTTGTCGCCCAGGTCGCCTGGCTCACGGGTTACCGCGATTTGCTTCGTCAAGCCTGCGCCCAGCGAGTCGGTACGCGCCACGATCACGCCGTCGTCCACGCCGAGTTCCAGGAACGCATAACGAACAGCACGGATCTTGGCGAGGAAGTCTTCGTGAGGAACCGTGACCTTGCCGTCTTGATGGCCGCACTGCTTTTCATCGGAAACCTGGTTTTCGATCTGGATGCAGCATGCACCGGCTTCAATCATCTGCTTGGCCATCAGGTAGGTCGCTTCGGCGTTACCGAAACCGGCATCGATATCGGCGATGATTGGCACGACGTGGGTGATGTGGTTGTCGATCTTGTCCTGGATGGCCTGCTTGGCGGCGCCCTGGGCGGCGTCGAGCTGGCGGAACAAACCGCCCAGTTCGCGCGCATCGGCTTGACGCAAGAAGGTGTACAGCTCGCGGATCAGGTCGGAGACAACCGTCTTCTCGTGCATCGACTGGTCAGGCAAGGGACCGAACTCGGAGCGCAGCGCAGCAACCATCCAGCCCGACAGGTACAGGTAGCGGCGGTCGGTGCTATTGAAGTGCTTCTTGATGGAAATCATCTTCTGCTGACCGATAAAACCGTGCCAGCAACCCAGCGACTGGGTGTACTTGGAGGAGTCAGCGTCGTAGTTCGCCATGTCATCGCGCATGATCTTGGCGGTGTACTTGGCGATATCCAGACCGGTCTTGAACCTGTTCTGGGCGCGCATGCGTGCGGCCGACTCAGGATTGATCGCGTTCCAGGCACTGCCTTGCTTGTCTTTCAGGCCGGCGAGGGCTTTGATATCGTCTTGATACTGTGACATGTGTAACTCCCAAATAAAAAGCAAAATTAATAAAATCGCATCGAGTGCCGCTACCTCTGTTCACTCTCGTACGACAAACATGTGGATGAAATCGAAGCAGAACCGCATGTATAAATAATAGGCCTTTTTGATGAAGGCCACAAGTCTTATATAAGACATATAACCTAAATTAATTCGTTAATTTTCAATAGCTTAACTTCATAATTTCAGGATATGGAATCGATTTTCAAAAAATGGGATGGACTCCCGGTGCTTTCGCGCGCCTGCATTCCGCAATGTGGGATCGATTTTCAGCGCAGCCTGAAAGCGCATTAATTCTGCGGCCTCCTGATATGGCTGCGTCTTGTCGACGAACGAACCGGTCCAGCCCTGGGTCATGCCTGAGCAGGGGCTTCCTGATGGCCTTGGTGTTGCCGATATAGCCGGCCGGAACGGAAAGAAGCGCGACTTTTCACTTGGTCTGCTCCAATTGTCCAGGCCCTTTGGTAAACTAAAGCCTTCCATGCCAAAGACCGAACAGCCTGCCTATGCCACCGACCAAACGACCAAGAGCGCCATCCGTCAACAAGCGCAGCGCCGCCGCCGCAAAGCCGAGATTTTCGCGTCAGCGTCAGCCCGAAATCATTTCCGTTGAGGATTGGCAAATCCAGTTGCGCCGCCAGTACGGCCGCGATCAGGATTTCGTGCTTGAAAAACTGGGGCAGGAGCCGTTTTTTGCCGAATATCTGGTGCTCAATCCGACCAGCGGTGGGCGCTACCGCATCAGGATAGGCGGCATTGCGCCCGGCGAGAGCGTGTGTTCCTGCCCCGATTTTTCGACCAACGACCTGGGTACCTGCAAGCACATTGAATTCGCATTGGGAAAGATCGAAACGCAACGGGGCGCAAAGAGCGCCTTCAAACGCGGCTTTCGCCCCGATTACAGCGAGCTGTACCTGGACTACGCGGGAGCGCGCCGCGTGCGTTTTCGGGCCGGCGCCGCTTGTTCGGCCGCGCTGTGCGACCTTGCCAAGTCCATCTTCGATGCCGATTCAGGCAATGGCCTGGCGCCGGAGCGCTACGCGATGTTGCCCGAATTTTTGGCGCTCGCCCATGCGGCCGGCGATGAACTGCGTTGCCGCGACGATGCGCTCGGTTTCATTGCCGAGTGGCGCGACGCGCAAGAACGCGCAGGCATACTCGACAGTCATTACCCGAGCGGCACGCCCAGCGCCGCCCTGTCCGGTTTGCTAAAGATCGACATGTATCCTTACCAGGCGCGCGGCGCCCTGTTCGCTGCGCGCGCCGGTCGTTGCTTGATCGGCGATGAAATGGGCCTGGGCAAGACGGTGCAGGCGATCGCCGCCGCGGAATTGATGATCCGCCACTTCGGTGTGCAACGCGTGCTGGTCATTTGCCCGACCTCGCTCAAGCACCAGTGGCAACGCGAAATCACGCGCTTTGCCGGCCGCGACGCGCAAACCATCCAGGGGGTGCGTCCGGCGCGTGAACTGCAATTTGCCCAAGACAGCGTATGCAAGATCACGAACTATGAATTGTTGGCGCGCGACCTGGACTTGATCAACGCCTGGGCGCCCGACCTTGTGATCGTCGACGAGGCGCAGCGCGTCAAGAACTGGAATACGATCGCGGCGCGCGCACTCAAGCGGATTGCCTGCCCGTACGCGATTGTCCTGACTGGCACTCCGCTCGAAAACCGGCTTGAGGAGTTGCTCTCGATCGTGCAGTTCGTCGACCGGCATCGCCTGGGGCCAACCTGGCGCTTGTTGCACCAGCATCAGAGCCGCGATGACAGCGGGCGTGTCATCGGCTACCGCGACCTGGATCAAATCGGCGCGACGCTGGCCCCCATCATGCTGCGCCGGCGCAAGGCTGAGGTGCTGGACCAACTGCCGGCGCGGGTTGACAAGACGCTGTTCGTTCCGATGACACCGGAACAGATGGCGCACCATGACGACCAGAGCGCCATCGTCAGGCGCATCGTGCATCGCTGGCGCAAGAGCGGCTTCCTGTCCGATGCCGACCAGCGCCGCCTTACCTGCTCGCTGCAAACCATGCGCATGGCTTGCAATAGCACTTATCTGGTCGATCATGAAACGGACCATGGCGTCAAGGTTGACGAACTGATGGACCTGCTCGACGACCTGTTCGAGGACCCGGCCGCGAAAGTGGTTGTCTTTAGCCAGTGGTTGCGCACGCATGAGCTCATCGAGCGCCGGCTCGCCCTCAAGGGCTGGGGCCATGTGCTGTTCCACGGCGGCGTTCCCAGCGACAAGCGCAGCGCCTTGGTCGAGCGCTTCAACGGCGACCCGGACTGCCGGGTATTCCTGTCGACCGACGCGGGCGGAGTCGGTCTGAATTTGCAGTATGCCGCGGCTGCGATCGTCAATATGGACTTGCCATGGAATCCCGCCGTCCTCGAACAGCGCATCGGTCGCGTGCATCGGATTGGACAGACCCGTGGCGTGCAGGTAACAAATCTTGTATCGCAGGGAAGCATCGAGGAAGGCATGCTCTCGGTGCTGGCATTCAAGCAGTCCTTGTTCGCCGGCGTGCTCGATGGCGGCGACAGCGAGATCTTCATGCATGGCACGCGCCTGTCCCAGTTCATGGACAGCGTGGAAGCGGTCACGCAAACCATGGGCCAGTGCGAGGCGCCGGCCGAAGCGCCAGAGACCGAACCCGCGCCTGCCGTCGGGAATGCCGAATCCGGCTCGGATGGGCCAGGCATGGCGGCGCCAGCCGCACCGGCCCCCGATCCGTGGGTGCCCCTGCTCGATGTCGGCATGCAGCTGGTGGCGGCGCTGGCGCAGGCAACGGACGCGGACAATCGCAAGCGGCCCGCATGGATGGAAACGGACAGCGTGACCGGAAAATCCTTCATCAAGCTGCCGGTGCCGGACCCGCAGACCGTGCAGCGCCTGGCCGGCGCGCTTGGAGAGCTGATTGCCAGATTGCGCAGTTAATTGGTGAGCCTTGGGAATGCAAGATCGTGCACGATTCGCCGCCGTCAATCCTCCGCTTTCGCTCGCCGCCTTGCGATTGCTGGAAGACGCGCGGCATAAGCACTGGATTTTCAATCCGAAGGCCGGCGCACTGCAGGTCAGGCTGGACGCCGTCGTGGCCGAGGAGGTGGCGCGGTTTCCAGTTTTCGCTTTCACTGGCGTCGGCCGATCACTGCGTGAAGGCGCGCCTGCATTTTGTCTTTGCGCCCCCATATGCGCGCCCTGCCGGATATTTTCGAAGCCAGAATCAGCGCGGGGCCGATCGCCGTCGTCACGAAACGTAAGAAACGGCGCGGGCAGGTGGCCTGGCCGTGGTCACGCACGTAGAATCCGTGAGGGAGCCAACGGCCAGGCGCATTGTGAGCGATGTTCATGGTGACCCGGGGCGGAATCGCACCACCGCCACAAGGATTTTCAAGACGCGCCCGCGCCTCGCGCAATGGCGATTGCCAGTCGACTTGGCCGCATGAATCCCGCCCTGGCCGCCAATATTCACCGCTTGCCGGCCTGTGCTCAGGTACTCACGGCGTCGAATGCTTGACTCGATGATGATCGCATGAAATCAGGGGGGCATGATGTTGAAGGAAGTCGGCGCCAGTGGCCAAATATCGCTGGGAAAGAAATATGCTGGAAGGCTGTTTGACGTCATCGTCCGTCCGGACGGCAGGTTCGGGCTGATTCCGGTCCGGATAGTGGCGAGCGCGCCGGCCCAGGCACCGCAAATTGTTCAGGCGCCTGATGGATGGGTGCCGCCCGGCGGTTACGCGGGGTGCACCAAGTGGGCGCTGGACAACCGCGATGCGCTGGAGCACTACGCGCCAGATCGAGGAACAGGGAACTGCTTCGGAGCAACTACAGCGTTTTCTGGCCGAGCATCCCGAAATGATGAATGATGACGATGCCCAGATTTGATATATTCGTCAATCCGAACAAAGCTGCCAGCCATCTCCTGTACCTCGACGTGCAGAGCGATTCCGTTCGACTCAGCACCAGGTGGTGTATCCCGCTTTCCCGCCATGTGCCGCGCGGCCCGATCGTGCAAGGTGCGCAAGCCCTGATTGAGGTCGATCATCAAGCGTACGTCATGGATACCCCCAACCTCCTGGCGGTGCCGGCGATCCTGTTGCGCCAGCAAGCTGGCCGATTGTCGTCGAGTGAGCAGCTGATCGCAGAGTCGTGTATTGAATTCATGCTGTGCGGCTATTGAATGTTCTTGCAGTCGCCGGCTTGCCGTTGACCTGATCCAAGTTGAGCCGCGGCGTGGGGCTGCAGGCGCTATCCCGGAAACCGCGGCGTGGCAACCTGCATCTTCAGCTATAATCGACGGCGCTCGCCGCGCGTGTCCCTGCGGCGTGGATCGCCCATTCATCCCAATTCCTCCGCTTCTCCATGAGATTGAGTTCACACTATTCCGTTCGCATCGCCGAGCCAGGCGCCAAAGGACCCGCATCGCGCGCCCGGAAGCAGTTCAATACGCTGATCAAGAAACTCGAGGCCGCGCGCTTGCGGCTGGCTGCCTGGAAGGAGGCCATCCCGGCGATCCTGAGCCAGGCCGAGCACGAGTTCAAGCCGCTCGCACAGGCCTATTTGGTGCACCAGCGGGCATTGGTGCTGCAGTTTGACCAGATGTACCAGCACAAGTCGATGGGCAAGAAAGACCGGGCCAAGTTGGCCGACCTGATCTGTTCGATGGCGCTCGAGGTGCTCGCCGCCGGCGACGATGCCGAACTCAAGGATATTTACAACCGTCACAGCGGCGGCGATTTCGATGCCGAGGCCGCCGAGGATGGGGCAGCGTTGAAGGACATGATGGAAGATATCCTGGGCGTGCGAATGGACGATGACGTCGACCTGCGCTCGCCCGAGGCCATGATGGAGGCGCTGGCCGCGCAGATGGGGCGGCACGCCGCCCAGGAACAGCAAACCGCGCAGGCCAAGGCCGCCGCTCGGCCCAAGCCGGCCGGCGCGCTCGCGCGCGAACGGCGCCAGGAGGCCGAGGCGGGCAGGCTCAAGCAATCGGTGCGCGATATTTTCCGCAAGCTGGTCAGCGAATTGCACCCGGACCGCGAGCCGGACGCCGCCGAACGCGTACGCAAGACGGCGCTGATGCAGCGCGTGAATGTTGCGTACGCGGACAATGACCTGCTGGGCCTGTTGGAGCTTCAGCTTGAGGTTGAACAGATCGACCAGTCTGGCCTTGACAATCTGAGCGAGGAGCGGATCAAGCAGTACAACAAGATCCTCGATGGCCAACTGCGCGAGCTCGAAAGCGAGACGGCCGGCCTCGAGTATTCGGCGGCAATGGACATGGGCGGGCAAACGCGCGGGCGCGTGACGCCCCAGGCGATGTTGCGCTTCCTGCGTGCCGATATTGCCGAGATGCAGGCCAAGCTTGATGCCATCGTGGCCGACCTGGAAGAGTTCAGGGACGTCAATAAGCTCAAGTCATGGCTGAAGACGCATCGGCATGCCGTTGTGCCGGACTATGACGACGCCTATTGGTTTTGACCGGGCTATTCGCGATCAAACTGCGCGGTAAAATGGATCTTTGAAAATGGCTTCGCGCTTGGCGCACCCGGTCCTTATATTGGAAAGGCGGATTGATGGCGCGCTCGAGTCGGTGGGGGAAGTTGGAATCGTTGCTGCGGGCAGAAATGCGCCAGCTAATGACGATTAACGCCAGCGACCGGCTGTGGCAGATGCCGTTTGCCGCAGCGCTCGCTTCCGGCCTGCCGCTGCTGGTCGGAGCCTATTTCGACCGCATGGATTACGGGCTGGTCTCTTCACTGGGCGGGATGGTATTCCTGTCCCTGCCCAACACGCCGCTTTCTCATCGCATGGCCGGCGGCGTTTGTCTGCACAGCCCGAGGTTTCGGCAGGTGGTGGCCGGCCACATGCGGCGCCTGATTCCCGCGCGCCTGGTACCGTAAGCGCGTCGCGCGCCCGTATTCGAGTCAGCGGCTATGGTATGCTCGCCGGCTTCAGTATTGACGAAAAGTTAACATGAAATACCAAATTGTGCCGGTAACGGCTTATGAACAGAATTGCAGTATTTTGGTATGCGAAGAAACCGGGCGCGCGGCGCTGGTTGATCCGGGCGGCGACGTGCCGCGTCTGCGCGCCGCACTCGAGGAGCTCGGTGTGACGCTGGAAAAAGTGTTTCTGACACATGGCCATGTCGATCATTGCGCCGCCGCCGAGGTCGTCAGCAAGGAATTCGGCGTACCGATTGAAGGGCCACAGCGGGAGGATCAATTCTGGATCGCGCAGCTTGCCGAGACCACTCGGCGACTCGGCTTTCCCGATGCCGAATCGTTTGAGCCCGACCGCTGGCTGGAAGACGGCGACACGGTGTCGTTTGGAAGGCAAACCATGGATGTGATCCACTGCCCCGGCCACACGCCAGGCCACGTGGTGTTTTTCCATCGCGGCGAACGTCTGGCGTTTGTCGGGGATGTGCTATTCCAGGGATCGATCGGACGCACCGATTTTCCGCGCGGCGACTTCGACACGCTGATGCATTCGATTCGGGAAAAATTATTGCCCTTGGGTGAAGATGTCGTATTCATACCTGGCCACGGGGCCAGCTCAACCTTCGGCGCCGAGAGGCGCAATAACCGCTATATTGCACAGTAAGCAGTTACAGGATCGATTTCCCTCCGGTTGAAATGAACACGCACTGCACAAACGAAACGCCAACTGCATGAGTTGGCGTTTCGTTTGACGCTGTTCCTGGATGGCCCCCAGGTATTAGCGTCGCTCTGGGACGACAATCACCGTGTCGCCCGTTGTACCCTTGGCGCCGGTGTCGCCCTTGGCGCCATCGTAACCGGTAGCGCCGACTTCGCCTTTGGCGCCATCGTATCCTGTCGCACCGGTGGCACCCTTGGCGCCGTCGTCGCCTGGCGCGCCGCTTTCGCCGGTGGCGCCGGTGGCACCTTGACGTGTGGCACCGGTGGCGCCAGTCGCACCTGTAGGGCCTGGGGCGCCGGCAGGACCGGCGATAACCTGCACCACTGGCGGCGTCTCGCGCTGGCAGGCGGTCAGAGTGACAGTGGCAAGCAGAGCGAGCAAGATGAGGGAGTGTTTCATGATGAATCCTTTGGGTAACGTACGCTATTGAGCGGAACGGCGCGACGGCGTCGGGCACAAGTTTCGCCTGTGGCGGGAAGAAAAGACTAGACCAGGTGCCCGTCCTGCAAGGGTCAGGTTTCGACTCGGGCAGGGGCCGGCACTGGAGGTTTGATTGCAGCATGCTCTGCCGTGAGAAATAGTTCTATGCGGTTCCGTACATAGCGCATTGCGCTCCAGCATTTGGGCATCAAGTCTGGCGACAAGATCGAGCTCGACTTGCTGCCTGAGGCCAAGGGCATGCTGAAGGCTGCCCAGCCTGGTGCAACCATAGACGGCTTTATCGGTTTGCTCGCGGGGCGGACAAAGAAAGCTGCGACCTTGGAGGAAATGAACGAGGCATCAGCGCAGGGGTGGTCGGGTGACGCATGAAGGTAACGGTCGATACGAGCGTCCTTGTTCGTTGGCCCGGGGCGGAATCGAACCACCGACACAAGGATTTTCAATCATCGTGTCCCGCTTTCGCCGCTAATATTCACCGCGTGCCTGCCTGTTCTCAGGCACTCAGGACGTCGGGTGCTTGACTCGATGTAGAATCCTGCCGCATGATTGCATGAAATTATGGAGGCATTATGCTGAAGGAAGTCGGTGCCAGTGGCCAGATATCGCTGGGAAAGAGATATGCTGGAAGGCTGTTTGACGTCATCGTCCATCCTGGCGACAGGTTCGAGCTGATTCCGGTCCGGATAGTTGCGACCGCGCCCCCCCAGGCACCGCAAATTGTTCAGGCGCCTGATGGATGGGTACCGCCTGGCGGTTACGCGGGGTGTACGAAGTGGGCGCTGGACAATCGCGATGCGCTGGAGCACTACGCGCGCCAGATCGAGGAACACGGAACTGCTTCGGAGCAACTACAGCGTTTTCTGGCCGAGCATCCCGAAATGATGAATGATGACGATGCCTAGATTTGATATATTCGTCAATCTGAACAAGGCCGCCAGCCATCTCCTGTATGTCGACGTGCAAAGTGATTTCGTTCGCCTCAGCACCAGGTGGTGTATCCCGCTTTCCCGCCATATACCGCCCAGGCCGATCATGCAAGGTGCGCAAGCCCTGATTGAGGTCGATCATCAAGACTATGTCATGGACACGCCCAACCTTCTGGCGGTGCCGGCGAGTCTTCTGCGCCAGCAGGCTGGCCGGCTATCTTCGAGCGACCAGTTGATCGCAGAGTCGTGTATTGAATTCATGCTGCGCGGCTATTGAATGTTCTTGCAAAGAGGTGCCGCGGTCGCTCGCGTCGGCGCTGCCGAAACACGACCTGAACCGCACCCACATTGTTCGAAACAGCAGATACTCGGACTGGTGCCGGTCAATGCGCACCAGGCGCTCGCCGGCCATCACGTCGATGCAGGCCGGCGCCACCAATCGGTAGACGGCGCCGAACGATGTCGTGGCGTATGCGCCATCGCGAAACGCCGTTACCATCGCCCAGTGAAGCGCATTGCGGCCCAGGTGATCGATGGCCGATGTGTCGGCTCCGCGTGCAAGCAATGCAGTCAAACGCGAAGTTCAGGAATGCAGGCAGATCGCGGAAGAACTCCAACGGCAGGTTTTAAGCCTCGTCGATGATCCACACCGGCACCAGCTGCTTGCCGTCGACCATCTCGGCGATGCGCTGTTTGATGTCGCGTCACAGTTGTCCCCTTTGCGCGCAATAAGTCGCCCGGTGTGCCGCCCCGTAGGCGAATAGATTTGAGCTTTGCCGGTCTCGGGTCAGAATAGGGGGAGGAGTGGTGGAACAGTTCGATGGGGGCCGCCACCTGATGGCCGGACACAAGGAGTTTTTGTTCGACAAACAAAAACGCCAACCAGTGATGGTTGGCGTTGCGTAAATGATGTTCTTGGTGGCCCGGGGCGGAATCGAACCACCGACACAAGGATTTTCAATATTCGTGTCGATGCGGCCGATGTCGCAGCCACCGTTGAGGGCGTTACGTGCTGGCAGGGGCTTGCGACTTTGGCATCACCCCGCCTATTTCCCGGTTAGCTTGTCGTACGATTTCGGCGTCAGGTGTTCGATGACGCCATTTCGGCTAACGACAATGGCGGTGCCGGTCGATTTCGCCAAATCGCGGGCACGCTGCGCGGCACGTTCCATTGCTTGCTGAGAGAGTCGCAAGTCACGGTCGTGGGCTTGATCGATAGGATTTTTGTTCATGCTTTTTCGCTCCAGTCAATGAGCGCCGGCATCGCGCCGGCATTGTCATACAGCGCCCAGGCGTTGACCAGCGGCGCATAGAGTCGTTCGAAATTGTCCTTGCCAGCGGCGAAGCGACGGCGAACGACGGCCTCGGGGATATCGTGACCACCTTGTCGTACCCGTTGCGCCACGCGCGCTATCGCTTCCTCGGGGCTTGCCAACTGCAGGAAGATCAATTTGACACGGTAGCCTGCGGTCTGCCATTCTTTAATCAGGCGCAGATAGCCTCGGCCTGACAAGGTGGTTTCAAATGCAAAACTGGTGCGCGCGGCGAAGTGGCGGGCCAACTCCTGCAACATGAGGCGTCCCGCTTGCAGTGCCGCAGTCTCCGGTGCAAACGGTGCAAGCCCCGCAGCAATCAAGTCTGCATTGACGAACACAGGACATGCGGCTTCGCCAGGCAGGAATTCGCTTGCAAACGTGGTTTTCCCGGCGCCGTTTGGGCCGGCGATGATGATGATGCGGGGCGTTTCTTCTTCCATGCTCAACACTCCATCTTCGGGCGTTTCGCTTGCATGTGGATCGGGACCGGCAATGGACCGGAACCGCGCCATTCCTGTTCCACAAACAAAAACGCCAAGCGTCGAAGGCTTGGCGTATTGTGAACTTAATTCTTGGTGGCCCGGGGCGGAATCGAACCACCGACACAAGGATTTTCAATCCTCTGCTCTACCGACTGAGCTACCAGGCCAAGGGCATGATTATAGCAGCCGAACGGAACATTGCAAGGGTGAAGTGGCAAATTTTCTTGCGAATATGGCTGCACGGGTGGCAAAACACCGCTCTGTACAGCCGCTATAATGCCTTGCATGAACAATCCAACTTCTCGCATCGGCCGTAGCGAATCCGATGTCTGCATCGTCGGCAACGGCGCCATCGCCAAGACCGCCGCGCTCGGCTTGGCGCAGGCAGGCCACAGCGTCACCTTGCTCGCTCCCGCCTCCGCCGCGGCGCCGGCCGGCGCTGCCCAGCCATCGGCAGAACAGCCCTGGGACGTGCGCGTCTACGCCCTCAACCACACCGCGCATACGCTGCTGTCCTCGCTCAAGGTCTGGGGCGCGCTCGACATGGCGCGCGTGGCGGCGGTCGATTCGATGGTCGTCAATGGCGACGGCGCGCAGCCCGGCGACCTCGCGTTCGACGCGTTCGGCGCCCACGTCGGCGCGCTCGCCTGGATCGTCGAGGACCGCAACCTGAACCAGGCGCTCGA
>JBAQKU010000234.1:0-8459 GCA_049301315.1 Telluria sp.
CAGTGCATGAGTTCCCGCCTTCGCGGGAAGTCGGTTTCGCCAATGGCGAAGACGACGGGGGTAAATAGCTAATTAGAGATCTGTGGACCCTTTTGCGACGGCCTCTTGCGCGGGAACGACGTGCAAATGTCAACGATTTTATTCGGGACAGCAATGCGCCTTTGCGGGAACGACGTGGGGGCGGCGCACGCCATGTTCGTCATTCGAAGACAGTAATGCGTCTGCGCAAAAAGTCGGTTTCGCCAATGGCGAAAACACCTTATCAACTTGGAAGAGGAGGCAACATGAACATGCATCATGTGGGGCCCGCGTTCGAGCACAAGAGCGTGCGCGCCGTCGCACCGCAGGCCGGCTTGCCGCTGGTCTGCCGGTTCGATGAATGCCGCAAGGATTCGGTGGCGCTGGTCGGCGGCAAGTGCTCGTCGCTGGGAGAGCTGATCAACGCGGGGGTGCGCGTTCCGCCCGGCTTTGCCCTGACCACCGAAGGTTACCGGCACTTCATGTCCGGCTCCGGGCTGGAACGAGAAATCGAGGCCCGCCTGCATGGCCTGGACGCGTCCGATATGGATGCGCTCGAGCAGGCCAGCACCGCAATCCGCCAGATGATCGAGGCCCAGCCTTTCTCGACCCGGCTCGAAGACCTGGTGGCCGAGAGCTACCGCCGGCTGTCGCTGCGCTGCTGCCTGCCGGCGGTGCCGGTGGCGGTGCGTTCCAGCGCCACCGCCGAGGACCTGGACGGCGCCAGCTTCGCCGGCCAGCAGGATACCTACCTGTGGATACGCGGCGCCGACGAGGTGCTGCACCACATGCGCCGCTGCATCTCCAGCCTGTACACCGGGCGCGCCATCGCCTACCGCGCCAAGATCGGCTTCGACGAGGATCGCATGGCCATCAGCGTCGGGGTGCAGAAGATGGCCAACTCGTACACCGCGGGCGTGATGTTCACCATCCATCCGGCCAACGGCGACCGCTCCGTGATCGTCATCGATTCCAGTTTCGGTTTCGGGGAAGCGGTCGTGTCGGGCGAGGTCACTCCCGATAACTTCATCGTCAACAAGATCACGCTCGATATCCTGGAACGCACCATTTCGAAAAAGGAGATGTGCTACACGGTCGACCTGAAGACCCAGAAATCGCAGGTCACCGAGATCCCGCTCGAGCGCCAGTGCGTGCAGTCGCTGCTGGACGACGAGATCACCGAGCTGGCCTGGATGGGCAAGCAGATCGAAAAGCACTACGGTCGCCCGATGGATATCGAGTGGGCGGTCGACAAGGACCTTCCGGTCGGCGGCAACATCTTCATCCTGCAGGCACGCCCGGAAACCGTATGGCACGAAAAGCCACAGCCGGCGGCCACCAATGCCGGCGCATCCGCCATGGAATACATCCTGGCCAGCATGCTTGAGGGGAAACGATTGCAGTAGAAGCGGCAGCACGTCATTACCACACCACCTTCACCACAACGGAGACATGATGGACACACGCACCGAAGTAAAGCCAATCGACGATCTGCGCAGCTATATCGCGGCCCTGGAAGCGGCCGGCCAGATACACCACGTAAAGACCGAAGTGGACTGGAAATTCGAGCTCAGCCACGTCTCGAAAGTCAATGAGGAACAGAAGGGGCCGGCGCTGATCTACGACAACGTCAAGGACTACGACATTCCCGTCTTCACCAGCGCCTTCACGACCTCGCAGCGGCTCGCCATCGCGCTCGAGCAGGATCCGTCGCTGTCGATGAGCCAGCTCGCCAAGAAATGGATGGAGCTGACCACCAAGCAGATGATCAAGCCGAAGTTCGTCGACAACCCGGCAGTGATGGAAAACGTGATCACCGGCGACGCGGTCGATATCAACATGTTCCCGTCGCCCTGGTTCTACCCCGACGACGGCGGCCGCTTTTTCGTCACCTCCGGCTACCTCGTGACGCAGGACCCGGACACCGGCTGGACCAACCTGGGCACCTACCGCTCGCAGGTGCTGGGCAAGAACATCCTCGGCTCGCAGATCATCAAGGGCAAGCACGCCGACATGCACATGAAGAAGTACCAGGAACGGGGCGAACTGATGCCCGCCGCAGCGGTGGTCGGGTGCGATCCGGTGCTGTTCCTGGCCAGTTCGACCCTGGTCAGCGCACAGGAGGACGAATACGACGTGGCCGGCTCGCTGCGCGGGCGTCCGGTGCCGGTCTTCAAATCCGACCTGACCGGGCTGACGCTGCCGGCCAACGCCGAGATCATCTGCGAGGGCTGGATCGACCCCAACGAGTTGATGGATGAAGGACCGTTCGGCGAATACACCGGTTACTACTCGGGCAACAAGGGCAAGGACTATCCGAAGCCGATCCTGCGCGTCGAACGCATCCTGCACCGCAACAAGCCCATCATGTGGGCCACCACGGTGGGCAAGCCGATCAACGACATCCACATGATCCAGTCGCTCAACCGCACCGCGACCCTGTGGCATGACCTTGAAACCATGAAGGTGCCGGGGATCCAGAGCGTCTACATCCCGCCGGAAGCGTGCGGCCGGTTCTGGGCCGTGGTCTCGGTCAAGCAGATGTATCCGGGCCACTCCAACCACGTCGGCAACGCCGTCATCGCAACCACCACCGGCCACTATGGGTTGAAGGGCGTGATCGTGGTCGATCACGACATCGAAGCGGACGACTGGGACCGCATCTGGTGGGCGCTGTCGACCCGTTTCGATCCGAAGCGTTCGGCCCAGATCATCGACCGCGGCCGTTCCACCCCGCTCGATCCGGGCTTGCCGATCGACGCGCGCGACATCACCAGCCGCATCATCCTCGACGCCTGCACGCCGTACGAGTGGAAAGACAAGCCTAATGAAATCTTCATGGACCGCGAAGTGCTGCAGAAGGTATCGGACCGCTGGAACGACTACGGCTTTAGCGGCAGCAGCCCGGTGGCCGGCATGATCGGGCGCCTGACGCGGCCCGAGGTGAAGGGCAAGGGCG
This sequence comes from Telluria sp., assembly GCA_049301315.1. Classification (GTDB taxonomy): domain Bacteria; phylum Pseudomonadota; class Gammaproteobacteria; order Burkholderiales; family Burkholderiaceae_D; genus JBAQKU01. The sequence goes on from JBAQKU010000234.1 coordinate 2,978, forward strand.
GCAAGTAAGGGGAATGCGCCGGGCTGCGCCAAGCGGCGCCGCCCGGCAGAGCGCAACCAACCGGAGTCGAGAAACATGAAAGTTATCCGCTATACCCAGCCGATGGTCGACGAATTCGTCCGGGACGGCTACTGGACCGACGAGAATTTTTACGACTTCTACGAGCGCAATGCGCGCGAGATCGGCGCGAAGGAAGCGCTGGTCGATTCGACATACCGGGTGACCTGGAGCCAGGCCAAGGACCTGGCCGACGCCATCGCCAGCGCATGGGTCGATGCTGGCATCGCGCGCAGCGCGCGCATCATCATCCAGGCGCCCAACAGCGTCTACGGTTTCCTGGCGCGCGTCGCCGCCGAGCGCGCCGGACTGGTCTCGCTCACTGCGTTCGCGACCTTGCGCCAGAACGAGCTCGAATACATGCTCGAAAAAACCCAGGCCGAAGTGGCCGTGATCCCGCACGTGTTCCGCGGCTTCGACTACCTGGAGATGTACAAGGAGCTCATGGGACGCTTCCCCTCGCTCAGGAAGATCTATCTGTTCGACGATACGGTGCCGGCCGGCGCGCCGCAAGGGACCGTGTCGCTGACCGCGACCGCCCGCCAATACCTGACGAAAATCGACCATGCCGCGCTAGACGCGCGCCGCTTCGATCCGTTTCTCGATGTCGCGCTGCTCACCACCACCTCCGGCACCACCGGTCTGCCCAAGCTGGTCGAGTGGCCGCTGGCGCCGCGCCTGTGCACCTCCAAGGGCCGGGTCGACCTGTGGCAGCTCACCGGGGACGACATCACGATGGCGATCGCGCCCCACGCCGGCGGCTCGGCCGGCACGCTGACCTACTTTGCCGCGCCGCTGGTGGGGGCCAAGACGGTACTGCTGGAAGACTTCGACCCGAAACAGGCGCTCAAGACGATCGAGCGCGAGAAGGTGACCGCCATCGGCGTGGTGCCGACCCATCTGGTGCGCATGCTGGATCAGGATGTCGAACAGTACGACCTGTCTTCATTGCGCTTCATCCGCTCGGCCGGCGGTTACCTGTCGCCGCAACTGGCGCAGGAAGCCGAGGCGCGCCTGGGCGCGGTGATCACTTCCGACCTGGGCACCCAGGACAAGGGCTCGGTGAGCGGCTGCCAGGTGAGCGACCCGGGCGAGCTGCGGCGCCTGACGGTGGGCCAGATGCTGCCCGGGAACAAGGTCAAGCTGCTGGGCGAGGATGGCGCCGAAGTGCCGCTCAACGAGCCGGGCGTGCTGTGGTTTCGCGGGCCGCATTGCCCCGCCGGCTACTACCGCGACGCGGCGCTCACGGCCGAGGTGTTCGATGAACAGGGCTGGTGCACCACCGAGGACATCGTCAAGTTCGACCAGGGCTGCCTGTGGATCCTGGGACGCCAGAAGGACGTCATCATCCGCGGCGGACAGAATATCTATCCGGCCGAAATCGAAGGCTTGATGAACGAGCATCCCGCGGTGGCCGCGGTCGCGGTGGTGGCGATGCCGGACGCGGAGTACGGCGAGCGCGCCTGCGCCTTCGTGGTGGCGCGCAGCGGCAAGACGCTGGCGCTCGCCGACATGAAGGATTTCCTCGGCGCCAAAAAAGTGGCCAAGTTCAAATGGCCGGAGCGGCTCGAACTGATCGGGACGCTGCCGACGGTGGGCGATTCCGGCAAGGTCGACAAGAAAGCCCTGAAGCAGCAGCTGGCAGCCATGCTGCAGTCAACATGAAGGCACTCGACAAGGAGAATCAGCCATGATTGTTCGCAACTGGATGCAGTCCGATCCGATCACGATTCCGCCTGACATGCTGGTCTCGGAAGCCAAGCGCATGCTCAGCGACAACAACCTGCATGCGCTGCCGGTGACCGACAACGGACGCCTGCGCGGGCTGGTCACGCGCGCCAACATGCTGCGCATGGGCCAGTTCGTACTGCGCACCCAAAGCGCGGACGAATTCAATTTCTTCGTCAACCGGCTCAAGGTGCGCGACGTCATGGTGCGCGACCCGGCCACCGTCAGCGGTGAAGACCGCATGGACGACTGCCTGCTCAAGGGCCGGCAACTGGGAGTGGCCCAGTTTCCGGTCATGCAGGACGAGCGCGTGGTGGGCCTGATCTCGGCCAACGAGATTTTCCAGCTCGCCGCCCACTGCCTGGAAGCGTGGGAGCAGCGCAGCGGGGTGACACTGGCCCCGCTGCGGCTCGGTCCCGGGGTGCTGGGGCAGATCGCCGATGTGGCGGAGGCCGCCGGCGCGGTGCTGCAGGCGATCTATCCGGTCGGGCGCCACGGGCAGCACGGTGACGACGGCTATCCCGAAAAAACCGTGATGCTGCGTTTTAACGCGCAAGCCATCGGCCAGGTCACCGCCGCATTGGAAGCGGCCGGCTTTCCGGTGTGCGAGGCCGGCGGCATGCCGCTGTCTGTCGAACGTCAACCTGGGGAGCAATAACATGAGTTTGCCATTGGTGGTGGCAATTACCGGCGCGACCGGTGTGATCTATGGCGTGGAAATGCTGCGCGTGCTCAAGGAACTCGGCCAGGAGACGCACCTGATCATCAGCGAAGCGGCCGGCGTGAACCTGGTGATCGAGACCGAGTACACGCTGGCCGACGTCCAGGCGCTGGCCAGCGTGGTGTACAACAACAAGGACCTCGGGGCGGCCGTCGCCAGCGGCTCGTTCCGGACCCGCGGCATGATCGTCGCGCCCTGCACGGTAAAAACCCTGTCGGCCGTCGCCAACTCGTACACCGGCAGCCTGGTGGTGCGGGCCGCCGACGTCACGCTCAAGGAGCGCCGCCCGCTGGTGCTGGTGGTGCGCGAGACGCCGCTGCACAAGGGCCACCTCGACCTGATGTCGCGCGTGGCCGATTACGGCGGCGTGATCCTGCCGCCGATGCCGGCCTTCTATCACCGGCCGCAAACGATCATGGATATCGTCCACCAGACCATTGGCAAGGCGCTCGACCAGGTCGGCGTCGAGCACACCCTGTTCGAACGCTGGACCGGGAACGACCGCACGGGGCCGCGCAAGGAGTCGCTGCGCGTGGCGACATGAACGGCCCGCGCTTGCGCTGGGTCAACTACCGGCCGCCGGACGGGATGGCTAACCCCGCGGGACTGACACCGCCCGATACGGTGGTCTATGCCATCGGGGATATACACGGCCGTTACGATTTGCTGGAAACGATCCAGCGCGGCATCGCCATCGATGCACGCATGCGGCGCGCGCAGCGCAAGGTGATCGTCTACCTCGGCGATTACCTGAGCCGCGGGAACGATTCGCGGCGCGCCGTCGAACGGGTACTGGAATGGCGCCCCGGCGATTGCGGCCAGGTCGAGATCGTCGCGCTCAAGGGCAATCACGAAGATCTGGCCTTGCGTTTCCTGGGGGGCGAGCTGGCCGCCGGACGCCACTGGTTCGACTACGACGGCCGCGACGCCTTGCGACACTACGGCGTGCAGGTCCATGATGGCGCGCCGCTCGACGACGAAGCAATGCAGGCCCTGCGCGCACGGTTTGCCGACGCGATCCCGGCCCCGCACCTGGAATTTTTCCGTGGCCTCAAGGCCAGCCACCGCGAGGGCGGCTATCACTTCGTGCATGCCGGGGTTCGTCCCGGCGTGGCGCTCGCCGAGCAGGGCGAGCATGACCAGATGTGGATCCGCACACGCTTTCTTGAATCGGGCGAGGACCACGGCGCCACGGTCATCCACGGCCACTCAAGCGCATCCGAGCCGCAGGTGCGGCACAACCGCATCGGCATCGACACCGGTGCATATGCAACTGGCGTGCTGACCTGCCTGGTGCTGGAAGGGGGCGAGCGCGCGTTTTTACAGACGTGAAGCAAGGCAGGGGTAGTTCCTTTAATAAGAAGATCTGAGGAGACAACGATGAAAATAAGAAAATTTGGTCTGGCAGCATTCGCAACGGCGGGCTTGTTCGTATCGCAGGCGGCGAATGCGACCGAGGGGGGCGGGTCGATCTATCCGATGGGGGCCGAGAGTTTTCTCACCGGCGCCCTGCCGCCGCCTGGGTTTTACCCGCTGATCTATGCGACCCGCTACAGCGCAGATGAGCTGAAAAATAATAACGGCGACACCATCCCGCTCGATTTCAAGGTGACCGCCAAGGCGGTGGTGCCGCGCTTTGTATGGGTCACCGGCGCCAAGCTGTTGGGCGGACAGGTGACGCACGCACTGATCGTGCCGCTGGTCGATCTCGACGTGAATGTGGCCGGCAACGGGCAAGGCAAGAGCGGCATTGGCGACATCACCGTCACCGCGCTGGCGTTGGGCTACCACCACAGTCCGAACCTGCACAGTGTCGCCGCGCTCGACATCATGGCGCCGACTGGCCGCTACAACAAGACCGACATGGCCAATATCGGACGCAATTACTGGGCGGTGCAGCCGCTGTACACGGTCAGTTATATCGATCCGGCTGGCTGGAATGCCGATTTCAAGGCAATGCTCGATCTGAATTTCAAGAACAGCGACACCGATTACAAGTCAGGTCACGAATTCCATGTCGATTACTCGCTCGGCTACGGCTTCGCGCGCAACTGGGTGGCCGGCGTGGGCGGCTACGTGTACAAGCAAATCACCTCCGACGAGCTGCACGGGGTGGACGTGCCCAACAACCGCGGACGTGCGTTTGCGATCGGGCCATCGATCAAGTACGACAACGGCAAAGGCATGTTCGTGATGCTCAAGTGGCAGAAGGAAATGAATGTCCGCAACCGGCCCGAAGGCCACGCATTCTGGATCAAGGCGCTGTATCCGTTCTAGGCGCGGAACGAGCGAAACCGGGCTGCTTCACTCTGACCCCGGTTTCGCAGGTTACACACTTCACCAAATCGTCAATGACGGTTTTTTTTTGATCATTTGATCGAGCGCGGCCAGCCGGCATCTGCTCGGCGGAAAACAAATCATAAATCAATTCAAGTAGTTAGCTTCTGGCACGGGTCATGCTAATGGATCTGGTACGACCACGAGAGAACGATACCGGCAAGCTCGCTTGCAAGGTACAACCAGAGGAGACGTTCATGAAAAATAAGATGTTTTTGCGGTTCTGCGTCGGCATACCGGCCATGTTGCTGGTCACCGCCGCCAGCGCCGACGGCAGCGGCAAGTGGCAAAGCGGCAAGGAAGCGTACAGCAAGGTGTGCGCCTTTTGCCATGAGCGCGGGCTCGCTCCCGTCATCAAGGGAACCGGCAAAAGCCCGGAGCTGATCCGGATGGTGGTGCGCGCCGGTAACCGCGCCATGCCGGCCTTCCGTCCCACCGAGATCGACGACGCGACCCTGGCGCGGATCGCCGAGTACATCAAGTGAAGGAGCGCGCCATGCTGATATCCCGTCGCGGCATCCTGAAAAGCATGATGGCCGGCAGTGCGCTGGCGGCCTATGCCCTGCCCCGGTTTTCGTTCGCCGATACGCCCGCGGCGCAGGCCCCGGCCGGCGCGCGCGAGCTCGTGCTGGTCACGGC
>JBAQKU010000235.1:0-2989 GCA_049301315.1 Telluria sp.
CGGTGTGGGCGCCGAGCGCATAGTCGGGCACCACGGCCGTGGCGACAAGGTCGGGACGCGCCGGCTTGACGCGGGTGTCGACGTTGCGCCCGAAGTAGCTGTAGGGCCAGCCGTAGAAGGCGCCATCCTTGACCGAAGTCATGAAATCGGGAACCAGGTCGTTGCCCAGTTCGTCGCGCTCGTTCACGCTGGTCCACAGCACCCCGCTTTGCGGATGGAAGGCCATGCCGACCGGATTGCGCAGGCCGTTTGCGAACACGCGCGCCTTGCCGCTGGCGATCTCGAATTCCCAGATCGCGGCGCGTCCTTCCTCCTTGTCGATGCCGTTCTCGCCGGCATTGCTGTTCGAGCCGACCGAGATGTACAGCCGCTTGCCGTCGGGGCTGGCCACGACGTTCTTGGTCCAATGTTGGTTGATGCCTGCTGGCAGGTCCATCACCTTCACGCCTGCCGCGCCGATGCTGGTCTGGCCCTCCTGGTACGGAAAGCGCAGCAGCGCATCGGCGTTGGCGATGTACAGGTCGGTGCCGACCAGCGCCATGCCGAACGGCGAGTACAGGTTTTCCAGGAACACGTGGCGGCTGGCCGCGGTCCCGTTCGGCGCGACCCCGCGCAGCAGCGTGATGCGGTTGGCCGATTCGGTCGCCGCACCGGCTTTCTTCATCTCGCGCTTCATGATGGCGGCGCGGATGCCGCCGCCGTCGCCCGGCTTGGGCGGCTTGTCGGTTTCGGCCACCAGCACATCGCCATTGGGCAGCACGTAGAGCCAGCGCGGATGGGCCAGCCCGGCCGCGTAGGCGTTGACGGCCAGGCCAGGTGCGGCCACCGGGTGGGTGCCCGCCGGCCACGGCTCGGCCGGCGCCACATTCATGGTCGGAATCAGCGCGCGGGTGGGCGCGGGCAGGCTTGGGTTGGGACCGAAACCGGCCGGCATGTCCTGCGCAAGCGCCAGGCTGAACACTGCGGCCGCGGCGCCGGCTGCGACCGCCAGCGCACGCCTCATTGCTTGCCCCGTGGCGGCGGCGGTTTCTGGTGCCGCAGTCCGTCGGCCGCATCCTCGTGCGGCTTGGCCTGGCCCGACGGCGCAGCCGGCGTCACGGCCTGCTCGATCCCGCGCACGCCGTGCAGGTCGGTATCGACCAGCCCCTGCTCAAGGTCTTCCGCGGCCTGCTTCATCACGCCGCGCGGTTCCGCGTCCTGCCCGTCCGGCGCTTCGTCGCGCTCGTGCGGCAGACGCTTGACGCCGTCGTCCTGGATCTTGGCGTCGGTATTGATCTTGCGATCCCTTGTTTCGGTCACCATGGGAATTCTCCTTGTGCGAACTCACTTGTGAGAATGGTAACGCTTCGGATTGATGCCGGTCGCTCGATTGAATCCGCGCCCGCGCCCGCTCCTGCGATCTTGCAGGTTGACGCCGCCGCACTCTATACTGTGCATGCATACAGCCGGTTACTCGACAGGCCGTATGGCAGAAGCAGGCATAATGGGTTAATCTCCTGCGTGTCGCCATCCTCTCAACCGCCTGGATTTTTTATGCCCGCAACGCCTGCTACGCAAAGAACCATCGCGCTTGTTGTCCGGCATAACACGGCCGGCATCGAAGAGCCGGTCGGCGGCATCGTCGCATTCCTGCAGGGGGCCGGCTACCGGGTGGTATTCGAGGCCGAGACCGCCGCCCATCTGGGCCTGGCCGGCATCGAATCCATGAGCGTGGCCGAGATCGGCAAGTACGCCGAAGCGGTCATCGTGATGGGCGGCGACGGCACCATGCTCGGCATCGCGCGCCAGATCGCGCCCTACGACGTGCCCCTGATCGGCATCAACCAGGGCCGGCTCGGCTTCATGACCGACATTCCGATCGAACGCACGCTGCCGGTGCTGGCCGAAATCCTGAGCGGCAAGGCCGAGGCCGAGAAGCGCACCCTGCTCGAAGGCTGCGTGATGCGCGACGGCGCCAGGATCACCTGCGGGCTGGCCGTCAACGACGTGGTGGTGGCGCGCGGCGCCGGGGCCGGCATGGTCGAACTGAAGGTCACGGTCGACGGCCATTTCATGTACAACCAGCGCTCCGATGGCCTGATCATCTCCACGCCCACCGGCTCGACCGCGTATGCGCTGTCGGCCGGCGGCCCGCTGCTCCATCCCAGCCTGAACGGCATCGTGCTGGTGCCGATCGCGCCGCATGCGCTGTCGAACCGCCCTATCGTGCTGCCCGACTCGCGCCGGATCGTGATCGAAATCGTCAGCGGGCGCGACGTCAGCGTCAACTTCGACATGCAGACCTTCGCCAGCCTGATGCACGGAGACCAGATCATCATTTCGCGTTCCCCCTACAGCATCACCTTCCTGCACCCGGAAGGCTGGAGCTACTACGATACCCTGCGCGAAAAGCTGCACTGGAACGAGTACCCCTCGGGCGAGGGCAAGCTGAGGTAGTTCGCTCGCGCTTCCCTGAACATCACAGAAACCGGACTTCACTTTTCATGCTGCGTACCCTTTCCATCCGCGATTTTGTCATTGTCGATTCCATCGAACTGGAGTTTTCCAGCGGCTTTTCGGTCTTCACCGGCGAGACCGGCGCCGGCAAGTCGATCCTGATCGACGCGCTGCAGCTGGCGCTGGGCGGACGCGGCGACGCCAGCGTGGTGCGCGAAGGCGCGCCCAAGGCCGACATCACGGCCGAATTCACGGTCGACGGCGCGGCCCGGGAATGGCTCGCGCAAAACGAATTCGCGCTGGAAGACGCAAGCGCGCTGCTGCGCCGGGTGATCGACAACGCGGGCCGCTCGAAGGCGTTCATCAACGGGATCGCGGCCACCGCCACCCAGCTGCGCGAGCTGGGCGACCTGCTGGTCGACATCCACGGCCAGCACGCGCACCAGTCGCTGCTCAAGGCCGACGCGCAGCGCGCGCTGCTCGACAACCAGGCCGCCTTCAAGGACGCCGGCGCGGGCGACGACGCACGCACGGTCGCGGCGACCTACAAAAG
>JBAQKU010000236.1:0-2982 GCA_049301315.1 Telluria sp.
GCGCTGGCCTCGCTGGCGCACGCGGGCAGCATCAGCGGCGCCAACCTGCGCGTGGTGCTGCGCGCGACCGGCCACGACGACATCCTGCGCCCGCTCATCGCGCGCCTCGGGATCGGCTCGATGGTCGAACTGGCGCCCGCGCTGCCGTACCGCGCCGCGCTCGCCGAGATGCTGGCCGCGGACGGCCTGCTGCTGCTCCAGGGCGCCAACTGCAATGCCCAGATTCCCGCCAAGTTATACGAATACCTGCGCGCGTCGCGTCCGATCCTGGCCCTGACCGATCCTGCCGGCAACAGCGCCGCCAAGTTGCGCAGCTGCGGGGTCGACACCATCGCCCCGCTCGACTCGGCACCCGCGATTTCGCAGGCACTGCTGCGCTTCGTGGCGTTGGCGCGCAATGGCAGCGCACCGATAGCGCCGCCGGCCGTGGTGGCGGCCAACTCGCGCGCGGCGCGCACCGCCGAACTGGCCATCCTGTTCAACCGCATCACGGAGCCCACATGATCACCGCTCTCCTGCTCGCCAGCGCCATCACGGCCGCCGGCTGCGGCCAGCTCCAGCACAACGAAGCTGGCGGCGACTACACCAACCCCAGCGACGCCCAAAAGCTGTCCGTGGTCGAGGCGTTCCACTTCACCGCCGACGTCGAACAGCTGCGGCGTGGCATCTCCGACAAGCTTGGCGGCGACATCGGCTACACGCTCGAGCACTTCCCGAACCACCACCGCGCGCTGGCCGCGATGGCCCGTCTCGGGCTGCGCGACAAGACCGCCAAGCCGGTGGCGGCGCGCTACTCGGTCGAATGCTACTTCGACCGCGCGCTGCGCTTCGCACCGGGCGACGTGGTCGTGCGCGGCATCTACGGCAGCTACCTGCTGGCGACCGGCAGGCCCGATGACGCGCTCGAGCAGATGCTCGAAACGGTGCGCCTGGACCCATCGAACGCGACCACCCATTACAACCTGGGACTGCTGTTCGTGAAAAAGAAGGACTACCCGAAGGCCAGGCAGCACGCGCGCGAAGCCTACCGGCTCGGCTTCCCGTTGCCCGGCCTGAAGAAGCAGCTGGTCGCGGCGCGCCAGTGGGAAGGCGCCGACTAGCGGGCGCGATTGCTACGGTTTGAATTCCCGGAATTCAAATGGGGTCCCCGCTTTCGAGCCTGTCGCAAAACGCCAAATGGACTTTGGCGAAGACGACGGCGTTAGGAGTGCTAACCAGACTCTGTCACCCCTTTCGCGACAGCCTCCTTCGCGGGAACGGAGTTTCCGTCTTCGTCGAAGGTCGTTTTGCGTTTTGAGTCTTGCGTTTTGAGTCTTGCGTTTTGCGTTTTGAGTTTTGCGTTTTGCGTTTTGCGTTTTGCGACAGCCTCGCACGCGGGAATCCAATTTCTATCCGTAGCCATTGTGCTCTTCAAGGGAAGCATACGGGGTATGGATTCCCGCCAAGGGCCGTCATCGGCCGGGAACGACGATTCGCGCGGGAACGATTATTGCGCAAGTGGGAATCCGATTTTGCGCCGTTGGTGTATGCTGCGCGAATGACTACAGATACAGACATCCAGCTGAGCGGCCCGTTCAAGGCCAGCGACAGCACCGGCCGCAGCCACGACATCAAGGGAATCCGCATTTTCGACGAGGGCTACGGGATTATTGACGTCTACGTCGATTTCGCCGCGCCCATCGAGGGCACGCTGTACAAGGACAAGGTACTGGTCGGCCAGATCATCGACCGCCTGCGCGCCCTCGGCTACGTCGGCCCCAACTTCGGACACAGCGACCCGGGCCTGCAGGACCGCAAGCTGATCGTGCTCGAAGCGCCGGAAGAATTCAGCGTGTTCGCAAAAAGCAAAGGCTGGAAAAACCTCGCCGAAGAATTCGACGACGAGTAACAAGCGGCGCCCTGGGCCGAAAGCGCGGGGTTCGGTTCAGCCAAACAAGCCATGCAGGAACCAGCGCGGCTCGGCGTCTTCGGCGCCGCCCACGATGCGTTCGCGATACACCCAGTAATGCGCGTGGTCCTGGCCTTCGGCGATGAAGTAGTCGCGCGTTTGCGACCGGTTCCACCACCCCGCTTCGATCCGCTCCGGCGTCGACACCATCTTCAAGGGCGAGCCGTAAAACGGCCGGTGGTTGCGCATGAGCAGCGCGACCGGCTTGGCCAGCAGCCAGGCCGGGCGCGGCAAGCTCAGCACATCGGGCGGCATCTGGGCCTTGATGGCTGCCTGCCGGATCTTGTTTTGCACCGACACCCAGGCATTGGCCAGCTCGGGCCGGTAATCGGCCTGCGGCGCCGCCTGCAGCACATTGTCGGCCCCCAGCCGCGCGGCCAGCAGTTCGAGCAGGCGCAACTGGTCCTCCGCGCTGCCGCCCGGTTCGGGGAACAGCGACTCGCTGGGCGGCTCCATCGGCTGCACCTGCAAGGCGTCCAGGCGCAGCCCGATCACGGGCGCCTCCAGCGTCTGCCTGGCCAGCCTTTCCTTGAGCAGGCGCACCAGGTGCTCGTCGCGCCAGGTCGGCTCGGCCAGCACGATGTCGATCAGCGTGGGCGGCCTGGCCACGCGCCCGCGCTCATGCTCGAGCTGCAAGGTGATGCGCTCGACCGCCAGCTGGCGCGCGCACAGCCAGCCTGTCATTTGCAGCAGCAGGCGGCGCGCCCCGAACAACAGCGCTTCGGCGTTCTCGACCCGGTCGAACAGTTCGAGGTGGGCCTGGAAGGTGGTCGGCGCTTCAATCCAGTCGAACAGTTCGGGCGCCATGCCGTAGGCTGCGTCGAGCATGTCGAGCAGCGCCCGGCCGCAGCGGCGCTGCAGGCCCGGCCGGGGCAGGCGCCGCATGTCGCCCAGGCTGTTGCAGCCGAGGCCCTCAAACCAGGCCGAGAATGGCCGCGCGGGCGGCAGCAAGCCACCCGGCAGGCGGTCGAGGCGGCGCGCCAGCGCGGGCATTTTCAGCACCCGCCCGCCCCGATGGCGCGCCAGCAGCCAGG
>JBAQKU010000237.1:0-3913 GCA_049301315.1 Telluria sp.
GCGCAGTTCGGCGATGTCCGCGGCCAGCGGATCGAACGCGTTGGCGGGGAGCGCCTGCTGCGCCGCGCGGGCTTCAAGCGGCGCCGGGGCGCCTGCCCCGACGAAGGTCGGCGGCGCATAGTTCACGCCGACTTCGTCTTCCCAGTCGGCCACGATCACGCCGCTGGCCGACAGCACCAGCATCAGCAGGAACAGCGACACCACCGCCAGCGACACCATGGCGAGCGCATCGCCGCGCAGGCGGCGCCAGGCGAGCGTCCACAGGCCGGGCGAGGTTGGATGGTTGAGCATGCCCGGCAGTCCTTACTTCAGTTGTACGCGTGGGTCGACCGCCTGGTACATCAGGTCGGCCAGCAGGTTGAAGACCATGGTGGCGGCGGCGACATACACCGTGATCGCCTTGATCACCGGGAAGTCGCTGCGCTCGACCGCCAGGATCACTTCGCGCCCGATGCCGGGAATGCCGAAGAAGCGCTCGAGCAGGAAGGCGCCGATCAGCAGCGCCGGCAGGTTCGACATCACGTGCGTGATGATCGGGATGGCCGCGTTGCGCAGCACGTGCACCCACATGATGCGGCGCTCCCCGAGGCCCTTGGCGCGCGCGGTGCGCACGTAGTCCTGGCCCGCTTCGTCGAGCACGAAGCTGCGGTACAGGCGCAGCGTGGGTGCGATCGACACCGCAAGCCCGATCAGGATCGGCAGGCTCGCGTAGCGCAGCAGGTTTTCCGCGAAATGATCGCCCCAGCCCTGCACCGGGAACAGGCCGAGCTTGTAGGCCAGGCCGTACTGGAACACGATGATGTAGACCAGGATGCTGATCGACATGCCCACCGTGCATGCCACCATCACGGCGCGGTCGGTGAGCGAGCCGCGCACGAAGGCGACCGCCAGCGCCAGCGCGATGCCGAACAAGGTTTCCAGGATCGTCAGGGGAACGAGCACCGTGAGCGACGGCCCGAGGCGGCTCGCGATGATGTGCGAGACCGGCTCGCCGGTGCTCCACGCGGTGCCGAAATCGAAGCTCGCGATCTGCTTGACGAAGATCCACAGCTGCACGTAATGCGGCTGGTCGACGCCAAGCTGCCTGCGGATGTTGGCGATCGCCTCCGGGTCCGACATCTTTCCGGCCAGGATATAGGCCGGATCGCCTCCGACCCAGTTAAACAGCAGGAACACCAGCAGCACCACGCCGGCCATGGTCGGCAGCATCTGCCACAGGCGGCGCAGGATATAAGCAAACATAAGAGCCCTTGATGGTGTGTCGCCCGCGATAAGCGTGAAAAGAGCACGGCGCCTAATTTAACACGCAGGCTTTTTTCAGGCGTCCTCTTTCAGGCGGCGCTGCCTGACCGCCTGCGCCAGCCCTTCGAGCACGCGCACGCTGCTGTCCCAGTCGATGCAGCCGTCGGTCACCGACTGGCCGTACACCAGTTGCGCGCCCGGGACCAGGTCCTGGCGCCCGCCGACCAGGTGCGACTCGACCATCACGCCGACGATGCGGCTGTCGCCGGCCGCCACCTGGGCTGCCACGTCGGCGCACACCGGCACCTGGTTTTCCGGTTTCTTGGAGCTGTTCGCGTGCGAAGCGTCGATCATCACGCGTGCCGCCAGGCCGAGCGCCGCGGCCTGCTGGCAGGCCGCCTCCACGCTGGCTGCGTCGTAGTTCGGCGTCTTGCCGCCGCGCAGGATGATATGGCAGTCCTCGTTGCCGTTGGTCGATACGATGGCCGAGTGGCCACCCTTGGTCACCGACAGGAAATGGTGCGGCTGCGAGGCGGCCTTGATCGCTTCGACCGCGATCTTGATGTTGCCGTCGGTGCCGTTCTTGAAGCCGACCGGGCACGACAGGCCGGAAGCGAGTTCGCGGTGCACCTGCGACTCGGTGGTGCGCGCGCCGATCGCGCCCCAGCTGATCAGGTCTGCAATGTACTGCGGGCTGATCACGTCGAGAAATTCGGTGCCGGCCGGCAGTCCCAGTTCGTTGATGTCGCGCAGCAGGGCGCGCGCCATGCGCAAGCCGTCGTTGATGCGAAAGCTGTTGTCCATGTACGGGTCGTTGATCAGCCCCTTCCAGCCGACCGTGGTGCGCGGCTTCTCGAAATACACGCGCATGACGATTTCAAGCTCGCCGGCGAAGCGGGGACGCTCCTTGGCCAGGCGGCGCGCGTACTCCATGGCGGCGTCGGTGTCGTGGATCGAACATGGCCCGATCACCACCATCAGGCGGTCGTCCTGGCCGTGCAGGATGCGGTGCAGCGCCACGCGCGCGGCGGCCGCGGTCTGTTCGGCCGCCTCGGTGCAGGCGTACTCGCGGATCAGGTGCGAGGGCGGCGTCAGTTCCTTCATTTCGCGGATGCGTAAATCATCGGTGCGGGGCATGCTGTTCTCCATGTTCAAAAGTAGATCTGGATAAGAAAAAACCGCCATCGCTGGCGGTTTTCTGGGATTTGCTGGGATCTCGTCGTTGCTACGTGAACCTGCCGCTACTCCACCGCCTTTGGGTTGGAATTGCTAAAGTAAAAATGGCTGGTAAAAAAAACGACGTGGCGCATGGGCGGATCCGAATGGGTTGGAACGACTATAACAATAATCTATGCCGATTGGCAAGCGCTTTGTCCACCATTGAATTGTCGAACGGCCCGGCTCGGCCGTTGCAGCAACCCCACACCCGGCACGGCAGGTATCGGACCTTTGATTGCAATCAATCGAATCGCCGACTGCGATGCAAAACTCGACGACTTCACCCGCGCCCCGCTGCACGCCCGACATATTCACCGTGGTTCACGCTTGTTCTTGACTGAGGTCAACGATCAGGAATAGGGCGGGACCGGCAGGGCACCTTATCCACCAACCGGAGTTGGAAATGATTGAAACCGTGATGTCCCGTTGTATGCGCTGCCTGTTTGCCGGCGGCGGCGCCGCCGGCGTCGTCCTGCTCGCGCTGCCCGCGCACGCGCAAGTGCCGCCCCAGCAAACCGCCCAGCCCACCCGGGTCGAAGTGACCGGTTCCCGGATCCGGCGCGCCGAAGCCGAAACCGCCTCGTCGGTGCTGACCCTGAACCGCGCCGACATCGAACGCTCCGGCAAGACCAGCGTGGCCGAATTGCTGCAGACCCTGGCGGTGGACAACCAGGGCTCGGTGCCGACCACCTTCGGCGGCGGTTTTGCGGCCGGCGCATCGGGCATCTCGCTGCGCGGCCTGGGCGCCGCCTCGACCCTGGTGCTGCTCAACGGACGGCGGGTGGCGCCCTACGGGCTGGCCGACGACGGCCAGAAGGTATTCTCGGACCTGAACATCATTCCGACCGATGCGGTCGAGCGCGTCGAGATCCTCAAGGACGGCGCTTCGGCCATCTACGGCTCGGACGCGATCGCCGGCGTGGTCAACGTGATCCTGCGGCGCGACTTCCAGGGCACCACCGTGCGCGGCTCGCTCGGCACTTCCGAGGAGTTCGACGGCAACGACGGCCTGCTCGCCATCACGCACGGCATGGGCAGCCTCGACACCGACAAGTACAACGTCCTGCTCAACCTCGAATACAAGCGCCGCGGCGACATCTGGTACCGCGACCGCGCCGAGCGCGACCACATCGGCCGTGCCGACCTGCGCAACTATGGCTTCAGCGCGCAGCAGGCGCTGGGCGGCACCGGCGCCATCACGACCAGGAATGCGGCCGGCAACGCGATCAACGGCAACGTGCGCAATCCATTTACGCTCAACTACTACAACCGCGGCAACCCGGCCGGGGTCGGCTTCACCCGCACCTTCCCGGGCGCCGCCTGCGGCAACTTCACCAGCCACCCGCAGGGCGATCCGGGCGGCGGCTGCCTGATCGATGCGGCGCAGCGCTACAACCAGGTCCAGCCGCAGCAGGAAAACCTGACCTTCTTCGGGCGCGCCGCGATGCATGTG
>JBAQKU010000238.1:0-6503 GCA_049301315.1 Telluria sp.
GCGCAGCCCTGCTCAACTCGCCCGAGGGCGACCTGTTCGGCGATGCCGCCGCCCCGCCCGTCATGCGCGGCGACTACGAAACCGTGCTCACCGAAGCGCAGCTCGACAAATGGCTGGCGCTGGCCGCCGCCGCCGACCTGACCTCGGTCGATACCGAAACCACCTCGCTCGACCCGATGACGGCGCAGATGGTCGGCATCTCGCTGAGCGTGGAGCCGGGCAAGGGCGCCTACATCCCGGTCGCGCACCGCTACGCCGGCGTGCCCGGGCAACTGCCGCGCGAACTGGTGCTGGCCAAAATGAAGGCCTGGCTGGAAGACCCGGCCAAGCCGAAGGTCGGCCAGAACCTCAAGTACGACAGCCATATTTTCGCCAACCACGGGGTGACCCTGCGCGGCATCGTGCACGACACGCTGCTGCAGTCGTATGTGTTCGAGTCGCACAAGGCGCACGACATGGACAGCCTCGCGCTGCGCCACCTCGGCTACACCACGATTCCGTTTGCCGAGGTGTGCGGCAAGGGCGTGGGCCAGATCTGCTTCGACCAGGTCGAGCTCGGGCGTGCCACCGAATATGCGGGCGAGGATTCCGACATCACCTTGCGCCTGCACCAGGCGATGAAGGGGCACGTCGAGAACGATCCGAAGCTCGACTACATCTACCGCCAGATCGAGCTGCCGACCTCGGTGGTGCTGCACAAGATCGAACGCAACGGCGTGCTGATCGACGCCGAGCTGCTGGCGCTGCAGTCCGGCGAACTGGGCGCGCGCATCCTCGAACTGGAACAGAAAGCCTATGAACTGGCCGGCGGCCCGTTCAACCTGGGCTCGCCCAAGCAGATCGGCGAGATCTTCTTCGGCAAGCTGCAACTGCCGGTCATCAAGAAGACACCGACCGGCGCGCCATCGACCGACGAGGAAGTGCTGCAAAAGCTGGCCGAGGACTTCCCGCTGCCCAAGATCGTGCTCGAATACCGCGGCATGTCCAAGCTCAAGTCGACCTATACCGACAAGCTGCCCAAGATGGTCAACCGCGACACCGGGCGCGTGCACACCAACTACGCGCAGGCGGTGGCCGTGACCGGGCGCCTGTCGTCGAACGAGCCGAACCTGCAGAACATTCCGATCCGCACCGCCGAAGGGCGCCGCATCCGCGAAGCGTTCATCGCGCCGCCCGGCAGCGTGATCGTCTCGGCCGACTACTCGCAGATCGAGCTGCGCATCATGGCCCACATTTCCGGCGATGCGGCGATGCTGCGCGCCTTTGCCGAGGGCGAGGACATCCACCGCGCGACCGCCGCCGAAATCTTCAACCTGGCCCCGGGCGAAGTGCAGGGCGAACAGCGGCGCTACGCCAAGGTCATCAATTTCGGCCTGATCTACGGCATGAGCGCGTTCGGACTGGCCGGCAACCTCGGCGTCGAGCGCGCCGCTGCGCAGAGCTACATCGACAAGTATTTCGCGCGCTTTTCGGGCGTCAAGCAGTACATGGACGACACCCGCATGCAGGCCAAGGCGCGCGGCTACGTGGAAACCGTGTTCGGGCGCCGCCTGTGGCTGCCGGAGATCAATTCGCCCAACGGGCCGCGCCGCCAGGGCGCCGAACGGGCCGCGATCAACGCGCCGATGCAGGGCACCGCCGCCGACCTGATCAAGCTGGCCATGATCGCGGTGCAGGACTGGCTCGAACGCGACAAGCTGGCCACCCGCATGATCATGCAGGTGCACGACGAACTGGTGCTTGAAGTGCCGGAAGCCGAACTCGAGCTGGTGAAAGTCAGGCTGCCCGAGCTGATGGCGGGCGTGGCCGCGCTGAAAGTGCCGCTGCTGGCCGAAGTGGGCGTCGGCAAGAACTGGGACGAGGCGCACTGACCGCAAAAGCGTTGCCTCGACACCTAGAAAGTGTAAGCAAATGTTCCTATGTGTGTTGGCACACAGAAATATTGCGCCCGGAATCGTATATTGCCAATACAGCACGTCACAGGCAGCTGTATTCAAAAGAATTTACGATTTACACAACGAGGTGTCAAAATGAAAAAACAAACTACCCGTATCAGCCTGGCGACTGCCGCCATTGTTGCCGCTGCATCCCTTGCAGCCTGCGGCGGCGGAGGCGGCGACGCGACGCCGGCTCCCCAGATGGGCACGCTGGGCGTGTCCATGACCGATGCGCCGGCCTGCGGCTTCGACGCGGTCAACGTCACCGTCAGCAAGGTGCGCGTGAACCAGGGCGCGACCGCGAGCGAGACCGAGGCCGGCTGGACCGACATCACCCTGAGCCCGGCCAAGAAGATCAACCTGCTCAACCTGACCAACGGCGCGCTCGAAACGCTGGGCCAGACTGCCCTGGCCGCCGGCCGCTACACGCAGTTGCGCCTGGTACTTGACGCCAATACCGGCACCGGCATGGCCAATACCGTCATTCCTACAGGCAGCACGACCGAGGTGACGCTCGAGACGCCGAGCGCTGTGCAAAGCGGCATCAAGCTGGTGCCGGTTGGCGGCGGCTTCGACATCGCTGCCGGCCAGCGCTTCGACGTGGTCCTTGACTTCGACGCCTGCAAATCGGTCCTGACCAAAGGCAACGGTAAATACGCGCTCAAGCCCGTGGTCAAGGTCATTCCGACCGCGATCAACGGCATTTCCGGCTTCGTCAGCCCGGCCCTGCTGCCTCGCCACGTGATGGTCACGGCGCAGCAAAACGGCGTGATCGTCAGCTCGACGGTACCGAACGCGACCACCGGCGAATTCTTCCTGGCGCGTCTGGCTCCGGGCAATTATGACGTGGCGATCACGGCCGACGCCCATGCCGCCTCGGTCATCTCGGCGGTGCCGGTGGCCACCACCACCAGCACCACCGCGCTGTCGACCGCCGCCGCACCGCTGGCCATGCAAGCGAGCACGGTCGCCTCGATCAGCGGCAAGGTCACCATGCTGCCGGTGAGCGCCACCGAAGCGGCGTATGTGTCGGCCAAGCAGAGCTTCGCCGCAGGCCCGACCGTCACCATCAAGTACCAGGGTGCCGACCTGGCGACCGGGGCATACAGCCTGACCCAGTTGCCGACCGCGGCGCCGCAATACGCGGCCTATAGCGCCACCTTGCCGCTGGTGTTCGCTGCCAGCACGACCACCGCGCCGGGTACCGGCAAGTATCTGGTGGAAGCGAAGGCGAGCGGCTATGCCGTCAAGAGCACCGCCTCGGTCGATGTCGCGCTGACCAGCCCGGTCAACGTGGACTTCGCACTGGTACCGTAACGCCAGCCTGAGCCCGGCGCCGGCCTGCACTGGGCCGCGCCGGGTTAATACGCAGTTCCGATCGCGCTGTTAAGATAGCAAGCCCTTCACAGCCGATCGGAGTAATCCACATGAATGCCATCGTCAAAGAACCTGTCGCGCTCGGCACAGGTTTCGCCGCAGCCACGCTTCCCGTGATGGCACAAACGGTTGTCAAGACCGATACCGCCGGCCTCTCGGCGGGCACCACCAATCTGAACGTCGAGGGACAGACCGTTCCCGTCTACCACGCCCAGCCGGAAGGCAAGAGCCGCCTGCCCGTGATCCTGGTCGTGTCCGAGATCTTTGGCGTGCATGAACACATCGCCGACGTGGCGCGCCGCTTCGCCAAGCTCGGCTACCTGGCCATTGCGCCGCAGCTGTTCGTGCGCCAGGGCGACCCGGGCAAGGCCCCCAGCGTGGCCGAGCTGCAGAAGGAAATCATCCAAAAAACACCCGATGAACAGGTGCTGGGCGACCTCGACGCGTGCCTCGCCTGGGCCGCGCAAAACGGCGGCGACCTGGACAGGCTGGGCATCACCGGCTTTTGCTGGGGTGGCCGCATCACCTGGCTGTACACGGCCCACAACCCGCAGGTCAAGGCTGGCGTGGCCTGGTATGGCCGCCTGGTGGGCGACAAGAGCGCGCTTTTGCCGCGCCATCCGGTCGACGTCGCGCCGGCGCTCAAGGCGCCCGTACTCGGCTTGTACGGCGGGAAGGACACCGGCATTTCGCTCGAATCGGTCGAAAAAATGAAGGCCGCGCTGGCCCAGGGCAGCAGCGGATCGACGATCGTGGTGTACCCGGATTCCGGGCATGCCTTCCATGCCGATTATCGTCCAAGCTATGTCGAGGCGGACGCCAAGGACGGTTTTGCGCGCGCGCTCGCATGGTTCAGGGCCAATGGCGTAGCCTGAGGTAGTGCGCCCAAGCGGACGGGGCGGTACAATGCAGCGACAGAGGCCATAGCAAGGCCCCCACAAGAGGCGCTAAAATCGATCCAATCCTCCTATCCATTTTGCTGGCGACGACTGTCGCCGGCGTGTTCAGCATCACTGCCGCTGCCGTATTTTCGTTCACCCTGTTGTCGAAGATGGTCGATCGCATGGTCAGCCTGTCGGTTGGCATCATGCTATCGACCTCGCTGCTGCACGCACTGCCCGAAGCATTCGAGTCGCAGGCCGACCCGCGCAGCCTGTTCGCGACGCTGCTGGCCGGCTTGTTCGGTTTCTTCCTGCTCGAGAAGCTGGCCGTCCTGCGCCATTCGCACCACCACGAGGGCGACGGCCATCATCACTCGCACGGGCACGACAAGCGCGAGGCGGGCAAGGCAGGCTGGATGATCCTGGTCGGCGACGGCATGCACAACTTCACCGACGGGATCCTGATCGCGGCCGCGTTCCTGGCCAATCCCGAGCTCGGGATCGTGACCGGGATGGCGATCATCGCGCATGAGATACCGCAGGAGATCGGCGACTTCATCGTGCTGCTCAACGCCGGCTTCTCGCGGGCGCGCGCCTACCTGTTCAACCTGCTGTGCAGCCTGATGGCGGTGGCCGGCGGCCTGCTGGGCTACTTCACGCTCGACCGCGCCAGCAGCCTGATTCCGTACGTGCTGGTGTTCGCGTCATCGGGATTCATCTATATCGCGGTGAGCGACCTGATGCCGCAGATGCAGCGGCGCGCCACGGTGCGCGAGTCGATACCGCAGGTGCTGCTGATCGGAGTGGGCGTGGTGCTGGTGTTGTTCCTGACCAGCGCGGAGCACTGATCCCCGCTTTCGAGGCTGTCGCAAAAGGGTCGGCAGAGCCTCGTTAGCACCTTCAACACCGTCGTTCCCGCGAAGGCGGGAACCTAATTTTGGCGCGTCACAGCAGCTAGATTGGGTTCCCGCCTGCGCGGGAAGTCGGGTTCGCCAATGGCGAAGACGACGGTATTTCCGTCTTCGTCGAAGCTCGTTTGGCGTTTTGCGACAGCCTCTTTCGCGGGGATGACGTTTGGCGTCGCGTTATTCGTCGCCCGCCCCGGTCGCGACCGGCCGCGCGGGGTCGGCGCACCATTCGCTCCACGAACCGGGGTAGAGCGCGGCGCCGGGCAGGCCGGCCACTTCCAGCGCGAGCAGGTTGTGGCAGGCGGTCACCCCCGAGCCGCACTGCATCACCGCCGCCTTCGGATCGCCCAGCAGCGGCGCGAACCCGGCCTTGAGTTGTTCGGCGCTCTTGAAGCGGCCGTCCGCCTCCAGGTTGTCCTTGAAAAAACGGTTCTTCGCGCCCGGGATGTGGCCGCCGACCGGGTCCAGCGTTTCGTTCTCGCCGCGGAAGCGGTCCGGCGCACGGGCGTCCACAATCGTGCACTGTTCGCTGCCAAGGCTTGCCAACAGTTCGGAGGCCGACACGGTGTCCGCCAGCGACGGTTTTTCGGTAATGCCGCCCGCCGCCTTGTGCGGCGCCGCAGCCGACATCGGCAGCGCCTGCCAGGCGGCCATCCCGCCGTCCAGCACCGCCACCGCCGGATGCCCGATCCAGCGCAGCAGCCACCACAGGCGCGCCGCGAACATGCCGCCGTGCGCGTCGTAGGCAACCACCTGGCTGTCGTCGTCGATGCCCCAGGCGCGCAGTGTCGCCACCAGCGCGGCGCGTTCGGGCAGCGGGTGGCGGCCGCGGAACTGGCCGTCCGCGCCGCGCTTGGCGCCCGACAAATCGGTTTCCATATCGGCAAACACGGCATTCGGAAGGTGGCCGATGGCGTACCCCTGGCGCCCCGCTGCGAGGTCGGCCAGGTCGTGACGGCAGTCGACCAGCACCCAGCGCGGGTCGTCCAGGTGGCGTGCCAGTTCTGGCGCTGAAATCAGTGTCGTGTACATGAAGTCCTCAAAGTTCGCTTGCGATCGGATCGGTCTTGCTGATGGCGGCGCCGCGCGGCGTGCTTTGCGTATTGTAGAACGTCGCGGCGATGCCCGACGCAAGAATCACGGCGATGCCGAGCCACACGTGCCAGTCGAAACTGTCACCCCACAGCAGCATGCCCCACAGGCTGGAGAGAACGATGCCGGTGTACTGCAGGTTGGCCACCACCAGCACCTTGCCGACCCGGTAGGCGCGCGTCATGGCCATCTGCGCGAACAGGGCGCTCACACCGATGGCAAGCAGCAGCCCCGCACTGGGCCACGTGTGGGGACTGAATGCGCCCTTGCCGGAAGCGCCGCCGTCGACCAGGGTGCCGGCCATGCCC
>JBAQKU010000239.1:0-1568 GCA_049301315.1 Telluria sp.
GCAGCGAACGTGGCCGGCGCCAAGGCGATGCTCAGCCTGGGCGCCGAGTTCGACGCCGACGAACGCGCCCCGATCCCGGTCACCGGCAACATGGGGGTCGCCATGTCGCGCACCGAAACCGACCCTACCGAAGACCTGCCGCTGTGGACCCTGATCCGCAACAGCACCGACGCGATGGGCTTTACCAGCTACCAGCGCTTCATCGACGGCCTGTTCTGCACCGATACGGTGGCGGTGCGCGGCTTCGAGGGCGAGCGCTTCATCAAGAAGGCCGACATGTTCCAGAGACTGCGCGGCAAGCGCAGCCTGCCGTTCATCGACTCGGACGCCTACCGCGTGCTGAAGGCGGCCACCGAGGCGTTCGTGATGGTCAACTGCGGCGTGGCGCGCACCCCGCTGGCGTTCAACCCGGCCGAAGACCTGGCCTACCTCGACCGGCGCGACATTCCGCCCGGACGCGACATGGCGACCGTGTTCGCCGAGTACCTCGACACGGTCGACGGCACCCAGGCGCTGCCCTACCTGGCCATCATCCGGCGCAAGCTGCCCGACGTGCCGATCACGGTGCCGCACGGGCAGGAGGAGGACGCCGAGCTGTGCTTCGGGATCGTGCAGGACAAGCTGGCCAACCCCTGCATGCTCGAGCTGATCTGGTCCTACTGGAACGAAGAGGGCATGCTGGTGCAGACCATGAACGCCATCACCCAGCGCTTCCAGAACGTGCGCGCCAGGGGGGCGAGCGATCCGCTGGCCAACCTCGAAATCGACCCGCTGCGCCCGCTCAACAACCTGATCTGGGGTTACACCCAGGACGAGCAGCACAGGCTCACCGTGGTGCGCCGCAATTACGAGTACGACCACCATTACGGCGTGCGCCTCGACGGCAAGGCGGTGCAGAGCTTCCGCCCGGCCGACTCGCGTTCCAAGTTCCTGGAAGCGTTCCACTACCTGCTGCACCTGTGCACCGCGTTCTTCCGCCAGGACGACGACACCACCGTCAAGGCCGACGCCTTCCCGGTGCTTAACGCGCTCAAGGAAGTGCATCTGGTCCTGTCGCAGGGGGCGCACAACCAGTTCGGCGACCTGCCGTCGACCGCACGGGTCGAAATGCTGATGCAGCAATGGCTGCTGGCGCGTCCCGAGTTCCGCGAATTCCTGCCCACGCGCGTGATGGTCGCCTATCCGGAACCGTGGATGGACCGGGTCGATGCGATGAAAAAGCTGCAGGGCTGGAGCGACACCAGCGTGATGCACTTCCGCAGCCTGGCCATTTTCGGCGAACAGCTGCTGCTGAGTATCCGGTACGGGAACTGGAGCGACGTGTTCGAGCCGGCCCAGGCCTTCAACTGGACCCGGTTCTGGCGGCCGCAGATACAGGGCTACATCCATGCCTACCGCGCTGCCACCGGGGTCGATCTGGCGGCGAGCGCGCGCAACCCTGCGGCCGAAGGTACCTTGCCCTCGATCCTGCTGCGCAAACGGCTCGAGCAGCAGCAGCGTAGCGCATGAGCGGGAGGCGCAATGCTCGACTTCGGCAGCGCGCTCTATCTCGGCATGCGCCATCCGAG
>JBAQKU010000240.1:0-4630 GCA_049301315.1 Telluria sp.
GTGGAACCAGCGTCGACAATTGGTGTCGAACTTGAATGAAACTGGTTTACCGATACCGCGTCAAGTCGCTGAACGGGCTGCTCAACAAGCAAGCTCGGGCCGTCAACTTCGTTTGGAACTACTGCAATGACAGACAAAAGGACGCGCTGCGTTTTGGCCGTCGCTCCGGATTCGATTTGATCAAGCTCACCACAATCGACATCACGAAGGGAGAGCGATTATCTGCCCGACACAGCACGTCGATGGGGCGATGAGAACCTGTTCGCTACCGCGCGCACTGGTTCGCCAATCGGGATGGCGCCAGCGGAAACGCGGACGGAATTATGCTAGGGGAAACTGACGGGGAGGGCGAAACGGTAAATCGACGGACGGGCGTGGGAGCATCAATGCCGCGAAGTGCAAAGTGACCGTGCCCGCTTCGGCAGCCGCCGCCAGCGTGGCCGGCAGGGCAAGATAAATAAACTGAACATGATCGGCAGCATGCAAGGCCTTGTGCGGCATGCCACCCAGATCTGTATCATCGCCAGCTTCGTCATCGCCGTCAAAGCCGTGGTGGTGATCGACCGACAACCCGGCAAGCTCGGCGTGCATGATGTCATGCGACAGTTTATTCTTCGCAAAACTCAACAAACCTAGATTCGTCATGAAGATGACGAACAGAAAGAAAGCAATAGGTTTGTTGAATTTAGCCATGGGCACGACTTTATCACGAAATGCCTGGATCAGAAAAGCGTTGCTGTCAGTCCGCCTTGGGTCCACCCTGGTGGATAGCCCATGTACATCGTGCTGCTTCATGCTGCACATTGGCACACGCTGAGATTACAATGCGTTCCATTCGGCGTGGCGCCGCGCCGCATCGTTGTCGGGCGCTTCGGCATGATTGCTATCGAAAATGGACAAATATGAAATCGAATGATCCGGTCCGGGTGCTTGCCTGGCTGCAGCGAAAGCCGTCGCTGGAACAACTACGCGCCGAATTCCCGGCGCAGTGGGCGGCCACGGAAAAGGAATTGGCGGCGGCACTGGAAAAACGCGATCCCAAGCGCTTGCATCGCCTCCTTCAGCGGCCATCGGGCCCGGCCCGAAGCGACAGGAAAACCACGCTCGCCCAGCGCGACAAGTGGGCTTTGGTGCAATCCGCGGTCACTCAGCGGATGGCCGCGCTGGCGATCGAACGTTACAGCGTCGCCGTGGCAACCGGCCGCTCTTCGGGACGTCTTCGTTTCAATC
Source organism: Telluria sp. (assembly GCA_049301315.1). GTDB lineage: Bacteria > Pseudomonadota > Gammaproteobacteria > Burkholderiales > Burkholderiaceae_D > JBAQKU01. Next base: position 1,231 of record JBAQKU010000240.1, read on the forward strand.
TGTTCAACGGTTTGCTGGCGCAATGGCTGTTCTTCGATCATGGGTTCGTGCGCAAACCTGTTTCCATGTTCTGGTTCCGGCTAATCTGGCCGCTGCTGCCGCAGAAAAGGCTGCTGATGCCTCTAGTCGAACGCAAGGGCATTTACTGCTTTTATTCCAAAAAGTTGATTGCGCGGCTAAGCGCACTGATCGCGGGTCGTTCCACACTTGAAATCGGCGCCGGAGACGGAACGCTGAGCCGTTTTCTGATCGCAAATGGTGTGCCAGTTACCGCGACCGATGACCACAGTTGGGCCGATCGAATCACCTATCCCGAGTACGTTGTGCGCATGGACGCCAGCGCAGCCCTGCGGCAATGGCGCCCGCAGGTTGTCATTTGCTGCTGGCCGCCATCGCAAAATTGGTTCGAACGAGAGGTGTTCCGCTCGCCGGGGGTGGAACTGTACGTGGTCATTCTAAGTGCGCACGAATTTGCCACGGGGAACTGGAACGACTACCGTGCCCAAGACGCGTTCGAACTAGAAATGCGCCCCGACCTTAGTCGAATGGTATTGCCGAACGAGCTCGGGTCCGAGGTCTTGCTGTTCCGGCGCAAGCCGGGTTGACGGCCAAAGAACGCCGCGCAGTTGTTCACACTGTTCGGCTTCGCCAATCTGGTGCTGGCTGGCAGGCGTTTTACGATAACCGAAACCCAAGTTGCGTCCTGAACGCGCAAAAGCGCGCGATGCAGCGCAAATTTTCCGTTTAAAACCGTTTCGTCGCGGTGCCGATGCCGAATTTCGGTGGTCGGATAAATTCGTCTGTTCAAAAAATGAAACTGGCGTCAAAAACGTTAATTGTTCAACGCTTCCCTAGTTGCAATTCGCGGTTCTCGTTCCTTCCCCAGCGTTCCTGTGGTTCGCGCGTCTCTGCATTCAGCCTGCAACTCTCCGATTAGCGGCCGTAAATTGGTGCGCCTGTGTCATGTTGATTCGCCGGGCAGGGCAGGGATGACTTGCCATCGCCACAAATTCGTGGGAGCACAGAACAGCGAAACTGCCAACATGAGGCCGACGCTGGCTTAAGTCGACATTATACAAGTAATGTCATATTTTCATTACCTTGAAGTTGTATTCACAATGTATTAGATTGTATTATCAATGCACATTTTGGCTGACGGCACCCCATGGAAAGGCTGATAATATCGAAAAGAATGTTCTTGCGGACATCGACGCACTGCGCAACCAGTACCCGAACACTCAGGATCTTTACAGGGAGGTGTGCGTGCTCTTGTTCTTCCGTTACGGCATAACGCCGACGGCGAACAAGCTCTATCAGTTGGTCCGCAAAGGAAGCATGTCCGCGCCGGCCGAGGCACTGAACCGGTTTTGGGACAATTTGCGTGCCAAGAGCCGGGTCACCATCGAGCATCCGGATCTTCCGGACGCGCTAAGGGTGGCTGCAGGCGACCTGGTTGCGATCCTGTGGAAGTCTGCGCAGGACGTTGCACATCAACAATTTTCAGCATTCCAGGCCGACGCCCAGTCAAAGGTGGGAATGGCCGAAGAAGCAACGGCCGCGGCTACGGCTGAGCGGGACCGGGCCGTTAAAGAGCTTTCGGCCACACAAGATCAACTTCGCCAAGCCCGTGAGCAGATCGACAAGTTACGCCATGACGTAACGTCGCTGGGTTCCATAAATGCATCGATGGAAAGCCAGCTTAACGGCGCGCGGGCCGACTTGCTTGGCAGCCAAGCCCGACTGGATGCTTGCCGTCATGATTTTTCGGCTGAGCTCGAAAGGATTCGCCAGGCCGCCAAACAGAGCGAAGAGCGTCTCGCCGGCGCAGAAGCGAGGGCGCTTGTAGAGATCGACCGCGAGCGCGTAAATGCCGCTCAGTCGCGCAAGGCATTGGAAAGCGTACTCGCTGAGAAGGCGAAGAACGAGGGGCGCCATAGGGATGAGCTGTTTGCAGTTCAAAAGCAGTTGGCAAATCAGAATCACAAGAGCGGGATTCAGGAAGGTGAGCTACGTGCCATCACTGGCAGTTTAGAGAAGGCAACGGCTTCGATTGAGCGGCTAAGGGGACAATTGAACGAGGCCAAAGCCGAAAGTTCAATGCTGCGTCTCAAGAAGAAGGCTCTAGAATCCGCTCAAGCAACTGCGTCGAAAAAGGCGGCACGCAGGCCGGATCAAGCACTGGCGGAGGCATTATCCCCGAAAGCGCCGAAGCGATCGGAGAGACGCCCATGAGCATCTATTTGCTGACCGGTGCCGGATTTAGCCGAAACTGGGGCGGTTGGCTGGCGAATGAGGTCTTCGACTACCTGTTGGGATGCGAAGAGGTGATTGCCAATCCTAGGCTGCGCGCCTTGCTTTGGCGCCACCAGCAGGCAAATGGTTTTGAATCAGCATTGGCTGAAGTGCAACGTAATTACACGAGGGACGTGAGCGAGGCAAACCAAAACGCGCTTCGGCAGCTGCAGAGGGCCATCGAGGCCATGTTTGGGAACATGAATGAGCACTTTTTTTCGGGAACTTGGGAGTTCTCGCAGCAAGCGGACCGGTCCGTTACCAGCTTCCTCGCGCGTTTCGACGCGATTTTCACCTTAAATCAGGACCAATTGCTTGAGCACTACTATTGGCCCGAGCTTTACAGGGGGGCTGGACGCCCAGCATGGCTGGGACTACAGCTACCAGCGGCTATCCGGATGAATCCACAGGTACAAGATCGGCATGGCCAGGCTGGTCCGCGCGTGCTTGTCCACGAAGCGCAGGAATTCAGGCTGGAACAGGGCATGCAGCCGCTATTCAAACTTCATGGATCCTCGGGTTGGCGCGACCCGAGGATGGGCAGTGCGATGATCATGGGTGACAAGAAGGCTGCCGACGTCAATTTCTATCCTGCGCTTAATTGGTACTTCGATCGCTTCGAAGCGGCGCTCGCCGAGCCAGGCGCGCGCTTGATGGTCATCGGTTATGGGTTTCGGGATCCACATATCAACGCGATTGTGATCCGATCTGTCCAAGAGTATGGTCTCAAGTTGTTCATCATCGATCCCGATGGCTCGGGAATCGCGGCAAAGCTCAATCCGACAGCAAACGCCCAAATAAAGGGGCCGGCGACATCTCTGGAAGATGCGTTTGTCGCCGGCGTCATCGGCGCGTCGCGCCGGTTGTTACGTCCTTCGTAATCCCAGGATCGCCAGCCAACAAAATCCCGGCCTTGTCCAGGGCGTCCAATAATTGCCCGCCCATGCCAGCATGGGACGCCGCGCAAAACAGATAGGCCAGGACTCCTCTGATATCGTGTGAAGTTCTGACGCAACACACATACCATCGGGACCGGCCTATGCATCGAATTCTATCTGCAAATCCTTCGTTACCCCAACATATTGAGCAAATTGCACATGCGCCGGAA
>JBAQKU010000241.1:0-5694 GCA_049301315.1 Telluria sp.
GTTCAGGCCGACGTAATAGGCCGCGCCCACCAGGCCGGCCACACCCACCACACCGGCGGCGATCATTCCGATCGATTGTTTCGTCAATTGCACTGTGCTCTCCTAGTTACCATTTGATCCGGCCAGGCGCGCAACGCCGCGCTTGGTGCCAGCCCAGATGTCGCCGTTCGGCGCCACCGCCACTGCATATACGTTGTTGTCGAGCAGCCCGCCTTGCTTGTCCACCTTGCGCCAGCGCTTGCCGTCGAAACTGGACAGCCCGGCGCTGGTGCCGAACCACAGCACGCCCTTGGCGTCCTGCGCGATGCTGTAGACGATGTCGCCGGCCAGCCCTTCCTTGGTGGTGTAGTTGGTCCAGCGCTTGCCGTCGAAGCGGCTCACCCCGCCGCCCCAGGTGCCGGCCCAGATGCTCTGGTCGGCCGCGACCAGGATCGAGAACACATAGTTCGGGTTGTAGGTCGGGGCCCCGTCCTGGGTGCGCAGGCCAAGGTCGTGGCGCGAGCGCGTGCCCAGTCCGGTGTTCGGGCTGGCCATCAGCTTGTTCGGGTTGCCCGCGCCCAGGCCATCCTTGTGGGTCCAGGAACGCCAGGTCTTGCCGTCGAACATGGAGACCCCGCCCTCGGTGCCGAACCAGACCTGGTCGCGCGCATCGACGCCCAGCCCGTAGACCCACTCGTTGATCAGCTCCTTGACGTAGGTGCGCCATTTCAGGTTCTTCATGTCGACCACGTTCACGCCGGCCCAGGTGCCGATCCACAGGTCGCCGTTCTTCTGGTTGGCGAACGAATACACCCAGTAGTCGGCCAGGCCGTGCATCGGGAAGTAGGTCTTCCACTTGCCGTCCTTGTAGCGCGACACGCCGCCGGCGTTGGTGCCGAACCACTTGTAGCCCTTCTGGTCGATCCCGATCGCAAACACGTATTCGTTGGCCAGGCCGCTGGCGCGCGTGAAGGTGCGCCGCGGCTTGCCGCTGGCCAGGTCGATCTCGTGCACGCCCTTGGAGGTGCCGACCCACAGCGCGCCGGTGGGCCGCTCGACGGCCAGCGCGCGCACGTAGGCGTCGTCGCCCACGTTGAACGATTCGATCACGCGCAGGGGGGGGCCGGCGGGCGCCGGTGCGCCCTGGGCCAGGGCGGGGGCAGCGCTGGCGGCCAGCCAGGCGCCGAAAAACACGATTCCGATCAGGCGCATCAGTGCAAAGTCCTCATAAAAGCAATCACATCCATAATGTCGCGGTCGGCCATTCGGCCCTGGAACGCGGGCATCGCATTCCTGCCCGCCCGAATCAGCGCAAGCAGGGTAAAATCGGGCCGCAGCAAGGCGTCGCCGCGGTTGAAGCTGGGCGCGCCCGGCATCACGGCGCGTCCGTCCTGGCCGTGGCACAGGGCGCAATTGCTTGCGTACAACTGCGCTCCCCTGACCGGGTCGGCCGCCTGGGCGGCGGCGCCGGCCAGCAGCAGCGCCAGCAGGAGCGCGCGCCGGCACACGGCGCTCATTTGGCCGTCCCCGGCTTGCCCTTCGGATTGGGCACGCTGCGCGTGTAGCCCGGGAACAGCGCCTTGACCTTGAGCTCCCAGGCGTCGGCCTGGGCCGCATCGCGCGCCAGGCCCAGCGCGCCGCTGCGGTAGGCGTGCATGATCTGCATGGTCGCGTCCGGGTGACCCTGCTCGGCCGCCCGCATGGCATGCAGGCGCGCCTGTTCCATGTCCTTCTTGACGCCTTCGCCCTTCAGGTACATCTGCGCCAGCCCGTACTGGCCGGCCGCATTGCCCTGGGCCGCCGCCTTGGCATACCAGGCCACCGCCTCGTCGTCCTGTTCGGACTTGTCGAGCACGTCGCCCAGGCGCGCCTGCGCCGGCGCATAGCCCTGCTCGGCCGCCTTGGTCCACAGCGCCACCGAGACGACCAGATCGCCCCGCGCAAATTCCTTTTCGGCCAGCTCGCAATCTTCTGCCGGACCCGCCTGCGCCGGCGCGCTTGCCATCAGCAGCAACATGCTGGCCGCCGCCAGCCCCGCCAGTCCGCTACGACGCCTGATTGTCTGTTTCATACGACCCCCTTTGGTCTCGCGGACGGCGCCACGCGCCGTCCTGTTTGGCTACCCGTTCGCTTCAGTCGGCCCGCGCATCGCCGGCGCCGTCCTGCAGCAATCCCAGTCCCTCGAACTCTTCCAGCTTGCGATACAGGCTGGACAAACCGATTCCCAGCTTTTGCGCCGCCACCCGGCGGTCGCCCTCGGCGTCCGCGATCGCCTTGGCGATCAGCGCGCTTTCGAAACGACGCACCTGGCCGCGCAGGCTGTCGCCGCATTCCGGCGCCGCCAGGTCCGGCATCCCGGCGCGCGCGCCCTTGACCACTTGCGGCGGCAGGTCGGCGCAGGTGACATGGCCATGGTCGGCCAGGATCAGCGCGCGATCGATCACGTTTTCCATCTCGCGCACGTTGCCCGGCCATTCATAGGCGTCCAGCACGCTGTCGACTTCCGGGTCGACCACGACCGGCGATTCGATGCCCATGCGCTTGGCCCCTCTTTCAAGCAAGAAACGCACCAGGGGCAAGGTATCGGGGCGGCGCTCGCGCAGCGGCGGCACGTGGATCTGGAATACCGACAGCCGGAAATACAGGTCTTCGCGGAATTTGCCCTCGGCCACCATCTGGGCCAGGTCGCGGTTGGTGGCGGCCACGATGCGCACGTCGGCGCGCCGCGCCTGCTCGCTGCCGACCGCGCGGATCGACTTGTCTTCGATCACGTGCAGCAGCTTGACCTGCAGCTGCAGCGGCAGCTCGCCGATTTCATCGAGGAAGATGGTGCCGCGGTCCGCTTCCAGGAACAGGCCCTTGCGGGCCCGGTCGGCGCCGGTGAAGGCGCCCTTGGTGTGGCCGAACAATTCGCTTTCCATCAGGTGTTCGGGCAGCGCCCCGCAGTTGACCGGAATGAAGGGCGCGTTGCCGCGCGGGCTTTGCTGGTGGATGCGGCGCGCGATCACGCCCTTGCCGGTGCCGCTCTCGCCCGTCACCAGCACCGTGCTGTCGGTGGGCGAGACCTTCGCCACCAGGCGCTCGAGGTCGCGCATGGAAGGCGCGCCGAACACGAACTGGTCTTCCTTCCTGCCCTGCACCAGGCTGCGCAGCACGCGGTTCTCGGCGCGCAGGCCGCGCATGTCCTCGACCTTGACCAGGCGGTGCAGCACCTCCTCGTTGCGCACCGGCTTGATCATGTAGTCGGAGGCGCCGGCCTGGATCGCCTCGATCGCGGTGTCGACCGAGGCGAACGCGGTCATCATGATGAAGCTGGTGTCGATGCCGGCCGCGCGCGTGCGGCGCACCAGTTCGATGCCGCTGATGTCGGGCATCTTGATGTCGCAGATGGCCACGTCGATGTCGCCCTTGGCCAGGCGCTCGAACGCCTGCAGGCCGTTGGGGGCCTGGCACACGTTGTAGCCCGACTTTTGCAGGTGCGCCATGAGTACCTGGCGGATCGCGGGCTCGTCGTCGATGACCATTACGTCGATGGATTTCATAGGGGGCTCGCTTCGTTGTAAGCTGTATCGTTCAATGGGAAGAAAACCTGGACGCGGGTGCCAACGCCAGGCGTGGAGTCGATTTCGATGGTGCCGCCGTGGCGCTTGACGATCGCGTAGCACAGCGACAGCCCGAGCCCGGTGCCCTTGCCGGCCGGCTTGGTGGTGAAGAAGGCTTCGAACACGCGGCCCAGGGTCTCGGGCTCGATGCCGTGGCCATTGTCTTCGATCGTCATGCAGGCGCGCTCGCTGTCGGCGCGGGTGCTGAGCACGATCGAGGGCGCGCGCCCGTGCACGTCCTCGAGCGCGTCCATCGCATTGATCAACAGGTTCATCACGAGCTGGGTCAGGTGGTCGGCCACGCCGTAGATCGCCGGCAGCTGGGAATCGAGGTCGAGGCGCAGGCTGAGGCGCTGCAGGCGCTTGTCGTAGCGGATCAGGCGGCTGGTGCTGCGCAGCTGCCCGTTCAGGTCGAGGAACTGCGGCTCGGCCGCGCGCGGCGAGGCGAATTCGGAGATCTCGCGCGTGATCGCGGCCAGCCGCTCGGTCTGGGCATAGATCAGGTCGGGCCGGCAGTCGTGGCAGTCGCGCGTGGCGCAGGCCGCGTTCTCCGAGCGGCGCTCCATCATTTCCTGGGCGATGCCGCAGATGGCGGCGATCGGGTTGCCGATCTCGTGAGAGACGCCGGCCGCGAGCGCGCCGATGGCCGCCATTTTTTCATGGTGAAAATACTTCTGGCGCTTGAGCATGACCTCTTTTTCGCGCTGGTCGAGCGTGTCGGCCATGTTGTTGACCGCCATGATCAACTGCCCCACTTCATCGTGGCGCGTGACCGGCAGCGGCGCGCCGCGATAGCCCTTGACGATCTCGAGCGCGCGGTGCTGCAGGATGCGCAGGTCGTCGGTCAGGCGCCGGAAGAACAGCCCGATCACCGCGCCCAACAGGCCCAGCCCGAGCATGCCCAGCACCAGCGCCGTCATGGCCACCGAATCGGTCTGCTGGCGGTAGCGCTCCGAGGCCAGCTTGCGCCCGGCCTGCACCTCCTCGGTCAGCACCGCCAGTTCGTTCTTGGTGGCCACCAGTTCCGCGATCATGCGGTTCAGGTTGGGACGCGTGGCCTCGCGGCTGAGCGCGTTCCATGCCAGGGTCAGCTCGGCGACGTCGAGCTTGGCGCCGGGCAGGCGCGCGGCCAGCGTCTCCTGGCGCTCCTTGAGCGACTGGTAGTGCATCCGGATGCGCTTCATGCCGGCCGGGTCGGCCGCGTCGATATTGACGAACACGGCCATGACGGCGTGGAAGGTGGCCACGTCGGCCTGCTTGAGCAGGGCTTCGGTCTCGAGCGTCCCCTGGATGGCCTCGAAATCGCGCAGCAGCAGGTTTTTCTGATAAAAAGCGAAACACGCGATCAGCACCGAATACGCGATCAGGGCGGCGAACACCAGCATGCCCTTGGTGCGCACCGACACCACCGAGCGCGCGCCCTGCGGCTCGTCAGGTCCGGCGCCGCTTGCCGGAAAGATAGGGAAAATGCGGGCCACCGCGCTGCGCGCGCCCGCAGGAAGGAAAGCGAAACGCGTCATAATTTTGTCACCGTGCATATCAATTTTCGAGCGTGCATCATAACCCCAGTCCTTGCCTGTGAACATGCTTAGCCGGCTGGCGCGCGCGCTCGAAGCCTTCCAGCATGGCAACGATGGCCGCGCTGTCCCACTCGTGCAGCCCCGCCATGCGGCGCAGCAAGGTGCCATCCTGCGCAATCACGAAGGTTTCCGGATATACCCGCAAGCCGAGGCGGCGCGACATGTTCCCGCCCTGGTCGAGCACATTGGCGAAGCTGATGCCTTGCTGCGTCAGGAATTCCGAGGCCAGCATCGCGTCGTCGTCGGTGGACATGCCGAGCACGACGAAGCGGTCGCGGTCGAGCAGGTTCGAGAGCCGTTCCAGGCTGGGCATCTCGCGCCGGCACGGGCCGCACCAGCTGGCCCATACATTGAGCACCAGCAGCTTGCCGTGCAGCTTGGCGGGCGGCGCGCCGCCCGCCAGGAAATCGAACATGAATGGCGGAAACGGCTTGCCCTCCTCCAGTTCCGGGGCCGCCGGCGCCCCTGCGCGATGGCAGGCGGCCAGCGCCAGCAGCGCCAGCCACAGCGCCGCCATGCGCCAGGCGGGCAGG
>JBAQKU010000242.1:0-2554 GCA_049301315.1 Telluria sp.
GCGAGCGCATGGTCGCCATCCGCGCCGACGGCATCGGTCACTTCACGGTCGAATGAGCATGCGCCCTTTCAAGCCCGCCACCAACAGCGCCGCCGGCTTCACGCTGCTCGAAGTGCTGGTCGCGCTCGTCATCGTCGGCACCGCGCTGGGCGCCTCGCTGCGCGCGGTCGGCAGCCTGACCTCCAACAGCAGCGGCCTGCGCAGCGCCATGATGGCCACCTGGTCGGCCGAAAACCGGCTGGTGCAGATCCGCCTGGCCAAGGAATTCCCGAGCGTGGGCAAGCAGTCCTTCGATTGCCCGCAGGGCGACCTGCGCCTGGTGTGCCAGGAAGAGGTGCTGGCCAGCCCGAATCCGCGCCTGCGCCGGGTCGAGGTCAGCGTGTTCGATGCGGAAAATCCGGAGCGCCGCATCATCAAGCTGGTCCAACTGGTCATGAACCAGCTATGAAGCGCCGCTCCGGATTCACACTGGTTGAACTGCTCGTTGCGATCAGCATCCTGGCGATCGTCGCGGTGCTGGGCTGGCGCGGGCTGGACGGCATCGTGCGCGCCCGCATCGCGCTGACCGAGCAGATGGAAACGACGCGCGGCATGCAGCTCGCGTTCGCGCAGATGCAAAACGACTGCGAACACCTGACGGGCCAGCGCATGCTGCGCAACCGGCCCTACCTGCTGGCCGGCGCCGACCGCATGACGCTGGTGCGCAACTCGTATACCGAAAACGAGCCGGCGCGCCTGCAGGTGATCGCCTACCGCGTCCGCGAGGGCGTGCTGACCCGGCGCGAATCGGCCGCCACCCGCGACCTGGTCGAGCTCGACGTACTGTGGAAGGCCGCCATCAGCGACGCCGACACCACGCCGGCGGTGACCTTGCAGTCGGGGGTGAGCGCGATGGTGGTGCAGGTGTGGGAAAACAATGGCTGGCGCCTGGCGAACGCGCCCAAGGTGCAGGCGGCGCCGACCCAGGGTCCGCTGCCGGCCGACCTCGCGCCGCCGCCCGCCGGGCTGCAGGTGGCGCTGCAGGTGCAGGGCCAGGCCGCGCCCATGAGCAAGGCCTTCCTGCTGGGGGGGCTGTGATGCTCAAGCGCCAGCGCGGGGTTGCCGTCATCACCGCATTGCTGCTCACCACGCTGGCCGTGACCATCGTGGCCAGCCTGTTCTGGCAGCAGCAGGTGCAGGTGCGTTCGATGGAAAACCAGCGCCTGCACCTGCAGACCAAATGGATCTTGCGCGGAGCGCTGGACTGGGCCAGCCTGGTGCTGCAGCAGGATGCCAGGGACCATGCCAGCGTGACCGCGCTCGACCATGTGTGGAACACGCCGCTGGCCGAAACCCGGCTAGACCAGTACATCGAGCGCGAGCGGGTGGAAGGCGAAGTTTTCGATGCGACCCTGTCGGGGCGCATCATCGACGCGAGCTCGCGTTACAATCTGACAAATTTGGCGAAGCAGCGCGTGCCGGACCCGGTGCAGGTGGGTATTTACAAGCGCCTGCTGCAGAACCTGCGGCTCGACCCGAACCTGGCCGAGCGCACCGCGGCGGCGATCGCCAACACGCAAAGCGTCGCGACCACGGCGGGCGGCGGAACGCAGGACACGCCCGGGCAGGCGCCGCCGAACGGCCTGCCGATCGAGTTCACGCGGCTCGACGACCTGCTGTCGGTCCCGGGCTACACGGTCGACATGGTGGCCAAGCTGCGCGATTTTGCGATCGTGCTGCCGGAGCCGTCCAAGGTGAACGTCAACACCGCGCCGGCCGAAGTGCTGGCGGCCCTGGTGCCCGATTATTCGGTGGCCGAGGCGGCATCGCTGGTCGTGCGCCGCAAGCAGGCCCACTACCGGGGCATTGAATATTTTACCAGTGAGCTGGGCGGCAAGACGCTGGCCCCCGACAGCGCCGATGTGAAGAGCGACCAGTTCCTGGTCCAGAGCAGGATACGGCTCGACCGCGCGGCACTCGACGCCGAGGCGCTGATCAGGCGCCAGAGCGGCACCGGGGCGACCACTCTGGTCTGGATACGGCAAAACTAGAAGAAAGAGAGACCGTTTGACTACTTTATATATCCGGCATCCGGCCCGCGCCGAAGGCGAGGGCGCGCTGTCGCAGTTCGCGCTGGTGAGCGACGGCGGCTCCGTGGTGCAGCAGGGCGAGGGCGCGCTCAGGAGCATGGGCGACCTGGTCGCGGCCAGCCGGCGCGTGGTGCTGCTGCTGGCGGCGGCCGATGTCACGCTGCTGCACGTGAAAGTGCCGCCGCTGTCGCACGCGCGCCTGAAGGCGGCCCTGCCCGGCCTGGTCGAGGAGCAGATCCTGGGCGACCCTTCCGAATGCGTGCTGGTGGCAGCTCCCGCGCAGTCCGCGGACGGCATGCGCTCGATCGCCGTGGTGCAGCGCGCCTGGCTCGAGCCGCTGGTCAGGACCTTATTGACGCATGGGGCGCGCAGCGTGGCGGCGCTGCCGGCCCAGCTTTGCCTGCCGCTGCAGCCGGGCAGCGTGAGCGCGGCCATCGGCGCCTCCGAGATCACGCTGCGCCATTCGCTGTACGAAGGCCTAGGGC
>JBAQKU010000243.1:0-14417 GCA_049301315.1 Telluria sp.
GCCCAGCACGACGGCCAGGACCATGTTCACCGAACCGGCCACCAGGCCCTTGACCGAGGCGATCCAGCTGGCGTCGGTCAGCGACACCTTGCGCGTGAGGTTGTTGTCGATGCCCCAGGCCAGGCACGCGCCGAGGACGGCAAGCGCGGGCCAGAATCCGGCGAAGCTGGCTTCGCCCGGCCAGCTCAGCACGGCCGCGCCGGCCACGATCGCAAGCATGCCCAGGGCAATGCGGCGGTCGAAGTTTTCCCGGAAGGCGAACCAGGCCAACAAGGCGGTAAACACGGATTCGGCATTGAGCAGCAGCGACGCTCCCGTGACCGGCATGCCGGACAGGCCAAGCATCAGCAAGACCGGACCGATGATGCCGCCGGACACGATGGCGCCCGCGAACCATGCCACTTCGTGACGCGGCAGGCGGACCGGCGCGGCGCGCCTGAGCACCCGGTAGAGCATGAGTCCGGTGCCCGATCCGAAGTAGAGCAGGCCGGCCAGCAGCCAGGGGCTGACACTGCCCAGCAATTGCTTGGCCAGCGGCGTGCCGGCGCCGAACAGCAGCGCGGCGCCCAATGCGGCCGGCACACCGGGCCGGCGTAGTCCTTCTATCCAGTTCATCGCAATGGCGCCTGCATGGTTGAAAACGGGATTAGTGTAGCCGATCGCTCCGGCGGCGAGAAAGCTCATGCAGGAATGGCGGGGGGCCCGTCGATTTTCTTGCTCGCGCGGCGTAAACAGGGGGCATTCGAATTGGAGCGGGTGAAGGACTGCGTCCAGTGCCTTCCTCTTCACATGATCAGACACGGACAAGTGCGAGTAAGGGCTCGAATGAATACAGCGCAGGTCGCCGCCCTGATGCCTCACTGAGTGTTGTAAGCGTTCAAATTTTGATGCTCGTTAGAAATACTCTTGAGCTTCCGACGCATTTGACAGTCACATTTCACGTTTTTTGATTATCTATCCACTTTGCGCATCACGCATGACTGGCTAGGAGCGTTGTGAGTCAGAAAAGCTTCGCTATGACGCGCAAACTCTCTTGACCTTCATGCGTGACAGGCAAAGGACTTTGTACTTCACATTCGTCACTCTTTGATGCTCAAGTTCTTTTGCCACATGCCAGGATCTGTCAAAAATGTGCGGTCAGCGTCAGGCGGAACGAGCGCGACTCGATCGGATGAAAATGAATGTCTTCGGCGGACGAGCCGGGCGCCTCGTTCGCCAGGCGCGAAGCATAGTAATAGTCCACGGCGGAGGCGCGCCGGTTGGTCAGGTTGAAGCCCTCCAGCTCGAGCCGCAAGGCGCGGCTTAGCCGATAGCCGATGCGCCCGTTCAGGGTGGTGGTGCTGTGCGAGCGCACGCTGTTGTCCTCTAGCAAAGGGCGCGCGCCGAAATGGCGCAACTGCAGTGCGCTCGTGAACCGGCCCTTCTCGACGGCCAGTGCGACCGATGCCACGCCTTCCACCGCGCCGGGAATGCGGCGCCCGGCCGGATCGGCGTCGCGAAAACGCGCATGCGCGAACGCCAGGTCGGTATCGATGGTCAGCCACGACACCGGCTTGTAATAGTTGTTGATCTCGAATCCGGAACGCCGGCTGGCGCGCCCGGCTTCGGTGGTGCCCGCATCGCCCACGAACACGAGCTCCGAGTCGAAGTCGAGCCGGTACAGCGAAAGCGAACTTTGCAAGCCGGGAACCAGTTCCGTGCGCAGGCCGGTTTCGAGGCCGCGTGCGCGCACCAGGGGCGCGACCGGGTCCACCGGCGCGAAGCGGTTCTTCGGATCGACCGTCATGGTGGTGCCGCGCGCGTCGTTGCTGTGAAATCCCGTTCCCATGTTGAGGTAATACTCGGTCCTGGCCCAGGGTCCGAAGATCAGGTTCAGCTTCGGGCTGGCGATGGCGTCGTGCGTGGTTCCGCTATTGCGCGCGTTGTCGCTGTCGACCTTGAAGCGATAAAGATCGGCGCGCAGGCCGGCCACGGTCCTGAATTTTTCGCGCCAGCGCGTGTTGTTCTCGAGATACAGGCCGGCGCTCGCTTCGCGCACCCGGTCCTGGCGCGTCGTGGCAAGGCGCTTGCGCGCCACGGTGTTGAACAAGCCGTTGGCGATATTGTCGTTTTCCAGCTGCAGGCCGAAGGCGCTTTCCGATTCCAGTCCAAGCCAGGAGCCCTGCACCACGTGGCGCGCGTCCAGGCCCGCGCTGGTGCGCCGGTCGCGCTGGTTGAACTGGTCGCCGTTGACCGGGTCGTCGAGGAAGTAGGTGAAGTTCGAATACAGGTCGAGCACGTTGTGGGCCAGCCAGGCATTGATGCGGCTCGCGTGCGTACCCGCGCTGCGGCGCCATGCGCCCGAGATGCTGTAGCGCTGCGCGTTGCCGCCGTCGCTGGTGTCGAGCGCGTCGAAACGGCCAAGCTCGCCGCGTGCGAGTGCGCGTGCGGGAATCTGGTCGGTTGCGTTCCAGCGGCCCTGGTACGCCATGGCGGTGAGGTTGAAGCGGTTGCCGCCGCTGCCCTGGCTGTAACGCAGCACGCCGCTGCGCTTGCGGTACGCATCCGGCGCGGTAAACGGGCCATCGTTATTGAGCAGCTCCACGGCGTACAGCAGCCTGCCCGCCTTGAATTCGGGCGAGTCGGCCAGCAGCGCGCGGCGAAAGCCGTGCTGCCCGAGGCCGATGCTGGCGATGCCTTGCTCGAGCCGGTCCGCATACGATACGGCCGCCGCCCCGGCCGCGGCAAAATCGCCTTCCGGCGCGTAATACGGACCCTTGCGGTATTCAAGTTTCGATACCAGCTCGGGGATCAGGAAATTGAGGTCGGTCCAGCCCTGCCCGTGGCCGTGGCTGCGCTGGTTGACCAGCATGCCGTCGACGGTGGTGCGCAGGTCGGTGCCATGGTCCAGGTTGAAGCCGCGCAGGTAGAACTGGTTGGCCTTGCCTTCCCCGCTGTGCTGGCTCACGATCAGCCCGGGCGCCGCTTCCAGCAGTTCGCCGGCGCGATACACAGTGCGCGCGGCCAGCTGCTTGCCCGTGACGACGCCCGCATTGGCGGACTCCGCGATGCCGATCAGGCCGGTACGCGAGGCCGATACCGTGACCGTGGCCAGCGGCTCGGCGCTGGCGCCGGAAGCAGCAGCGAGCAACAGCAGCAGCGGCCTCATGCTGTCGCGTCCGGGTTGCCGAGGTAGTAGTGCCTGACCGGTTTCAGGCCGGCGTCGAGCTCGTACACCAGCGGCAGGCCGTGCGGGATCTCGAGACTGGCGATGCCGGCGTCGCTGATGCCGTCCAGGTGCTTGACCAGCGCGCGCAGGCTGTTGCCGTGCGCGGATACAAGGACGCGCTTGCCCGCCCGGATCGCCGGCGCGATCGACCCGTCCCACACCATGACCACGCGCGCCACGGTGTCCTGCAGCGATTCGGTCACCGGTACCTGCCCTTGCGCCAGCGCGGCGTAGGCAGCATCGGCATTGGCGTTGCGCGCGTCGCCCGGCTGCAGCGGGTCCGGTTGGGCGGCGTAGCTGCGGCGCCACTCCAGCACCTGTCCGTTGCCGTACCGGGCGGCGGTGTCGGCGTGGCTCAAGCCTTGCAGCGCGCCGTAGTGGCGTTCATTGAGCAGCCAGCTGTTGACGACCGGCAGCCACATCAGATCCATTTCGTCGAGCGCGATCCAGAGCGTGCGGATGGCGCGCTTGAGGACCGATGCATAGGCCAGGTCGAAGCTGAAGCCGGCCGAGCGCAGCAGCCTTCCGGCCTGGCGCGCCTGTTCGCGGCCCTGCCCGGTCAGGTCGACATCGGCCCAGCCGGCGAAGCGCTTGTCGAGGTTCCAGGCAGATTCGCCGTGACGCATCAATACGAGTGTGTACACGGTCAGTTTCAGCGGAACTTCTTCCAGGGGATGATCGCGCGTTCGACTTCGTTGAGCACCATCGTGAACAGGAAGCCGAGCAGCGCGATGACGATCAGGCCGACATACATGGTCTCGACCGACAGGATTTCCCAGGAATTCCAGATCATGTAACCGAGACCGGTCTCGGCCCCGATCATCTCGGCGATCGCGATCAGGATCAGTCCCATGCCGATGCCCAGCTTGACGCCGCTCATGATGTGCGGAACAGCCCCGGGAAACGCGATGGTGCGGAACACCTGCCCGCGGCTGGCGCCGAAGTTGCGGCCCACGTCGAGGTAGATCTTGTTAATTTCGAGCACGCCGGTGGCCGAGTTGATCAGCACCGGGTAGAACACGCCGATCGCGACCATGATGATCTTGGACGATTCGCCGAGACCGAAAATGAGCAGGATCAGCGGGAAAATCGCGCTCTTCGGAATCGGATAGGTCGCCGCGACCAGCGGCTCGACCATCGCGCGCAAGGTGCGGTTCAGTCCCATCGAGATGCCCAGCACCAGTGCCGGCACACCGCCCAGCAGGAAGCCCCACAGCAGGCGCTGCAGGCTGGCCCAGGTGTGCGACCACAGGCTGCCGTCCTTTACCAGCGCGACCAGGGTGTCGAAAATCGTGCTCGGAGCAGGAAAGAAGCGTGCGTCGAGAATGGTGGTGCGCACCATGATTTCCCATAGCACCAGCAGCATGATCGGCGAGGCGATCCCGATCAGGCGGTCGCGGGTGCCCATGCTGATGCTTGCGCGCATGGTTTTCGGATGTGTCGTTGGCAAACTCATGCTGCGGCTCCTTCGTCCAGCGCGCGGGCCCGCTGCACTTCGTCGCGCAGCTGGCCCCAGATTGAATACACCAGCTCACCGTAGGCCGGACGCGCGCGCAACTCGAGCACCGCGCGCGGGCGCTCGAACGGCACGTCGACGATCTGCTTGGTGCGTCCCGGATGGGCCGTCATGATCATGATGCGGTCGCCCAGCGTCACCGCCTCGTCCACGCTATGGGTAATGAACAGCACCGTCTTGCGGGTTTCTTCCCAGATGCGCAGCAGCTCTTCCTGCAGCATCACCTTGTTCTGCTCGTCGAGCGCCGAGAACGGCTCGTCCATGAGCAGGATGTCGGGGTCGTTGGCGAAGGCGCGCGCGATCGACACGCGCTGGCGCATGCCGCCCGAGAGCTGGTGCGGGTAGGCGTTGGCGAACCTGGTCATGCCGGTACGATTCAGGTAATGCCCGACCACTTCGGCGATTTCCGCCTTCGGGCGCTTGCGCAGGGTCAGTCCGTAGGCCGCGTTCTGGAACACGGTCATCCACGGGAACAGCGAATCGCCCTGGAAAACCATCGAGTTGCCGGGCCGGCCAGGCGGAGGGGCGCTCACTTCGACCGTGCCGGAGGTCGCGCTTTCCAGGCCGGCGAGGATGCGCAGCAAGGTGGTCTTGCCGCAACCGCTGGGGCCGACGATCGTGAAAAAGCAGCCGCTCGGAATGTCGAGCGAGACGTTGTCGAGCGCGGTCACGACCCCGTTGGCGGTCGGGAAACTCTTGGTCAGGTTGCGCAGGCGGATCTTGGCCGGTGCCTCTGGCGCGATCAGGGAGGGTTCCATACTTTCTTTCTATTGATTACACATGGCTCTGTGCCGGTTACAGCTTCCAGGTCCGCGCGCCGCGTCCCTGGAAGACGTTGGTGCGCAGGCTTATTTCGCCGCAGCCGGCTTGTAGGGGCCGAGATCCTTGAGCGCGGCGTCGACAAACGAGTGGTCAAGCACCTGCTCGACGCTCACCGTGCCTTTGACCAGCCCTTCATCCTTGAAATACTGCAGATCGTTTTTCAGGCTGGCCTCGTGCACCTTGCCATCCGGGCTGATACCTTGCGGGGTGATCGCGCGATACACGGCCGGGTCCTTGATGCTGGTGTACTCGGTCAGGATCGAGATCACCTCGGGGGCATTGGGGCCGGCGATCTTGCCGTCCTTGAGGCCGGCGTTGTAGTCGCGCGCGGCGCGCAGGTAGGCGCGCATGAAGCGTTTGGCCGATTCAGGATCGGACTTGATGAAGGCGCCGGCATAGAACACCACCGCCAGCTGGTGGTTCGGATAGATCACGTCGTCGCCCATCACGCGCACCGCCGCGCCGCTTTGCACCGCGCGGGTGGCCGACGGCTCGGTGGTCAGGGCCGCATCGACCGCCTTGTTCTGCAGCGCCATCACGTGCTGGGGAAATGCCATGAAGACGCGCTTGACGTCATCCGGAGCGAGGTTGACGCTCTTGAGCGCTTCGTTCAGGGTCGAGGTCGAGGCGCTGCCGGGCGCACTGCCGGCGATCTTCATGCCCTTCAGGTCCTTGAGGCTCTTGTAGCGGCCGCTTTCGACCAGGTCCTTGCGCACCAGCAGCGGCTGGAAACCGTAGCCTGGCGGGGTCGAGCCCTTGTCGGCCACGATCTTGATGTCGATGCCGCGCAGGACGGCGTTGTACAGTCCGGCCGAAGCCGAACCGCCGCCGATGTCGAGGTGGCCGGCGCCGAGCGGCGCGACCATCTTGGCGGCCGAGTCGAACGGGGTGAACTTGACGGCCAGCCCTTCCTGCTTGAAGTAGCCTTTTTTATCGGCGATAAAGAACACCACGTCGCTGCTGGCACTGGTGATGCCGACGCGCAGCATGGTCAGCTCGTCGGCCGCTTGCGCGCCCGGCGCCGTCGCTGCCAATACCAGCGCCGCGAGGGCGGGGAATAGTTTTTTGCTCATCATACTTGTCTCCTTTTTTGGTGTAAGTGCAAGGGCTGCCTTACGCACCGAGTTGTTCCAACATGTCCGACACGTAAGCTGGATCCGTGACCACGACCAGCATGTCGGACGCCGCCCGCAGCACCGGCAATTCGGCCTGGGCCGGGCCCGACTGCACCAGGATCCCGGTGATCAATACCTTGGCGTCACGCGCGATCTGCTTGACCTGCGGCGCCAGGCCCAGGTCGTCGCCGCTGCACGCGACCATGAAAATCATCTCCGCGCCCGCCAGTTGCGCTTCCAGCGCGCCGCCCTGGTGCGCAATCACATGCTGCACGGCGCGCATGCCCGCGCAGTCGATGGCGCCCACCACGGCCGCTCCGCCGCCGCCCAGGCCGACCAGCTTGATGCGGCGCGGCTGCGAATTGGCGGCCTCTATCCGATGCCGCGTGTCGCTGGCGGCACGGGCGCTGCTTATTGGCTCCATTATTTTTCCTCGGTTGGCGCGGTGGCGACGCAGGACTCGAAGCCCAGCCGCAGCGCCGCCTGGTCGAGCTTGCGGCCGATGAACACGATCTGGCTGCGGCGCTTCTCGTGCGCGGACCAGGCCCTTTGGTAATCGCCTTCGAGCAGCATGTGCACCGACTGGAACACCATGCGCCGGGCATCGCCCTGCACGTCGATGATGCCCTTCGAGCGCAGGATGTCGCCGCCCTTGCTGGCCACCAGGCCATTGAGCCAGTGCTCGATGCGCGCGCCATCCATCGGCTGCGTCGAACTGAGCGAGATGCTCTGGATGTCGCTGTCGTGATGGTGATCGTGATCGTGGCCGCAATGCTCGTCGTGCACATGGGCCGGCGCGATGAAGTCCGGTTCCAGCGAGACGATGCGTTCGATCTCGAACGCGGCGCGTCCCAGCACCTTGCCGAGATCGACATTGGCGCGCTGCGCTCGATGGATCGATGCCATCGAATTGATGCTTCTGAGGCGCGCTTCGATCTGCTCCAGTTCCGCTTCGCTGGCCAGTTCCGTCTTGTTGAGGACGATCTGGTCGGCGAACGCGATCTGTTCGACCGCTTCGCGGCTGTCGGCCAGGCGCTGCAGGATGTGCTTGGCGTCGACCAGTGTGGTGACCGAATCGAGCACGGTGCGCGCCAGCAGGAACTGGTCGACGAAAAAGGTCTGCACCACCGGACCCGGGTCGGCCAGGCCGGTGGTCTCGATCACGATCGCGTCGAAACCGCCGGGCCTGGCGAGCAGGCCGTGCAGCGTGCGGATCAGGTCGCCCCGCACGGTGCAGCAGATGCAGCCGTTGTTCATCTCGAACAGCTCTTCGTCGGTGTTGACGATGAGCTCGTTGTCGATGCCGATCTCGCCGAACTCGTTGACGATGACCGCGTAGCGTTGGCCGTGCGGCTCGGACAGGATGCGGTTGAGCAGCGTGGTCTTGCCGGCGCCCAGGTAGCCGGTCAGCACCGTCACCGGAATGCGCGCTGGCTTCTCCTGCGGCGCGGGCACGGCGTTATCGGTCGAACCGGTCATGCCGTTACAGCCAAGGCATCAGCGAAGCGTGGATCACGTTTGGCACACCCTCGTTGCCGACCGAACGGATCGCCAGGTCGACGTCCTTCAGGCCGAACTTGTGGGTGGTGACCTTCTCGAGCGGGAAACGCTTCGATGCCAGTTGCGCCAGCGCCAGTTCGCACGCACGGTAGCTATGGCCGCGCGCGCTCTTGATCGTCATCCACTTGAGCGTGATTTTGCTCAGCGGGAAATTCGGGAAGTCGCCCATCTCGCCCTGCACCACCATCGTGCCGCCCTTGCGCTTCATCGCTTCCACGCCCAGCATGATCGGGAAGGTGCCGGCGCCGGCGGTGCAGTCGAGCACCACGTCAACCCCGCGCCCGCCCGTGATTTCCATGATGCGGGCCAGCGGATCTTCCTTCTGCACGTCGATCACGAAGTCGGCGCCGAGCAGCTTGGCCACTTCCATGCGCGCCAGATCCTTGGAGGTGCCGGTGACGATGATGCACTTGGCGCCGGCCTGCTTGCAGATCACGGTTTGCGACAGGCCCTGCTGGCCGGGTCCCTGGATCAGCACGATGTCGTCGTAGTGCACGCCGCCGTCGAACAGCGACCATTCGATGCCGTTGGCCATCGGGGTGACCAGTCCGGCCAGTTCCGGCGTGACGCCGTCCGGCACCTTGTGGATCACCGAGTTCCACGGCAGGTAGGCGTACTGCGCGAAACCGCCCCACAGGTGGGGCGCCTTGTCCGACGAGGTGTAGCCGTAGCGGATCCCGTTCGGGTTGTCGCGCCAGTCGGTGTTCTCGCAGTGGCGGTATTCGCCCTTGTGGCACCACTCGCACTTGAAGCAGCCGACATAGTGCTCGACGAACACCAGGTCGCCTTCCTTGAAGCCCTTGCGGCGCGTGAATTCGGCGCCGGCCTTGCTGATGTAGCCGATGTTCTCGTGGCCCATGATGACCGGGCCGCCCTTGAGCGGCTGCTTGTACATCTTGACGTCGGTGCCGCAGATGCCGGCCACTTCCATTTTCAACAGGGCGCCGTCGGCCGGCACTTCCGGCATCGGAAATTCACGGATCTCGATCTTGCTCGGACCGGTCTTTACTGCTGCAAGCACTTTTTCCACAGATGTACTCCTTTAAGGTGTTATTTGTTCAATCCGACAATGGCGCCCGCTCAGCGCTGGACCAGTTTGCGCGCGCCATCGAGCGTCGCGAAGCTGCGCGGCGCCGCGCACATCAGGTAGCGGTAGCCTTCGGCAATGACGCGCTCGGCATTGGCCGCGGTCACGTGCGGATGGCCGACGATCACCTTGTGCTGCTTGCACACCGACACCACCTGCGCCATCGCGTCCAGCACCACCTTGTGTTCGGTCTGGCGCGCGTAGCCGAGCTCCTGGCTCAGGTCGCCTTCGCCGATCAGGATCGCGCCGATGCCGGGCACGTTCTTGAGGATCTGGGGCAGATTCTCGATCCCGCTGGTGTCCTCGATCTGCAGCACCACGAGAATCTCGCCCTTGGGCGCCAGCGGCCACACGTCGGCGCGCTCGTAGTACTCCTGCTGGGTCACGCCCCAATAGCGCGTGGCCTGCATCGGGCCGTCGCCGCGGATGCCGGCCGGCTCGTACAGCGGCTTGTCCTTCAGGCGCGGATAGCGGCAGGCCGCGACCGCGTTATAGGCTTCCTCGACCGTGCTGATATGCGGGAACACCACGCCGTAGCAGCCCACGTCGAGCGCCTGCTTGGCCAGGAACTGGTTTTTTTCGACGCCGTTGGCCGGAATGCGCGCGGTCGGGGTGACGCTCGGCGCATGGCCGGCCTTGGCGATCTGGCCACGGTTGAGCAGGTACTGCATGCTGTCGCGCAGCGCCTTGATGTCCCAGCCGCGGTGCTCGCCTTCGAACACGATACCGTCGTAGTTGGAGCCTTGCAGTTCGACCGCGGTTTCGACCTCGCACGGCGCGAACAGCGAAAACGCGTGCTGGCCGGCTTCAAGTGCGCGAATGATGCCGTTCAGACGGGGAAGCGTGGACATGGATTCTCCTTGGGATGCAGATGCGAAGATGGATTTCTAAATTGCATTGTATGGGCATTTTCGGAACGCCGCAACGAATAATGAAACGTCGTTCCACATAAAGGAACATAAGGCAGGGAAAACGCTTGACTGCGATCAAGCCGGCAGGCTTGATTTGAATCAAGCCTGCGGCTGTGCGGGGCGCGCGGGAGGGATGGCGTAGCGTATTTACAACGCGGGGTGGCCGCGCTGCTTGAGCAAGGCGTCCAGGCGCGGGTACACCAGGCGCGCATTGCCTTCGAAGATCTTGTAGCGCGCCTCATCGCTCAGGCCGGCGACCTGGTCGATGTAACGCTTGGTATCGTCGAAGCTGTGGCCGGTCTCCGGATCGATGCCCGGCACGGCGCCCAGCATTTCCGAAGCGAACAGGATGTTGTCGACCGAAATGACCTTGGTCAGCAGTTCGATGCCCGGCAAGTGGTACACGCAGGTATCGAAAAACACATTGTTCATGACGTGGTCGACCAGCTGCTTTTTCTGCATGCTCAGGCTCAGGCCGCGGTAGCGCCCCCAGTGGTAAGGCACCGCCCCGCCGCCGTGCGGGATCACGAACTTGAGGGTCGGGAAATCCTTGAACAGGTCGCCCTGGATCAGCTGCATGAAGGCGGTGGTGTCGGCGTTGATGTAGTGCGCGCCGGTGTGGTGGAAGTTGGGATTGCAGCAGGACGTCACGTGGATCATCGCCGGCACTTCCAGTTCGCACAGCTTCTCGTAGATCGGATACCAGTAGCGGTCGATCAGCGGCGGATCGGTCCAGTAGCCGCCCGAGGGATCGGGATTGAGGTTGACCCCGACGAAACCGAGCTCGTTGACGATGCGCTCGAGTTCCGGGATGCAGTTCCTGGGCGAGACGCCGGGAAACTGCGGCAGCTGGCCGACGCCGACGAAGTTATTCGGCAGCAGCGTGCACAGGCGATGGATCATGTCGTTGCTGACGCTGGCCCACTCGCGGCTCATCGCTTCGTTGCCGATGTGGTGGGCCATGCCGGCCGCGCGCGGCGAGAAGATGGTCAGGTCGCTGCCGCGCTCGCGCTGCAGCTTGAGCTGCGGCTGCACGCTCTGGATCAGCTGCTCGTCGCTGATGCCAAGGTCGGTCGATTTCGGCTTGCGCGCGGGATCGGCCAGCCCGGCCAGCTGCTTGTCGCGGAACAGGTGCATCGCCGCGGGCTCGGTGGTGTAATGACAATGGGTATCGATGATCATGGCAGGCAGTTCAAGGTTTGGGTGAGGACGCCGCGGCCAGGAACGACAGCAGGCGCGCGGCGGTCGCGTCCTCGCTCTGGTCGTCGGGCGCCACGTCCCAGTAGGCCGCGTGCGGCAGGCATTCTTCGAGGTAGCGCGCGGCCGAGGTGGCGTGCGAGCCGTCCTTGCCGGGCACGATCAGGGCCGGGATCGACAGGCGCATCAGGTCTTCCGGTTCGGCGCCGGGCGCGGTGTCGCGGTCGATCAGGGTGCGCCCCATGCTCGACACGATCAGCTTGTAGCGTTCGAGGTCCTGACTGACGAACGCCTGGGCAAACGCGCTATCGCGCGCCAGCACCGAGGCCCACGGGCCGCCGCGCGGGTCGGCGCCGAACGGTTTACGGTCTTTCTGGACCAGCGCCACGACTTGCTGCAAGCCGTTCTGGTGCACGAAGGCCAGGTGTTCGGCGAAGCGCTGGTGGCCGTTCAGGCGGTAGCGCGCACCGCCCACCGGCCAGTACAGCACCATGCTCAGGGTCGCCTCGGGGTGGGCCACCGCGAACGCGAGCACCGGACTGCAACCCATGCAGCCGCCCATCAGGTGGGCCTGCTTGATGCCCAGGTGGTCGAGCAAGCCTTTGCCCTGGGCCACATAGTCGGCCCAGCCCACGCGCTCGACGCGCCCGCCCGACTGGCCGCACTCGCGCCGGTCGAACACGATGCAGGTGTAGTGGTGCGCCAGATGCTCGAGCGGCTTGGTGCGCACATACACGCCAAGCGAGGACCACATCTCGACGGTGGCGTTGAAGCCGCCGGGCGAGAACATCAGCAGGGGCGGACCCGAGCCGATCGTTTCATAGCGCGTTTCGATACCATCGATGATGGCGATAGGCATGGCAATCTCCGCTCAAGGGGCTGGTTTTGGAGGAACTGCGCCCTTGATCTGGCGCGCAGCACGCACGTCGCCGGCGTAGGCGCTGATCGCGTCGAGCGCGATGCGGGCCACGTTGGCGTAGTTCTCGACCTGCGAATCGATGGCGGCCGCGCCATAGCCGATCGCGGCGTGCGCCATGCGCATGCGCCCATCCAGCCACGGGCCGCCGCCGAAGCCGCCGATCACCGGGATCTTCACCGCTTCCACCACGGCGGCGCCGGCAACCGCGCCGGAGTTGGTGAAGTCGAGCAGCGAAGCGCCCGCGCTTTCCAGGCGCCTGGCTTCTTCCACCATGCGCGCGATCATCTTGTCGTTCACCAGGGCGCCGTTGGCGGCGCCGTACGCGATGCCGTACTGCAGCGCGGTCTGGGGCGTGATGCCGAACTGCGCGAACACCGGGATGCCGGCGCGCGCGATCGCCTCGACCGTCTCGGGGAAGTCGGCCGCGCCGTCCAGCTTGATCATGTCGATGCCGGCTTCCTTGACCAGCCGGATCGCCGCACGCACCGCAGCCGCGCTGCCTTCCTGCAGCGGACCGTAAGGAAAGTCGCAGCTGACCAGGGCGCGCTTGACGCCGCGCCGCACCGCCTTGCACACCACGACCATCTCGTCCATCGTGATCTCGAGCGGGTTCGGATGGCCCCACAGGTTGATGCCGACCGTGTCGCCGACCGACACGATCTCGACCCCTGCGCGGTCGACGATCTGGGCCATCTGGTAATCCCAGGCCACCACGCCGACGATTTTTTTACCGTCAACCTTCATCTGCTGCAGTGCTGGCAGGGTTACCGCCGATTGTGTCGATTCCATTGGGTTCCTCTTTGATTGGGGGGTGAGGGGCGAACCGGGGGGGACGCCCCACTGTAACTGAAATTGGCGCCGTTTCGTGTTATCCGAGCAGGTCGTGGGTGCCGCGCGCGAACACCTCTTCCAGCGCGAACGGCTGCCTGACGATGCCCTGCTCGGTGGCGAAGCGCATGATCGATTCGATCATCGCGCGGTTCGGTGCAATCCCGTACGGCAGCGGATCGGCGCCGGTGACGTCCATCACGCGCTGGTACAGACGGTCCGAGGCCGACGGGGCGGCGATGGCGCCGGCGGCGAGCCGCTCGACGTAGGCGCGCTTGGCCTGGCTAAAGACCCGGAACAGTTCGGGCGCGAGCGCCGGGCAGGCCTCGAGCAGCTCGTCCTTGACCACCACGGTGTGGTTGATCGGGTAATAGCCGCTTGCCTTGAGCGCGGCAAAGCCGGTGTCGGCCGCATTCGGGATCAGCGGCGCCACGTCGGGATGCTCGACCGAGACGCCGATGGCGGCGGCGATCTCGCCTGCCGCCAGCATGTCCTCGAGCTTTTTGCCCTCCTCGACCGGCACCACATTGCCCGGGGCCTTGAATTCGGCCACGTGCTCGTCGCCCGAGAGCACCCAGGTGATCTTCGACAGGTCGACCCCGTGCTCGTGCTGCAGCACGGCGCGCGCCCACACGCCGGTGGTCACGGTATAGCCGCGGTTGACGCCGACGCGCTTGCCTTCCAGGTCCTTCGGATTGCGTATCCCGAGCGTGGTGTTGTGCACGATGGCGCCGTGATGGAAGGCGCGCACCAGGAACACCGGCAGCGCCGTGAAGCGCTTGCCGTTCGCGCGCGCGCACAGGTAGGTGGTAATGGCCATCTCGCTGATGTCGAACTCGGTGCCGCGCACCATGCGCCGGAACGCCTTGATAATCGGCGACACCTCTTCGAACTCGAACTCGAAGCCTTGCGCTCGCACGCTGCCGTCCTTGAGGGCCTGGGTATGGCCGAGGGTCTGGATGGCTGTCTTCAGGGGGCGGTCAATGATCATGTTCTCGTCTCTTCATAAAAATAGTGTTGCGCTGCGTGCGCTTAGCAGCAATCGTCGCCGCCCTCCCGGGCGAGCGACTTCATCAGCCATGCGTAGGGAAGGTCGTCCGGCAGCACCTGCCCCACCGGCTTGAACAGCTTGAAATGGTGGCGCGTCCCGTCCAGGGTCCAGAACGCGACCACGGTTTCGAGCGGCGGGCAGCCGGGCAGCGTGCAGGCCAGCTCGGAAACGAGAATTGCCGCTTCAAGCGGCAAGGTGAAACG
>JBAQKU010000244.1:0-6637 GCA_049301315.1 Telluria sp.
CGGACGCGCGGTGCACAGCGTGCCGCTGTCGCGCCTGGCGTGGCAACTGGCCGGCTGGCTGCGCGCCGAGCGGCATCCCCTGGTGTTTTTTTGCCGCAGCGGCAGCCGCAGTGCCAGCGCCGCGTACAGCCTGCACCGCCTCGGCTATCAGAACGCGTGGCATCTGACGGGCGGCCTGGCGCTGGCGCCCTGAGCTTGGCGCGCGGCGCGTCCAGCGGGCTTGCCAACCCCTATGTTCGTTAGCGCACGGTCAAAACGGGCGCGAGCTTTTAGTATTGCAACAGCCGTGCGCTCTTGACTCCCCGGCCTTGAACCGACCCGGTCGCAACCCGCTCTCCCGCAGCGGATTGGCTCTTTACGCCACAAGCGAGGTCCCTGTTGAACGACGAAAAAACTATCCTGCTGGACACACTTTACCAATGGCAAAACGTAGCACGCCGTACGCGTGAAGCCGACGAATTACCCCTGCGCTCGGAATTGTTCAGTGCCGCCCAGATGGCGATGCACGGCAAACACCTTGCCAGCAGGCATCAGCTTAGCAAGCGCGGCGGGCCCGATCGCCTGTTGCCGCGCCTGACCGACAACGCCGCCCTGATTACCGACACCTGCAACGAACTGACTTCCGCCATCCAGGCGGGGCGCCAGATCACGCCTGCCTCCGAATGGCTTCTCGACAATTTCTACCTGATCGAGGAACAGATCCGCACGGCGCGCCGCCATCTGCCAAAAAATTACAGCAAGGAATTGCCGCGCCTGGCGAACGCCGATGCGGAAGGCATCCCGCGGGTCTACCAGATCGCCCTTGAAATCATTTCCCACGGCGACGGCCGGGTCGACCCCGAGAGCCTGTCGCGTTTCGTCGTCGCCTACCAGGAAGTTGCAACGCTCAAGCTGGGCGAGCTGTGGGCGATTCCGATCATGCTGCGCATCGCGCTGATCGAAAACCTGCGCCGCGTGGCCGCGCGCGTCTACGAAAACCGCACCCAGCGCGACCTGGCCAACACCTGGGCCGACCAGATGGCCGAGACGGCCGACAAGAATCCGAGCGACCTGATCTTGCTGGTGGCGGACATGGCCCGTTCGGCTCCGCCCATGAGCAGCGGCTTCGTGGCTGAACTGGCGCGCCGCTTGCAGGGACAAAGCCCGGCGCTGACCTTGGCCCTGCAGTGGGTCACCACGCGCCTGGCCGATGCCGGGCTGACCATCGAGCAACAGATCCAGGCCGAGATCGGCCATCAGGCGGCCGACCAGGTGTCGATCAGCAACAGCATCGGCAGCCTGCGTTTCCTGGGCACCATGGACTGGCGCGAATTCGTCGAAACCATGAGCCCGGTCGAGCGCACCTTGCGCCTCGATCCGGCCGGGGTGTACGGCAAGATGGACTTCGCCACGCGCGACAATTACCGCCACGTGGTGGAAAAACTGGCCAAGCACTGCACCTGCAACGAAGTGGAGGTGACCGAGCACGCGCTTGCGCTGGCGCTCGAGCACCGCGACCTCGCCAGCGGCGGCCTCGACGTGCGCACACGCCATGTCGGCTATTACCTGGTCGGCGCCGGCCTGCACACGCTCGAACAGCGCCTCTCCGTCAAGTTTTCCCTGGGCGAAGCACTGGCCCGGATCGGGCGCGCGGCGCCGCTGACGACCTACCTGGGTGCGATCGTCGTGTTTACCGTCCTGTTTACGGGCAGCGTCCTCAAGCATGCACACGACGACGGCGCCGGTATTGCGCTGCTGGCGGTGCTGGGCGTGCTGGCCGCGCTCGGCTCGAGCCAGCTCGCGCTGGCGCTGGTGAACCTGATGGCCACCCAGCTGACGCGTCCGCATCCCCTGGCGCGCATGGATTTCAAGGGCGGCATCGCGTCCGATGCGCGCACCATGGTGGTGGTGCCGTCGCTTCTGTACAGCAAGGAAAACCTGGCCTCGCTGTGCGAAGCGCTCGAAGTGCGCTTTCTCGCGAACCGCGATCCGCACCTGCGCTTTTGCCTGCTCACCGATTTCGTCGACGCCGACAAGGAAGTCATGCCGGGCGACGCGGAACTGCTCGAGCAGGCGCGCGCGGCCATCCGCGAGCTGAACCTCAAGTATGCGCAAACGCACCTGGCCGCGACCGTCGATCCGGATTGCCAGGCCGGCGCGCAGCCCGAGCGCGCCGGGCCCTTCCTGCTGCTGCACCGCCCGCGCCTGTGGAGTGCGGGCGAGCGCGCCTGGATCGGCTTCGAACGCAAGCGCGGCAAGCTGTCCGACCTGAACGCCTTCCTGCGCGGCGGCGCGCGCGACAAGTTCGCGGCGGTCGAGGGCGACACCAGCGGCCTGGCCGAGGTGCGCTATGTCATCACGCTCGACACCGACACCCAGTTGCCGCGCGACGCCGCACGCCGCTTCGTGGCGACCATGGCGCACCCGCTGAACCAGCCCCGGCTCGGTCCCGATGGCTGTTGCGTTGTGGAAGGCTACGGCATCTTGCAGCCGCGCGTGAACGCCGCCTTGCCCGGCGATAAAGCATCGCGCTACGAACAGCTGTGCGGCGGCGAGGCCGGCATCGATCCCTACACGCGCACCGTTTCCGACGTCTACCAGGACGTGTTCTTCGAAGGCTCCTTCATCGGCAAGGGCATCTACGAGGTCGATACCTTCGAGCGCGTGCTGGGACAGCGCTTGCCGGACAACCAGATCCTGAGCCACGACCTGCTCGAAGGCTGCTACCTGCGCGCCGGCCTGCTCAGCGACGCCCAGTTGTACGAGCAATATCCGGCGCGTTACAGCGACGACGTGACGCGCCGCCAGCGCTGGATCCGCGGCGACTGGCAGCTGGCCGGCTGGCTGCTGCCGAGCGTGCCGGCCGCCGGGGGCAGGCGCGAGCGCAACCCGCTGTCGGCCTTGTCGCGCTGGAAGCTGTTCGACAACCTGCGCCGCAGCCTGGTCTCGGCCACCCTGACCGCGCTGCTGCTGCTGTGCTGGGCGCTGCTGCCGGCGCCCTGGTTCTGGAGCTGCACCGTGCTGTCCGTGATTTTCCTGCCGACCGTGCTCGGCACGCTGTTCGGCCTGACCGAAAAACCGCACGACGCGCTCTGGCGCCAGCACCTGACGAGCTCCTTCAAGAGCGCACGCCTGCAGTTCGCGCACGCCGCCCTGACGCTCGCCTTCCTGCCCTACGAGGCCTGGTTCAGCCTGGACGCGATCGTGCGCACAGGCTGGCGCATGCTGGTGTCGCGCCGGCACCTGCTGGAGTGGCGCGCCTCGGCCGTGGCGCGCTCGAGCAGCGACCTGGGCAGCAGCTGGCTCAACATGTGGTTCTCGCCGCTGCTGGCGCTGGGCGCGGCGTTCATGCTGGGCGCGCTCAACCCGGCCGCGCTGGCGGCGGCCGCCCCGATCCTGCTGCTGTGGTTCTGCGCGCCGCTGCTGGCGTGGTGGATCAGCCTTCCGGTCGAACCGGCCGCAACCGACCTGAGTTCGCCGCAGCTACTGTTCCTGCAAGCGCTGGCGCGCAAGACCTGGGCCTTTTTCGAGGACTATGTCGGGGCCGAAGACCACTGGCTTCCGCCCGACAACATGCAGGAACACCCGGTCAAGCTGGTGGCGCACCGCACCTCGCCCACCAACATGGGCATGTCGCTGCTGGCCAACCTGACCGCCTGGGATTTCGGCTTCCTCACCACCGGCCAGTTGATGGAACGCACCGGCAACACCTTCGCCAGCATGGAGCGCATGCAGCGCCACCACGGCCACTTCTATAACTGGTACGACACGCTCACGCTGGCCCCGCTGAACCCGATGTACGTCTCGTCGGTCGACAGCGGCAACCTGGCCGGGCACTTGCTCACGCTCGCGCCCGGCTTGTCGGCGCTGGCCGACCAGCCCATCGCCGGCGCCCAGACCCTGGACGGGATCGGCATCACGCTGCGCGTGCTGGGCGAGCATGCCGGCGAGGCCGGCAGCGCCGTGAAAAGCGCGATCGAGTCGATGCAGAACCAGCTTTCGCCGGAACGGGTGCGCGAGGCGGGCAGCCTGCCCGGCATGGTCGATTGCCTGGCGCGCCTGCACGCCTGCGCCGAAGCGATCCTGGGCGCCATGGCCCCGGCCGGCGAGCCGCAGCTGCAGGCCTGGGCCGACAAGCTGTTGCTGCAATGCCGCAGGGCGCATGACGAGCTGCTTGCACTGGCGCCATGGATGCAGGCGCCCCAGGAGTATGTGGTCGACACCAGCCTGACCCGCATCCCGACCCTGCGCGAGCTGGCCGGGTTTGCCCTGACGGGCAGCCCCAGCAGCGACCTGGCGCCCAGCGAGCGCGAGCGCCAGCAGACCCTGACCGTCCTGGTCGGGCAGGGCAGCGCGCGCGCCGCCGAGCGCATCGCCGCGCTGGCCGAACTGGCCGGCCAGGCGCGCGCATTTTCCGAGATGAAGTTCGACTTCCTGTACAACTGCACCACCAACCTGCTCGCGATCGGCTACAACGTGACCGACCGCCGGCTCGACCTGAGCTGCTATGACCTGCTGGCCTCCGAGGTGCGCCTGTGCAGCTTCGTCGGCATCGCGCAGGGGCAGTTCCCGCAGGAACACTGGTTCGCGCTGGGGCGCCAGCTGTGCATTATCGGCGGCGAGCAATTGCTGCTGTCGTGGAGCGGCTCGATGTTCGAATACCTGATGCCGCTGCTGGTCATGCCGACCTACCAGAACACCTTGCTCGACCAGACCTATCGCGCGGTGGTCAACGCGCAGATCGATTACGCCCGCCAGCGCGACGTGCCGTGGGGAATTTCCGAGTCCGGCTACAACACCGTCGACGCCAACCTGAACTACCAGTACCGCGCCTTCGGCGTGCCTGGCACCGGCCTCAAGCGCGGCCTGGCCGACGACCTGGTGGTCGCGCCGTACGCCACCATGCTCGGCCTGATGGTCGAGCCGGCTGCCGCCTGCCAGAACCTGGAGCGCATGGCGCAACTGGGTTTCATGGGCAAGTACGGCTTCTATGAAGCGATCGACTACACCAGCTCGCGCCTGCCGCGCGGCCAGAGTTTCGCAGTGGTGCGCTCGTTCATGGCGCACCACCAGGGCATGGGCTTTCTGGCCCTGAGCTACCTGCTGCACGAGCGCCCGATGCAGCGCCGTTTCGAATCCGATCCGCTGTTCCAGGCCACCATGCTGGTGCTGCAGGAGCGCGTGCCGAAGGTGGGCGCGTTCTACGCCGACACCGCCGAACTGGCCTCGCTGCGCGCGCCGGCCCCGGAAGCGGTGATGCCGATGCGCATCATCACGCACACCAGCACTCCGCAGCCCGAGGTGCAACTGCTCTCGAACGGACGCTACCACGTGATGGTCAGCAGCGCCGGCGGCAGCTACAGCCGCTGGAAGGACCTGGCCGTGACGCGCTGGCGCGAGGATGCCACGTCCGACAACTGGGGCACCTTCTGCTACGTGCGCGACGTCGACAGCGGCCTGTTCTGGTCCAGCGCCTACCAGCCGACCCTGGTCGAGCCGCAGCGTTACGAAGTCATTTTCTCCGAAGGGCGCGCCGAATTCCGCCGCCACGACCGCGGCCTCGACCTGTATACCGAGATCGTGGTGTCGCCGGAAGACGATATCGAAATGCGGCGCACCCGCATCACCAATACCTCGTCGGTGCGGCGCACCATCGAGTTCACCAGCTATGCCGAGGTGGTGATGACGCCGGCCGCGGCCGACGCCGCCCACCCGGCGTTCAGCAAACTGTTCGTGCAGACCGAGATTTTGCGCAATGAAAACGCGATCCTGTGCACGCGCCGCCCGCGCGCCAAGGACGAGCACACGCCATGGCTGCTGAACCTGATGACGGTGCACGACGGGGTGCTGCTGGACGCCTCCTTCGAGACCAGCCGCAGCCAGTTCATCGGACGCGGCAACAGCACCGTGGCGCCGCGCGCCATGCTCGAGGCCGGACCGCTGGGCGGCGCCGAAGGTTCGGTGCTCGATCCGATCGTGGCGATCCGCTACAAGGTCACGCTCGAACCGGAGCGGGTCGTCATCCTCGACGTCGTCACCGGCATGACCGAAACGCGCGAGGCCGCGCTGCACCTGATCGACAAGTACCAGGACCGCCACCTGGCCGACCGCGTGTTCGAACTGGCGTGGACCCACAGCCAGGTGGTGCTGCGCCAGCTCAACGCGAGCGAATCGGACGCGCAGCTCTACAGCCGGCTGGCCAGCAGCGTGATCTACCCGAACGCCGCGCTGCGCGCCGACGCGGGCACGCTCACGCGCAACCAGCGCGGCCAGTCCGGGCTATGGGCCTACGCGATTTCGGGCGACCTGCCGATCGTGCTCCTGCAGATCAAGGACCCGGCCAACATCGAGCTGGCGCGCCAGATGGTGCAGGCGCACGCTTACTGGCGCCTGAAGGGCCTGGTGGTGGACCTGGTGATCTGGTACGAGGACCAGTCGGGCTACCGCCAGCTGCTGCACGACCAGATCATGGGCCTGATCGCCTCCGGCATCGACGCCCAGGCGATCGACCGGCCGGGCGGCATCTTCGTGCGCCTGCTCGACCAGATCGCAGGCGAGGACCGGGTGCTGATGCAGTCGGTGGCGCGCGCCATCCTGTCCGACGGCGGCGGCACGCTGGCCGACCAGATCAAGCGCGGCGCACCGGTCGCGCCAAGGC
>JBAQKU010000245.1:0-2971 GCA_049301315.1 Telluria sp.
GGTGCCGATCGCGCCGCTGTTGTTCCATGGCGCCAGAAAGCCCGAGGCCGGGCGCCCGGTGCGCCCGGTCGGCGCCATCACCGGATGCCAGGAGCGGTGGTTGTTGGCATTCGAGCCCGCCGTTCCGGTGCCGCCGTCGTTGCCCTTGCTCACCGAGCCGACCTGCACCGCATGCGTCGCTGGCGCCTGGAACTCCTTGGCCTGGTTGGTGTAGCGCGTGAAATTGCTGTGCCCGTTCGAATTTTGCGGGGTCAGCCCGGTGTCGCCCAGGGGCGGGCGCGAACTGCCGTTCGGATACAGGTTGTCGTCCGGATAGCCGTAGTTGGAATGGCACTTCAGGCAGATCTGGTACTCGCGCGTGACGTAGCTCTCGGTGACGAGCGTGCTCGAGCTGGTGGCGGGGTCGCCGCGCTTGACCTGGAAGCTGGACGGCATGCTGTGGAACGAATTGTCCGGGTACAGCGGCTCGATCCCGAAGGCCCCTCTCAGCACACCGGAAATGATGTTGGTGTGCACGTAGCCGCTCGCGTTCTCGTGCCGGTGGGTGCCTGCCTTCTGGTTGGTGTTGCTTGCCGTGAGCGGGCCGGGCAGGCCGTTCTGGCCCTTGATCACGCGGTGCGGATTGTGGCAGTCGGTGCATTCCGCGTGGCGCTTGCCGACGTCGAGCGCGCCCAGGTTGGTGCGCGACTCGACCATGTCCTTGCCGCATTTGCCGTTGGTCTTGCCGCACTCGGCGCCGGCCAGGCCGTCGTTGAAGACGCCACCGATGTCGTGCCCTTCGAGGCCATCGAACGAACCGGCGCGCGCGATCGGCATCGCGCGCAGCGAGCCGAAGTCGGTCTTGATGTCGGGCACCGCATTCGCGCTCAGCGCCGTATAGTTGATGGCCGCCTCGGCCGAGCTGCTGTGGCACTGGTAGCAGGTCTGCTCGAGCGCGGCCTTGGGCGTGGCGCCCTTGTCGGTGCCCTCGCGCAGCAGGCGCCGCGCGCCGCTGGTGGTATGGGTGTCGTGGCAGTTCAGGCACGCCACCTGCCACACCGGCGGATTGTCTTTCGGGACGGCGTCGAGCGACGAGGGGAACTCGCGCAGCTGGGCCGCGTCCGGCTTGTAGGTCTGGGTCGCGACCTGGCTGTTGGCGTGCGCCGAATAGGCCCAGGAGGCGCCGCCCTTGTCGTGGCAGGCCAGGCAGATGATGTCGGCCGAGGGGCTGAAGGCGGCCCCGCTCGGCTGGGTGACCTGGAACCGGTTCATGCGCAGGAACTTGGCGTTGCCGTTGCTCTCGGTGCGGTCGCGCAGGTGCGGATCGTGGCAAGTGGCGCACTGGACCTGCCCGTTTTCAAGGGGCAGCTTGGGCGCGACCGCACCCCTGTCCCGGTTGCCCACGATGCTGCCGTCGGGAATGCGCAGCTCGCCGTCGTTGCCGGCCAGCGCGCTGTTGTAGGTAAACGAAATCGGGTGGTCGTTCGACAGGTCGGTGGTCAGGTCGCGCGTGAAGCCGGTGCTGGCCGCCCCGCTGGGCATGCTGACCTCCCCGGCCATCGCGACCGAGACATCCTTGGCGCCGTTGAGCGCGTTGACCTTGTCGATGCCCATGGTGCCGTCGTGGCACGACAGGCACAGCTTGGAGCTGCCGCCCGGGCCGCTGGCGAGCTCGGCCGAATCGGCTTCGATCGAGCTCGACGAATAGGTGACGTAGGTCTGGCCAGACAGCTTGCGGTTCCACAGCGGCGCGACGATCGCCTCGGCCGCGTGCGGGGTATGGCAGAACACGCAGACCTGGGTTTCGGTGCCGGCGCGCACGACACGCGCCGGCACCTTTCCGCCGCTCGGGGTGGTGCTGCCTGTGGCCGCGGCCGACAGGTTATGCTTGGTGCCGCGCACGTCGGACACCTTGTTGGTGACGGCAATGCCGGTTGCGGCCATGGCCGTCTGGGCCAGCAGCGCCGCGGCCAGCAGCAGGGGCGCCATGCGCCAGGGTCGCTGCGCCATCATTTATTCTCCATGAACTGAAACATCACGACACGCCCGTTGAACATGTCGGCCACATACACCCGGCCCTGGGGGTCGGTCCAGGCGCCGGCCGGCAGGTAGAACTGGCCGACCTGCCGGCCGGTGCCGCCGATCGGCATCAGGAACTGGCCCTCGCGATTGAACACGAGCAGGCTGTCGTGCATCGACTCGACCACGTACACAGTGCCCTCGGGGCCCAGCGCCACCCCTTTCGGACGCGTCAGGTTGCCGATGTACAGGCCGCGCCGCCCCAGCGTGCCGGCCGGCTTGCCCTGCGCGTCGAACAGCACCACGCGCGCATTCATGCTGTCGGCCACGTACAGCCGCTCGTCGCCGAAGCTCAGGTGGGTCGGGAAGTTCAGTTCGCCCTCGCCTTCGCCGCGCCGCCCGATCACTTCGAGCAGCGCGCCGGCGTCGTCGAACACCTTGACGTCGTGGGCGTGGGTGTCGGCCACGTAGATGCGCCCGCGCGCGGCGTCGCGCGCCAGCCCGGCCGGGCGCACCAGGATGCCTTGGCCGAAGGCGCCCAGCGGCTTGCCGTCGCGGTCGAGCCGGAACACCTGGCCCAGTTCGGCGTCGGCCACCAGCACCTGGCCGCCGGCCCCGATCGCGATCCCGACCGGGGTGACGAAGGCGCGCCGCTCCTGCGCCATGTTCCACACCAGCAGCTTGGCGCCAGGCTGGTCGAACACGAACACGGCATGATTGCTCACGTCGGTGACATACACCCGGCCCTGCGCATCGACCGTGCCGCTTTGCGGGCGCTTGAGCGTGACCTTGTCTTGCCTCTCGCTGCCCAGCCCCACCAGCCAGTGCAGCAGGCGCGTGCCGGCGCCGCCGGTGTCGCCGTGCTCGGGGCCGAAATTGTCTTCGCCCAGCAACTGGCCGACGTAGCGGTAACGCGGCGTTTCCGGCGCCGCCGGCCAGAGCTGCGCCGCGGCCCCGGGGCGCAGTTCGGGGT
>JBAQKU010000246.1:0-2782 GCA_049301315.1 Telluria sp.
ATGCTAAGCTCCTTGGGTTGGTATGCAGCCATCGTAGCCAGCCGGCGCCCACCCGGCAAACGAAAGCTTTTGCGGCTCAGGTGAATGAAACTTATCTGATAATATCGAACAATATTTCCCAAGAGGAGATGCGAGATGGTTGCAAGGCACAATCCCCCCTTGATTGCCGCGCGCAGTTTCGAGGCGGCCGCGCGCCACAAGAGCTTTCAAAAGGCAGCCACCGAGCTCAACGTGACGCCGACGGCGATCAGCCACCAGGTCAAGCGGCTCGAGGACTATCTGGGGCAGGCCCTGTTCGTGCGCCTGAACCGCGCGGTCGAGCTGACCGCGGACGGCGTGGCGCTTGCGCACACCTTGCAGGATATTTTCGTGCGGCTCGAGCAGGCGCTCGACCCGGACAGCCGGCGCGCGCGCTCGACCATCAACATCAGCGCCATGCCTTCGCTCGCGGCCAAGTGGCTCGCGCCGCGCCTGCCGGGCTTCGAGGCGCGCCATCCGCAATGGCAGGTCCGGCTCGACGCGCAGGACGAGCTGGTCGACTTCAGCTCGGGACAGGTGGACGTGGCGCTGCGCTACGGAGCCGGCAAGTATCCTGGCCTGCACGCGCAATATTGGATGGACGCGAGCGTGTTCCCGGTATGCAGCCCGGCACTGCTTGAAACCAGCGCGCTCAGCGAGCCGGCCGACCTGCGCCACCACACCCTGATCCACGCCGAGAGCACGGCCGGATGCGCCCGGCCGCCGGACTGGGCGGACTGGCTGGCAGCGGCGCAAGCGGGCAGGATCGACGCCCGGCGCGGCCCCCGCTTCAACAGCATCTACATGGCGCTGGAAGCGGCGCAAGCCGGGCACGGCGTTGCGCTGGCGCCCGCGTCGCTGGTCGAGCGCGACCTGGCCAGCGGAAGGCTGGTCAAACCGCTGGCGCTCGAACTGGCCAACCCGTTCGCGTTCTGGATCGTCTGCCCGCCCCAAAGCCTGCAGGACCAGAAAATCATGGCCCTGTTCGCCTGGCTGCAGGAGCAGGCCGCCGGGCTCAGTGCTGCGGATGCAGCACCACTTTCACGCACTGCTCCTGCTTATTCTTGAAGATGTCGTAGCCGCGCGGCGCTTCGTCGAGCGCCATGTGGTGCGTGATGATGCAGGTCGGGTCGATCTCGCCGCGCACCACGCGCTCGAGCAGGGGCCGCATGTAGCGCTGCACATGGGTCTGGCCGGTGCGGATGGTGAGCGAGCGGTTCATCACGGCCCCGAAAGGAATCTTGTCGCTCAAGCCGCCATACACGCCCGGCACCGACACCACGCCGCCGTTACGGCACGTCATGAGCGCTTCGCGCAGCGCGGTCGGGCGGTCGCTCTCCATGCGCATGGCGTGCTTGATGCGGTCGTAGGCGTAGGCCATGCCCACGCCATGCGCTTCCATGCCGACCGCGTCGATGCAGGCGTCCGGTCCGCGCCCGCCCGTCATCTGCCTGAGCGCATCGGGCACGTCGACCAGTTCGTAGTTGATGGTCTCGGCGCGCGACCTGTCGCGCGCCATGTCGAGCCGCTCGGGAAAGCGGTCGATGCCGATCACGCGCTCGGCTCCCAGCAGGTAGGCGCTCTGCATGGCGAACTGGCCGACCGGCCCGCAGCCCCACACCGCCACCACCGCGCCGGGCCCGATGTCGCAGGCTTCGGCCGCCATGTAGCCGGTCGGCAGGATATCGGACAGGAACAGCACCTTGTCGTCGGCCAGGTCGGGCGGCACCACCAGCGGGCCGACGTCGGCATACGGCACCCGCGCATATTCGGCCTGGCCGCCCGCGTAGCCGCCGGTCAGGTGCGAGTAGCCGAAGATGCCGGCCGGGGAATGGCCCCACATCTTCTCGGCCAGGTGCGCGTTCGGGTTGGAGTTTTCACACACCGAAAACAGCTTCTGCTCGCAAAAGAAGCAGTGCCCGCATGCGATCGGAAACGGGACCACGACCCGGTCGCCGACCTTGAGCCGGCTCACCTTTGAACCGATCTCGACCACCTCGCCCATGAATTCGTGCCCGAGGATGTCGCCCGCTTCCATGGTCGGCACATAGCCGTCGTACAGGTGCAGGTCGGAGCCGCAGATCGCGGTCGAGCTGATCTTGACGATGGCGTCGCCGGGGTTGAGGATGCGGGGATCGGGAACCTGCTCGACCCGCACATCGTTGACGCCATGCCAGCAGGTCGCTTTCATTTTTCCACTCCCTTGTTGAACAGGCGCGCTTTCAGGCTGCGCGGCCCGTGCGACTGGCCCTCGGTGGTCGCGATTTCGCCCGTTTCCATGAGCTGCTTGAAGCGGCGCAGGTCTTTCTCGACCTGTTGCGCGGGATCTTCGCCGAACACCTTGGCAATCAGGGCGCCGGCCTTGCCCGCCGGCGGCCGGTAATCCATCTGCACCTGCACGACGGTGCCGCGCCCGCCGGCTGCGTCGGCGAAGCGCACGCTGCCCGAGTGGTCGACGTCGCCGCCCGGAACCGACCGCCATTCGAGCAGCTGGCCCGGCTGGTCCTCGGTGATCTCGGAGTCCCACTCGAGCTTGCTGCCGGCCGGCCCCTTGGCGCGCCAGTGGGAGCGGCGCTCGTCGATGGCCTTGACCGATTCGACGTTGTCCATGAAGGTCGGGAAGCTGTCGACATGGCGCCAGAAACGGTAGCATTCGTCGGCCGGACGGTTGATGGTGATCGACTTGCTCACGCGCTGCGCGCCGGGCGAACCGGCCAGCATCTGGCGCGAAGGGGTGCGCCGGCGCTGGGTGCCGGCGCTCATG
>JBAQKU010000247.1:0-19731 GCA_049301315.1 Telluria sp.
GTGTCCGCCATCGCGCCTGACGGACGCGGCGCTCTGTGGCTGGCCACCGCCGACGGGCTCAAGCATTTCGACCCGGCCACCGGCGCGTTCGTCACGCTGCGCCACGACCCGGCGCAGCCTGACAGCCTGAGCGACGACCGGGTCAACGCGCTGGTCAGCGACGAAGGCGGCACCTTGTGGGTGGGCACCAACAGCGGACTCGATCGGCTCGAGCGCGGCGCCACCCGTTTCGAGCACCGCGCGACCAGCGCAAGCAGCGCCAGGCCGGTCAGCGTGTTGTCGCTCTCGCTGGCGCCCGACCGCACCTTGTGGGTGGGCACCAGCGCGGGTCTGGAAGCACACCAGCCCGACCGTCCCGGCTCGCCCGTGCGCCGCTTCGGCGCATCCGAGGGGATGAGCGCGGGACGCATCGCCACCCTGTATCACGACAGGGAAGGCCGGCTTTGGGTCGGGACCGGCCTCGACGGTCTCAGGTCGCGCGCCCCGAACGAAGCGCGCTTCCAGAGCTACCGGCACCAGCCGATGGACCGCCACAGCCTGTCCAACAACCAGATCGGCGCAAGCTACGTCGACAGCAGCGGCACGCTGTGGGTGGGGAGCTGGTACGGCGGCGTCAGCCGCGCCGACCTGGCCAGCGGCGGCTTCATCCGCTTTACCCGTAATGCCGTCCAGTCCGACAGCTTCGGCAGCAACAAGGTGCGCGCCCTGGCCGGCGACGGCCACGGCGGCCTGTGGCTGGGCACCGCTGGCAGCGGCCTCGAACACCTCGACCCGGCCAGCGGCAAGACCACGCGTTTGCGCCATGAGCCGGGCCGGCCCGGCAGTTTGCCCGACAACACCGTCACGGCACTGCTGCTGCACGCAGGCCGGTTGTGGGTCGGCTCGGCGGGCGGGCTCAGCTGGCGCGACCCGGGCACCGGCCGTTTCACCGTGGTGCCACTTGGCGCCGAGCCCGATACGAATCATGTCACGCGCCTGCTGGCCGACCGCGCAGGGGCCCTGTGGGTGCTCACGCGCGCCGGCCTGCACCAGGTCGACCCGCGCAAGGGGCGCGTGCACAGCTGGCGCCACCATGTGCGCGAGCAAGACAGCCTGGGCGACAATCTCGGCCTGGCCTTGATCGAGGACCGGCAGGGCGCGCTCTGGATCGGCACCGAAAATGGACTGGACCGCTTCGACCGTGCCAGCGGGCGGTTCACCCATTACCGCTACCAGCCCGGCCAGCTCGGCAGCTTGCGCCATAGCCGCATTCATCACCTGTACGAGTCGAAGAAGGGGGAACTGTGGGTCGGTACCGCCGGCGGCCTGCACCGTCTGCTCAATACGGCCGACGGCAAGGACCTGTTTCGCTATTACCGGCTGAGCAACCGGCGCACGGCCGAACCGATCGGCGCCATCCTGGAAGACCGAACCGGCTCCTTATGGGTCAGCACCACCCTGGGCATAACCCGGCTCGATCCGGACACCGGCCGCTTCAAGAGCTTCACCGCGAAGGATGGATTGATCGACGGCTCCTACTTCATCGGCTCCGCGTTTGCCGCGCCGGACGGGACCTTGCACTTTGGCGGCGTCGACGGCATGACCTCCTTCCGTCCCGAAGCGATCCTTGAAAACCCCTATCCGCCGCGCGTGATGATCACCGATTTCCTGGTGTTCAACCAGTCGCTGCGCACCGGCGCCCTCGATCCCGGCGCGCGCCTGAGCGGCCCGATCCAGGATGCGCGCTCGGTCACGCTGTCGCACCGCGACTCGGTGTTCTCGCTCGAATTCGCGGCGCTCCATTATGCCGATCCCGCGCGCAACCGCTACGTCTACCAGCTCGAAGGCTTCGACCAGGATTGGGTCGACACCGACGCCGGCAAGCGCTTTGCGACCTATACCAACCTCGATCCGGGGCGCTACGTGTTTCGCGTCAGGGCCAGCAATAAGGATGGTGTGTGGAGCAAGGCCGACACCGCACTGACCATCACGATCACGCCGCCGTTCTGGAAAACCTGGTGGTTCCGGCTGCTGGCGGCCAGCCTGGTGCTCGGCAGCGCTTATGGCGCCTTGCGCGTGCGCCTGCGCTCGCTGATGCAGCAGAAGACCCTGCTCGAACGCCAGGTCGGTGCGCGCACGGCCGAACTGGTGCA
Source organism: Telluria sp. (assembly GCA_049301315.1). Taxonomy (GTDB): domain Bacteria; phylum Pseudomonadota; class Gammaproteobacteria; order Burkholderiales; family Burkholderiaceae_D; genus JBAQKU01. Next base: position 2,133 of record JBAQKU010000247.1, read on the forward strand.
GGAAAAGGAGGCCGTCGTGCGCCAGAAGGAAACGGTGGAACTGGCGCACCGCAATATCTCGCTGCTCAGCGAGATCGGGCGCGAGCTCACGGCCAAGCTCGATAGCGAGTCGATCATGCTCAAGCTGTACGATCACGTCAACGTGCTGATGGATGCGACCGTGTTCGGCATCGGCATGTATCGCCCGGAGCGCGAGATCATCGAGATCCAGTTCGCGATCGAAGGCGGCAAGCGCTTCCTGCCCTATTCGCGCAGCATGCGCGAGCCGAACCAGCTGGCGGTGTGGTGCGTGGCGAACCAGAAGGACGTATTCATCAACAACCTTGGCGCCGAATACCGCAACTACATCGAGGACCTCTCGTTCACCTCCGGCAGCCTGCGCATGGGCGGGTTCGCCGACGGCTCGCTGTGCGCCGAGACGCGCTCGCTGCTGTATGTGCCGATCTCGGTCAATGGCCGCACGCTGGGCGTGGTCAGCGTGCACAGCTACCGCGAGAACGCCTACCAGCGCATCCACCTCGACATGCTGCGCACGCTCGCTTCCTACGTCGGGGTCGCGTTCGACAACGCCGACGCCTACCGCCAGCTCAAGGACACGCAGGTGCAGCTGGTGGCGCAGGAAAAGCTTGCGGCGCTCGGCTCGCTGGTGGCCGGCGTTTCGCACGAGCTCAACACGCCGATCGGCAACAGCCTGCTCATGGCCAGCACGCTGCAGGAGAAGACCGACGACATGGCGCGCAAGCTCGAGGCGATGACGATGCGCCGCTCCGAGCTGGCCGAATTCATTGCCGCTTCGCAGGAGGCCTCGAGCCTGATCATGCGCAGCCTGGTCAGCGCGGCCGACCTGGTCAACAGTTTCAAGCAGGTGGCGGTGGACCAGGCCAGCGCGCAGCGGCGCAAGTTCAACCTCGAGCAAGCCGTGCACGAGATCGTCGCCACCATGATGAACCAGGTGCGCAAGAGCGGCCACACGCTGGTCACGGAAATCGCTCACGATATCGAAATGGACAGCTTTCCCGGGCCGCTCGGCCAGGTCGTCATCAACTTCATCAACAACGCCGTGCTGCACGCCTTCGAGGAGCGCGCCGGCGGGCGCATGACGCTGTCGGCCAGCGTGCCCGAGCCGGGGCGGGTGCTGATCCTGTTCAGCGACGACGGCGCCGGCATTCCGGTTGAACACCTGGCGCGCATTTTCGATCCTTTCTTCACCACCAGGATGGGGCGCGGCGGCAGCGGCCTCGGGCTCAACATCACCTACAATATCGTCACATCGCTGCTGGGTGGACAAATCCGGGTAGAAAGCAGCGTCGGCCAGGGAACCACGTTTATCCTTGACCTGCCGCTTAGCTTGCCGGCGGCGACCACCTGACAAATTCTTCAACGAGGAGCCATGACTACCATTACCTGTATCGAAGACCTGCGCGTGCTCGCGCAACGGCGCGTGCCGCGCATGTTCTACGATTACGCCGATTCCGGTTCCTGGACCGAATCGACCTACCGCGCCAACGCCGACGATTTTGCCAGGATCAAGTTTCGCCAGCGCGTCGCGGTCAATCTGGAAAACCGCAGCACGCGCAGCAGCATGGCCGGGCAGGAGGTAGCGATGCCGGTGGCGCTGGCGCCGACCGGACTGACCGGCATGCAGCATGCGGACGGCGAAATCCTGGCCGCGCGCGCGGCCGAAAGATTCGGCGTGCCGTTCACCCTGTCGACCATGAGCATCTGTTCGATCGAGGATGTCGCGGCGCACACCACCAAGCCGTTCTGGTTCCAGCTGTACGTGATGAAGGACCGCGAGTTCATCAACCGCCTGATCGACCGCGCCCGCGCGGCGCGCTGCTCGGCGCTGATGCTCACGCTCGATTTGCAGGTGCTCGGGCAGCGTCACAAGGACATCCGGAACGGCCTGACGGCGCCGCCGAAGATGACGATCGCGAACATCATCAACATGATGAGCAAGCCGCGCTGGTGCATGGGCATGCTGGGAACGCGGCGCCACGGCTTCGGCAATATCGTCGGGCATGCGAGCGACGTATCGGACATGTCGTCGCTGTCGGCGTGGACCAACCAGCAGTTCGATCCGGCGCTGTCGTGGGCCGACGTGGAGTGGATCAAGCAGCGCTGGGGCGGCAAGCTGATCATCAAGGGCATCATGGACGCGGAGGATGCGCGCCTGGCGGTCAACAGCGGGGCGGACGCGCTGATCGTGTCCAATCACGGCGGCCGCCAGCTCGACGGCGCGCAGTCGAGCATCGAGGCGCTGCCCGCGATCGTGGACGCGGTGGGCAAGCAGATCGAGGTGCATATGGATGGCGGCGTGCGCTCGGGCCAGGACGTGATCCGGGCGCTCGCGCTGGGAGCCAGGGGCGTGTATGTCGGGCGCCCGTTCCTGTACGGGCTGGGCGCGCAGGGCGAGGCCGGCGTGACCAAATGCCTTGAGATCATCCACAAGGAGCTGGACCTGACCATGGCGTTTTGCGGACTGCGCGACGTGCAGCAGGTGGACCAGCGCATCTTGTTGCCGGGGACGTTTTAGGGCGCCAGCTGTCCCTGCGTGTGAACCAGATTGCACTTTGATGTATATGTTTGTAATATACATTGATGATAGAACTATCCAACATCAGCGGGTTCGACTGGGATGATGGAAATGCTCGAAAGAACGAGAAACACGCCGTTTCCATGGCGGAATCCGAACAGATCTTTTTCAATAGGCCACTGCTGGTATTGGCAGACGTAAAACATTTTGAGTTGGAAGCGCGGTTTCACGCATTGGGGCGGACCGACGGCGCTCGTCTGTTGCACATCACCTTCACATTGCGCGACGCTGGCAGGAAAATTCGAGTGATATCGGCCCGCGACATGCACCGAAAGGAGCGAAAAGTGTATGAACAAGCATAAAACCCTGCCCAAGTTTGCCAACGAGGCCGAAGAGCGAGCTTTTTGGGAAACGCACGATTCAACGGACTATCTGGATTGGAGCTCAGCACAGAAAGTTGTGCTGCCTGAGCTGAAGCCGACCACGAAAACAATTTCGTTACGGTTGCCTCAACATTTGCTCGATTCCATTAAAGCGGCGGCGAACGCGCGTGACGTGCCCTATCAGTCGCTTATCAAGGTATGGCTGCAGGAAAAACTTCATAACAATTGAAGCGGTTTTGTCCTTCAAACTTGGCTCTCGGATGCGGGGGGACAGTGATAGCACGCCGTGCATCTGACGTCTTTCTTAAGGAGTTGACCCGTGATAATTCTCATTTTTGGGATGGTCGCTTTCTTCGGTATTCACCTTCTTCCCGTGCTTCCCGGCACGCGTAAGCACCTGTTCGAAAGCTTGGGAGAAAAGCGCTACAAAGGCATGTTTTCAATTATTTCCGCACTCGGCCTGGTGTCGATCGTGGTCGGTTATTCCCGGGCGCCGGCCGGACCACTCCTGTTCAATCCGTTTCCCGGCGCCATGGCGATCGCACCGTTTGCCATGACCGTCAGTTTTGTTTTGCTCGCTTCGGCTAACATGAAGACACATCTGCGCCGTGCGGTAAGCCACCCCATGTTAATCGGCGTCGGCATATGGGCAATGGTGCATCTGCTCGCCACCGGACATGCGAAGGCGACACTGTTATTCGGCGCCTTCCTCGCTTATACGGTGATCGACCTCATTTCCGCCACCGCACGTCACGCGGTGAAACGCTTCAAGCCGGAAGCAAAGCATGACGCCATTGCCGTCGTCGCGGGCATTCTGCTGGCACTGCTGGTGATGGCATTCCATCGCCAGCTGTTTGGCGTGAGAACGGTCGCCTGGGGAATGTGAGCGTGCGAACCCGGATCCGTTGGCGATCAGCGGCTAATCTAAATGTAAGGAGAATAACAATGCGCAGGCTCGCGGTACTTATCATTTGCGGATTTTTTTTCTTTTCGTCGTACGCGCGTGCGGCGCAGAGCGCGCCGGACACTGCGGCACCATCGTACGACGCCGACATGGCAAAGTCACTTGGCGCCGACGAAAGGGGCATGAGGGGTTTTGTCCTTGTCGTGCTCAAAACCGGACCGAACAAGGTTCCGGAAGGGGCGGCGCGCAAGAAAATGTTTGAAGGTCACTTCGCGAACATGCAAGGTCTTGCGGCTGAAAAAAAGCTCGTCGTTGCCGGCCCATTGGATGGAGTCGATGGCTGGCGCGGCGTGTTTGTCTTTGCAACCGCCGACATCGATCAGGCGAAGAGTTATGTCGCGTCAGACCCGCTAATCGTCAACGGGGAAATGGTGGCGGAGTACCACAAGTTCTACAGTTCGGCAGGATTAATGATGGTCAATGAAGTGCACAACAAGCTCATCAAGAAGTGATGCAGTGCTGCTTCAAGTCCAGCTCAATCCACGTCGGTGCGTGGTCGCTCGGCTTTTCACGCGCTCGCACATCGCGCTCGACGCCGGCGCCTTTGAGGGCCCCGGCCAGCGAAGGGCTCAGTAGCAGATGGTCGATGCGCAGCCCCGCATCGCGCCCGAACGCGTTGCGAAAGTAATCCCAGAAGGTAAAGATGCGTTCGCCCGGGTGCATGGTCCGCAACGCGTCGCACCAACCCTGTGCGAGCAGCCGGTGAAATGCTTCGCGCGATTCAGGGCGGAACAGCGCATCGTTGACCCAGCGCTCGGGCTTGTAGACGTCGAGGTCGGTCGGCATGACGTTGAAATCGCCCGCGAGGACGACTGGCGTGCCACTCGCAAGCAGCTCTGCGGCATGCGAAATGAGCCGTTCGAACCACTTCAGCTTGTAATCGAACTTCGGTCCGGGCGCAGGGTTGCCGTTTGGCAGATACAGGCAGGCGATCAGCACGCCATTGACCATCGCTTCGATATAGCGGCTCTGCGCATCCTCCGGATCGCCCGCAAGACCGCGCCCCACCTCATGCGGCGCCACGCCGCGTGCAAGGATCGCCACCCCGTTCCAGCTCTTTTGACCGTGCCAGACAGCCTGGTAGCCTGCCTCGTTGATTGCGGCGATGGGGAATTTTTCATGCGGCATCTTTAACTCTTGCAAACAGGCGACATCTGGCTGCTTTTCCTCGAGCCATTGCAGCAGGGCCGGAAGCCGGCTGTTGAGTCCGTTGACGTTGAAGGTGGCGAGCAGCATTCTTTCTCCGCGGTTGATGAGGGGGCAGGCTATTTTGAACGCAGAACGGGGTGACCGGCCGCACGCATGCGCGCCGACGGACTGTCAGCTCATGCACGAGGCGCTTCGCGGTGCCAGATCAGCTCGCCATTGCGCCACACGTTCCGAACGCGGTGATAGGGGACGGTGCGCACGGCGCCATCCTCTGCCTCGACCTCGAACGCGAAACCGCCGGGTTCGTGGATGCGCTCAAGCGGTACTTTGACTTGCGACCGGGTAACGCGGTCATGGTAGCCGACCACGAACTGTGCCGCGCCGTATTCCGGATCCCATCGGATGCGCGCGAGAAGTTCGTGAATCGGTGTCATCGCAAGGCCTCAGGCGATCCGGTCGGGTGAACGCAAGTGCAATATCAGAATCTTCTTGGTCGATTCGACTTCAATCGAGCTTACTTGATTTTGGCGTTTGACCGCGATTAAGTACCTCTAACAAAACCTCCCCTTGCCGCGAGAGCAACATTCACCGTACACTGAGCTTGGGCCTTCACGAAGTAGCCTGTATGCGCCGCTTGGTCTTTCTCATCGACATGATGAGTGCAGCAAGGATGCGAACGGCTGCCTCCATCTGCTCGTTGCTGAATCCACCTAAACCGAGGATGAGTCCTGAGCGGCCATTGCCCTCCGAATACATTGGAGACACTGCACGCACGGCGACTCCAGCCTCCACGGCGCGTGACGCCAGCAGGACGTCATCGATACCGCGCGCTACCCAGAGCACCAGGTGCATGCCCTGATCGCTTGGCTGCAGCCATCCAAGATCCTTGGGAATCCATCGATCGAGCATGCCTACCAGCTGGCTTCGCCGGTCAGCGTACACGCCGCGAATGCGTCGGATATGCCGATCCAGATGACCTTCGGTGATGAAAGCGGCGAGGACGTGCTGGTCGGCGCTTGGCGTATGTCTGTCCATCAGTACACGCGCACCGCAGAAGGCGGGTACCAAAGCGTCGGGAACGATGGCATAGCCAAGGCGCAGCGAGGGAAACAGGATCTTGCTGAAGGTGCCAAGATAGACGACGCGATCCGGTGCCAAGCCCTGCAGCGAAGGAAACGGATGTCCGGCATAGCGCAGTTCGCTGTCGTAATCGTCCTCTACGATCCAGGCGCCGTTCTTCTGTGCCCAGGCCAGCAGTGCATTCCTGCGCCCCATGCTCATCGGCATTCCCAACGGATACTGATGCGAAGGCGTGACGAATGCAGCACGCGCATTCTCTGCCATTGCCACGCCTGCGTCGACGTCGATGCCGGTATCGTCAACTGGAACGCGCACCATGCGATCCTGCCGCCCTGTGCTTTCGAGAATTCCCGTAATGCCCCGATAGGCGGGGTCTTCCACCCACGCGATGTCGGTGACGCCCAGCAGCACCTGGCAAGCGACGTACAACCCTTGCTGGGTTCCCGTCGTGATGATGACTTGTTCAGCACTGCACTGTACCGAGCGCGACCTGCGCACGTACTCAGCCACGGCTTCGCGCAGGGGTTTGACACCTTGAGGATCGTCATAGCCCGAGGGCGCGCCTGGTCCTCGGGCGCGGATACGGTTGCCGAGTCGTCGCCACGTTTCATCGGGCGCTGCCGGGCCTGTGGGAACGGAAACAGCAAAGGGTACCGGTGGGAGCGGCTTAAATTGCTCCGCGACTTTGGCGAAGGCGGCTGCAGGTGCCGGAAGTGACGTGGGCGTGGCGTTTGCCGCCCGCTTTTGCGAACCGCCGGCAGCGGACCGCGATGGGGTCAGTGCGGAAGCGACTCGCGTGCCCGCCCTTGGTTGTGCTTCGAGAAATCCCTCGGCGATCAGTTGTTCGTACGCCTCCAGGACGGTGCCGCGCGCGATATCGAGCGCGCCGGCTAGCTGACGGGTCGAAGGCAGAAGATCGCCGGGCTTCAAGTTGCCAGCACGTATTGCCTCGCGCAGAGCGTGCGTCAATTGGCGGCCAAGATGCCCGCTTGTACGGTCCAAACCGCTAATGGGCGGCAAATCCACCGCTTGGGGTCGTCGTGGCATACGATTCTGGTCTACTGAAATTGATCGATTGTGGACCTACATAGTAATCCAGAAAATAGCGATAATCCACCTCGGACCAGAGCCAGTACTGCCTGCAAAGGCATAAGCGTCTCAATTAGCGTTACGACCGGGAGAACTGAATATGTATGTACCCGCCCATTTCGATGAGCCTCGTACAGAAGTGCTGCATGAGCTCATCAAGCAACATCCTTTTGGAATACTGGTCACGCATGGCGCAAGTGGACTGGATGCCAACCATATTCCTTTTGAACTCACTTCCCAGCCGGGCGAGATGGGTGTGCTGAATGCCCATGTGGCGCGCGCCAACCCAGTGTGGAAGGACGTATCCGATGGCGATGAGGTACTGGTGGTCTTTCGGGCCGCCGATGCGTATGTTTCACCCAATTGGTATCCGTCCAAGCATGAGTTCCACAAGCAGGTACCCACTTGGAATTACCTGGTGGCCCATGCCTACGGACGCATCACCATCCGCGACGACGAACGCTTCGTGCGCGGCATGGTTGCCCGCTTGACCCGAATCCATGAAGCGTCACAGCCGGAACCATGGAAGATGACGGACAGCTCCAAGGAGGACATCGACACGATGCTCAAGGCCATCGTGGGGCTGGAGATTGAAATCACGCGCCTTGTCGGCAAGTCAAAACTGAGCCAGACCAAGGAAGTTCGTGACATACGCAGCGCCGGCGCGACGCTCAAGGGCCAAGGTGACCGACTGATTGGCGATGCCATGCTCGCTTGTGCCGCCGCCATGTCGGCCAAGTCGGCATAAATTTTCTACCTGTTTGTAATTTGACCTAACAGGCCAGCCGGCGCTGGTCCTCACCTGAAAGACACCGACACCATGTCATTCCTTGCCTTCGTAATCGCCGCCGTGGTCCTTGCAATCACCCCTGGTCCGGCCATTGCTTACGTCGTCGCCCGTACCGTCGCTGGCGGGCGCGCAGAAGGCTTGGCCTCATGCTTCGGCACCGGAATCGGCGGAATGCTCCACGTTCTCGGGGCGGCGCTCGGCCTGTCGCTGATCGTTGCCCAGTCCGCCGTCGCCTTCAACCTGGTCAAGTACCTTGGCGCTGCCTATCTCGTCTACATGGGGATTCGCCTGCTTCTGCGCAAGGAACAGGCGCTCACAATGGCGCCCGTTGCTTCTCAGGGGGGGCGCCGTTCACTGTGCGAGGGAATCATTGTTGAGGCGTTAAACGTCAAGACCGCGCTTTTCTTTTTGGCGTTTCTGCCTCAGTTTGTCTCGTCGGGCGAACCCTTGGCCCCACAGTTGGTGATACTTGGAAGCATTTGCGTCACCCTTAACACGACGGTCGACGTCATCGCGGTTTTCACAGCTGATCGCTTACTCAAGTCAGGCGTCGCGCGCGCCGCTCGCGCTCGAGTACTCACCAAGATATCAGGCGTCACAATGCTGGGACTGGGCGCCTTCTTGGCGCTGGCAAGGCGTGAGGCCTAGCCAGCCCCGAACTCGCGACGCCGCGCAAGGTCGCCGATTGAAAGGTTTCGTTAGACGTACTAAGTCACCACATTGCGCGGTTCGCCCGAGACGAACGCTTCGATATTGTCGATCAGCATATTTGCCAGCGTTTGCATGGCGCCGGCACTGGCCCATGCAATGTGCGGCGTCAGGATGAAGTTGGGAAGGTGCAGCCCCAGCAGCGGATTGTCCGGCGACGGCGGCTCCTTGCTGAGCACGTCGAAGCCGGCGCCGCCGATGACGCCGTTGCTCAGCGCATGGGCCAGCGCCGCTTCGTCCACCAGACCTCCGCGCGCCGTGTTGATCAGCAGCGCAGTCGGCTTCATGCTCGCCAGTTGCGCCGCGCCGATCATGTTGCGCGTCGTTTCATTGAGCGGCGCGTGCAGGCTGATTACATCGCTGGTGCGCAGCAGCTCGTCGAGCGCCAGCACCGTCACATCGGGGTCGGGGACGGCGGAACGCGACACCACGCACACGTCCATCCCGAACGCGCGCCCAAGCTGTGCGACCTTGTGCCCGAGTACGCCGTAGCCGATGATGCCGAGGCGGCTGCCCGCCAGGTCCGCGACAGGATGGCCAAGCAGGCAGAATCGGCTCGATTTCTGCCACAGCCCGGCATCGACATCGGCGCAGTAGGCGCGCAAATTACGGCGTAGCGCGAGGATCAGGGTGAAACAGTGTTCCGGTACCGCCACCACCGAGTAATTACGGATGTTCGATACGACGATGCCGCGTTCGCGACAGGCTGCCAGGTCCACGTTGTCGGTGCCGGTGGCGGCGACGGCAATCATCCTGAGCTTGGGACACTGTGCGATCTCGGCCGCGCGCAGCGGCACCTTGTTGGTGATCGCAATGGTCGCATCGCGCAGCCGCTCCACCACGTCACCCTGGTCGGTGGCCGGGTAGTCGGTCCACGCGTGTTCAAAGGATGGCCGCCTCACCTCAGTCGCCAAGCTGTCGCGGTCCAGGAAAACGATGTTGTGCAAAGCGGGATTCTCCTGAAATTCGCGGTTGGCATCTTTGCCAGATTGTAGAACAAGTTTAATGTAGCCGTATTGCATCGTCCAATAAAAAAACAGGGCCCGATCCACGGGCCCTGTTGATGTTGCCGAACGCTATAGCAATTACTTGGTTGCTGCGTCTTTCTTGGCCTCGGCCACGTCGGATGTTTTCTTCTCTGCAGCGTCAGCTTTTGCTTTTGCCGATTTCTTCTTTGCATTTGCCTTGCTCTTCTTCGCATCGGCAGTGGCGCTGGCAACGTCGGCCGTTGCCGTGGCTTCAGCTTTCTCTACCTTTGCATCTGCCTTGGCATCGGCCTTGGTTTCTTTGGCGTCCGCTTTGGCAACCGCTTTCGTTTCCTTGGCTTCGGCTTTGGCTACTTTCGCAGCAGGAGCAGCCGGAGTCGCTGGGGTAGCAGGCGTGGCAGGAGCTGCCGGGGCTTGTGCGAATACCGAAGTGGCGAACAGGCCGGCGATCAAAGCAGCGATGACTTTTTGCATGGTATTTCCTTAAGCGTAGTGATAGGGTAGGGCACTTCAGTGTGTTACAAGCAGATAAACGGGCGCCGCTGCCGCCCAGTTGACCATCCTTACAACTCCTTACAATCTTGCATCGTGCGTTGGCTCGGTTAGTTGGCGTACAGTCACCCCGCGAACGGTCTGATTAGACTGGGCAATGTCGCTTGCAAACGGTAGCCCCCATGGCGGACGCGCTCAAAGTATATAAATCCAAACGCAATTTCTCGATCACGAACGAGCCGGCCGAAGGCGGACAAGCTGGCGTCGGGGCGCTCACTTTTGTGATCCAGAAACATTGGGCGAGCCGGCTGCACTATGACTTCCGTCTCGAACTGGACGGCACCATGAAGAGCTGGGCCGTGCCCAAGGGGCCGAGCTACGACACCCACGACAAGCGCATGGCGGTGCACGTAGAGGACCACCCGATCTCGTATGCGAGTTTTGAAGGCACCATTCCGGAGAAACAGTATGGCGCGGGCAAGGTCATCATCTGGGACAAGGGCACCTGGGAGCCGCTCGACGATCCGCGCAAGGGCTACCAGAGCGGCAACCTGAAATTCGAGATGCATGGGCACAAGATGCACGGCAAGTGGGTGCTGGTGCGCATGAAAGGCAAGGGCGAAAAGCAGGAGCCGTGGCTGTTGATCAAGGAGAAGGACGACTATGCGCGCCCGTCCGCCGAGTTTTCCGTGGTCGACGAGATGCCCGACAGCGTCAGCGAGCTGCCGGCCCCGAAGCCGGCCGTGAAAAAGGCCGCCGGTGTGCCAGCCAGGCGTGCCGCGAACAAGGCGATGCCGCCGGAAGCGCTCAAGGCCGAGTTGCCCGCAACGCTGGCGCCGCAACTGGCCACGCTGGTCGACAAGCCACCATCGAGCCCGCAAGCCTGGATCTTCGAGATCAAGTTCGACGGCTACCGGCTGCTGACCCGGGTTGAGGGAAAGAAAGTCCAATTGTTTACCCGCAACGGCCACGACTGGACGCACAGGCTCGAATCGCTGCACCAGCAACTGCTCAAGATGAAGTTGCCCGATGGCTGGTACGACGGCGAGATCGTGGTGCACGATGAAGAAGGGCGCCCCAACTTTGGCCTGCTGCAGCTTGCGTTCGACGGTTCGAATACGGCCGCGATCGTCTACTTCCTGTTCGACATTCCGTATTTCAAGGGCTACGACATGCGCGACGTTCCGCTCGAAGCGCGCCGCGCCATCTTGCAGGCAGTGCTGGAGAAATCGGGCTGCGAGGCGGTGCGCTTCAGCGAGCAATTCGCGGCGGACCCGCAACACCTGGTCGAGGCCGCCTGCAAGCTGGGACTCGAAGGCGTGATCGGCAAGCGCCGCGATGCGCGTTATGTCACGCGCCGCTCGTCGGAATGGATCAAGCTCAAGTGCGCGCAGCGCCAGGAATTCGTGATCGGCGGCTACACCGACCCACAAGGCACGCGCCCCGGCATCGGTTCGCTGCTGCTGGGGACCTACGACAAGGATGGCGTGCTGCAATACGCCGGCAGTGTCGGCAGCGGTTTCAACGAGGCCACCCTGCGCGAGCTGAAGGCCAGGCTGAGCGAGCTCGATACCGGCCAGAGTCCGTTTCCGCCCGAGGCGGTGACGGGGCGCAAGCCGCACTGGGTCAAGCCGACGCTGATCGCCGAAGTGAGCTTTGCGGAGTGGACCAAAAGCGGCTCGATCCGTCACCCGGTATTTCACGGCCTGCGCAGCGACAAGCCTGCCAAACGCATCACGCGTGAAGTCGCGCTGCAGGTGGCGGCGGTGGAGCAGCCGGAGCCGGCAGTTGCACCTGCGGGCAAGCTGCCCGATGACTTCAAGGTCACCCACGGCGAGCGCCTGGTCGATCCGCAAAGCGGCGTCACCAAGATCGAACTGGTGCGCTACTACGCGCTGGTCGGCACGCTGATGATGGAGCACCTGAAAGGGCGGCCGGTGGCGCTGGTGCGCGCACCGGCCGGCGTGGGCGGCGACCTGTTTTTCCAGAAGCACGCCGATGTACGCAAGCTGCCCGGGGTGAGGCAGATGGACAGCGCGCTCGACCCGGGTCACCCCGCGATGCTGGAAATCGCCGGAACGCAGGGCATCCTGTCGGCGGCGCAGTGGAACGTGATCGAGTTCCACACGCAAAATGCGGTGGGGAAAACCTACCAGACACCGAACCGGATGGTGTTCGACCTGGATCCCGGCAGCGGTGTCGAGTGGCCGGCGATGCGGGAGGCGGCCCAGCTGATGCATGCCTTCCTCGATGAACTCGGGCTGGCGTCGTTCCTGAAGACGAGCGGCGGCAAGGGGCTGCATGTGGTGGTGCCGCTCAAGCCTTCCCTCGAATGGGACACGGTGAAGGATTTTTCGCAGGCGATCGTGCGCCACCTCGCTTCCACGCTGCCGGAGCGGTTCGCGTTCAAGAGCGGGCCGCGCAATCGGGTCGGGAAGATCTTCATCGATTATCTGCGCAACGGGCAGGGCGCCACGACCGCCTGTGCCTGGTCGGCGCGGGTGCGGCCCGGGCTGGGCATTTCGGTGCCGCTGGGGTGGGATGAACTGATGACAGTCAAGGCGGGCGACCAGTGGAATGTACGCAACGCGCATACCCGGCTCGACAAGGGCAACGCGCCGTGGGCCGCCTACGCCAGGAGTGCGCGCAGCCTGGGCGCGGCCATGAAACGGCTCGGTTTCAAGCCATAGGCGTACAATCGGGCGGCTCACTCAAGCGGCGTCAAGTCAACCATGGAGGCAACGTGGCTACCAACATCTTTGTGAACCTGCCGGTCAAGGACCTCGCCAGATCGGTCCACTTCTTTTCCCGGCTTGGCTATACCTTCAATCCAAAATTCACCGACGAGACGGCAACCTGCATGATCGTGTCCGACACGATTTTCGTGATGTTGCTGACCGAACCGAAGTTCAAGTCGTTCACCCCCAAGGAAATCTGCGACGCGACCAAGAGCACCGAAGTGCTGATCTGCCTGTCGATGGAGAGCCGCGAGCACGTCGACACCATGATCGCCGATGCAGTCGCAGCGGGCGGCAGCACCTACAAGGCGCCGCAGGACTATGGCTTCATGTACGGCCAGGGCTATCAGGACCTGGACGGCCATATCTGGGAACTGATGTGGATGGATCCGAACGCGGCCATGGCGTGACGGCAAGCGTATGCATCACCCCAGGGCATGATGGAAGCAATCATGCAGCGCGCGATTGCTGGGCAGCCATAATCTCCGGAAGGTTGCCTTCAATCCAGTCCGCCAGCGCTTCGACCTTCTTTCCAATCTCTTGCCCTAGCGGCGTGAGCGTGTATTCCACATGCGGCGGCACGACTGGATACGAAATTCGCTCGACGAACCCATCGCTTTCGAGCCACTGCAAGGTCTGAGCCAGCATCTTTTCACTGATGCCGTTGACCTTGCGCCGCAAGTCGCTGAAACGATGCGTTCCGGCCAGTAAAGCAACAAGCAGCAGCACGCCCCAGCGGCTGGTCACATGCTTGAGTACTTCGCGCGAGGGACACTGCTCCGCAAATAAATCGCCACGCTCGAAGCGGGCTGCCAGGGTGACATCGCTGTCGGCCTCGATCCTGTCGTTTTGCATTTTACACTTACCTTTTTGTGCGTACTTCCGAAAAGTTAGCTTCGTCGCTATTATAGACCTCTCTATCGCAAACCCAAGGAGTTCCATCATGATTGTTGTAACTGGCGCATCTGGTCAACTTGGCCGCCTGGTCATTGAAAACCTTCTACAGACAGTACCGGCAGGCGCGATCGTCGCCGCGGTGCGCAAGCCGGATCGGGTCGAGGACCTTGCCGCGCGCGGCGTGCAGGTCAGGCAGGCCGACTACGACCAGCCCGGCAGCCTCGAAAAAGCGTTCCAGGGCGCGGACAAGTTGCTGCTGATTTCATCGAGCGAAGTCGGGCGCCGCGTCGCGCAGCACCGTGCGGCCATCGAGGCAGCCAAGCGCGCCGGCGTCAAGCTTGTCGCGTACACCAGCATCCTGCGGGCCGATACCTCGCCGCTCCCACTGGCGGCCGAGCATAAGCAAACCGAAGCGCTACTGGCGGCCTCCGGCCTGCCGTATGTGTTACTGCGCAATGGCTGGTACACCGAGAATTACCTGGCGAGCGTTCCCGTGGCATTGCAGCACGGCGTTGTCCTGGGTAGTGCCGGTGAAGGCCGGATCGCTTCGGCGGCGCGATCCGACTATGCCGCGGCGGCAGCGGCCGTCCTGACCGGCGACGATCAGGCAGGGCGGGTGTATGAATTGGCAGGCGACGAATCGTATTCGCTGTCCGAACTTGCCGGGGAAGTCGCCCGGCAGTCCGGCAAGGCGGTCGCGTACCGGAACCTGCCGGAAGCCGATTTCAAGGCGGCGTTGGTCGGCGCGGGACTGCCGGAAGGGTTGGCAACGCTGCTGGCTGAATCGGACGTTGGAGCCTCCAAGGGCGGCCTGTTTGACGACCGTCATCAGTTGAGCGAACTGATCGGTCGTCCGACGACTTCCCTGGCAACACTCGTCAGGGCCGCCATCGGGCATTAAAACGCCTCAGGCCTCTTCGTTCTTGACGATGCCGCGGATGTTGAGCGCGATCAGGCCGACCTGAAGCGCGATCAATGCGTAGGCTTCGTCGCCCCAGCCCCATGCAATCCATAACAGGTTGCTGAGCACGAACAGCCAGAATCCGACCATGCGCTTGCCGGCCTGCTTGGAGGCGAGCATCCACGATGCGAGCAGGGTCACGCCCATGGCCGGCCATTGCAACAGGTCCAGGAAAGCGCTCATCGAATCAGGCCGACTTGCGCTTGGCGGCGGCGGCCTTGGGCTTGGCGGGCGCCTTGCGGGTTTTCGGCGCAGGCGCTTCGTCCTCCTCCTCGCCGCGCTTGGCGCTGGCCTGCCTGGCCGGTTTCTTGCCGATACTTTGCTGCAGCAGGGCCACCAGGTCGACCACGTTGCTCGGAGCACGCTCGCGTTCCGGCCCGGGCATGGTGATGGTCTTGGTTTCCTTCGCGGCCACCTTCTTCTCGACCAGCGCAAGGATGTCCTCGCGGTAGGTGTCGTGATACTGCTCGGGATGCCACTCGTCGCTCATGCCTTCGACCAGCGCCGTCGCCATCTGCAGCTCCTTGTCGGAGATGGCGCTCGCCTTCGCATCGGCCGCGGGAATCTTGAGTTCGTCGGTGCTGCGGATCTCGTCGCTGAAACGCAGCGTATTGAGCACGATGGTGTCGCCTACGCACACCAGCGCCGCCAGGTGCTGCTTGATGCGGATCACCACCGTCGCGATGCCGATCTTGCCGGTCTTGCGCAAGGTTTCGCGCAGCAGCGCGTACACCTTGTCGCCGCCCTTGCCGGGCGCCAGGTAGTAGGGCTGCTCGTAGTACAGCAGCGGCACGTCGCCGGCATCGACGAAGGCCAGGATGTCGATGGTCCCGGTCGCTTCCGGGTTGGCGCGGCGCAGGTCTTCTTCGGACAGCACGACGTATTCGCCGTCGGTGTATTCATAGCCCTTGACGATATCGTCCCAGCTCACTTCCTTGTTGTTGTTCTTGTTGTAGCGCTTGAAGCCGACGGGCGAGAAGTCGCGCCGGTCGAGCATGGTCAGGTCGAGCGCGTGCTCGCGCACGGCCGGATACATCTCGACCGGGATATGCACCAGGCCGAAGCTGATCGCGCCTTTCCATAAGCTGCGTGGCATGTGCCGGCCCCCTTTTATTCGCCCACCGTGCCGGTGATGGGCAGCACGATTCCCGTGACGTAGCTGGAACAGACCGAGGACGCCAGGTACACATAGGCCGGCGAGATTTCTTCCGGCTGCGCGGCGCGCCGCATGCTGGTGCTTTGCCCGAAGCTGGCGATCTTCTCGGGCGACTGGTCGGCCGGATTGAGCGGCGTCCATACCGGGCCGGGCGCGACGGCGTTCACCCGGATGCCCTGCTCGAGCAGGTTTTCGGCCAGCGACATGGTAAACGCATGGATCGCGCCCTTGGTTGCCGCATAGTCGAGCAGATGGCCCGAACCCTTCAGGCCGGTCACGGAACCGGTGTTGATGATGGCTGCGCCGCGCTTCATGTAGGGCAGGGCCGCCTTCGCCATGTGGAAATAGCCGTAGATGTTGGTGCGCATGGTTTCGTCCAAACGTTCCTCGGTCAGGTCCAGCAGCGAATGCGCGTGTTCCTGGAAGGCGGCGTTATTGACCAGCACATCGAGGCGCCCCCATTGCGCGACGATCCGGTCGACCCCCTCCTGGCAAAATTCCATGTCCTTGACGTCGCCGGCCACCGTCACGCAGCGCTGGCCCTCGGCCTCGATGCAGCGCTGGGTTTCGGCGGCGTCGTCATGCTCGTTCAGGTAGAAGATCGCGACGTCGGCGCCTTCGCGCGCGAACAGCACGGCGACTGCGCGCCCGATGCCCGAATCGCCGCCGGTCACGATCGCGACCTGGCCCTGCAGCTTGCCGCTGCCTTTGTAGTGCGTCGCCATGAACTTCGGCCTGGGGTGCATTTCCGATTCAAAGCCGGGCTTGCTAAGGTGCTGTTTGGGCATGGGCGGCGCAGGTTGCTCCTCGATCCCGGTCTGCACCGCCTGGTCGCTCTTGCGCGGCTCGCCTTGCGCGTCCTTCTGGTCCTGCCGGCTCTGGATTGCGTTCTGCTTGTCCGCTACAGTATCGACACGGGTGCTCATGCTGCTGATGTCCGGGTTCGGTTCCATGTGTGGCTCCTTTCCTATACGGGGGCAGTATTGGCGCGAGGCTTGCGCCTGACCGTGCGCTTTCGCACATATGGCGCGCATTCAAATATTTCCGCCCGCCGGAACCGTGTCACAACCCCGTGCCGGCGTGTTAGGCTTGCAATCTTTTCTAGCTGGAACAAGACATGCTGCAATGGTTGAGGCAGTACCGGCGCGCGCTGCTGCCAGGCGACATCGGCGCCGGTATCGTGGTCGCGATGATGATGATCCCGCAGGGCATGGCCTACGCCCTGGTGGCGGGCATGCCGCCCGTGGTCGGTATTTATGCGAGCATCCTGCCGCCGGTCCTGTATGCCTTGTTCGGATCGAGCATGACGCAGTCGGTCGGCCCGATGGCGATCATCTCGCTCATGACGGCCGCCGCGCTGGCGCCGCTGGCTGGCGCCGGCTCCGGCCTGTACCTGGTGCTGGCGGCGCAACTGGCGCTGCTGTCGGGCGCGGTGCTGCTGTTATGCGGCATCCTGCGCATCGGTTTTCTTGCCAACTTCTTCTCGCGTCCGGTAATGAGCGGCTTCACGTTAGGCGCGGCGATCGTGATCGCCCAGGGCCAGCTCGGCCCCTTGCTGGGCGCCGATTTCCCGCGCTTTCACGCCCCGAGCGCGCTGCTCGGGCTTGGCTCGCTGCTGCTGCTGGTGTTCGCCAAACTGCGCCTGGCCGCGCTGCTGCGGCGCCTTGGCC